>CAZKOB010000005.1:0-60465 GCA_964554265.1 uncultured Bacteroides sp. | reverse complement strand
TTAAAAAATCAAAATCCGATTTTTCAATGCCACGAAAAACAAAGATGGATTTTGGCAATGAAAAATAAGTATCTTAAATAAGAATTTTTGTAACTTGCTGATTATCAATATGTTCTATTTTGTCACTGCTTGTACTTCTTGTACCTAAAACTGCATGGTTTTGTTGAAATGGCATTTTAATTGATTATCAGTTACTTATCTGTAAAATATTGAATTTTTAACAGTCGTCCAAGTGCAAACGAATCTTAATTATGTTAATAAAGTCCCGTCTGGGATGGATGGATTTTGTATCAAAAAGAAAGAAGAAATGTTTCTAAGAAAGACACCAGCTTGCAACCATAAGAATCACAAGAGGAGTCTGTGATACACCTACTTAAGAAACTCAGAATCACGCGATGATTCTGTGAATATGAAATCAGAAGGGGTGATGGCATTGAGAATGCTTCAGACGGATTGTCATGCTTTCTCAAGATTGACGAAAGTATAGCGAAAGGCATGCTTTTCGTCCGTACCGTGCTCTTCACGGAAAGTCTCCTTCCAGCCGGACAAATCAATGTCGGGAAAGAATGTATCGGCTCCGGCCGGAATGTCGTCCACACAGGTGAGACATAGACGGTCGGCAACTGCAAGAGCCTGTCGGTAAACGGACGCGCCTCCGATGATAAACACTTCTTCCTCGTTGTGACATGCCTTCAGGGCTTCATCTAATGTGGCAAAGCATTCGGCACCGGGAAAAGCGTTCTTGGCAGATGTCCGTGACAAGACAATGTTGCGGCGGTTGGGCAATGCGCCCTTTGGCAGCGATTCAAATGTTTTCCGTCCCATGATGATGGTATTTCCGGTTGTGAGGGTACGGAAACGCTTCATGTCATTGGGAAGCCAGTAGATAAGCTGGTTGTTCAGTCCGATAGCATTATTTTTTGCTATGGCAACGATGATAGATAAACGCATATAATTTCAGATTTTGTTTTTATGTCAGTGGAAAGAATTATGACGTAGAAGAAATATTCGGATGCAGGACGCGGTGTCTTTCTCCAGTCAGCGATAGTCAGTCCCAGCATTCTATGTCATCGGCGATGTCCTGCATCATCTTTTTGTTGAACACAGGTTCTTTGCCCTCCCTTTTCTGTCCGATGTAATTCTTGAGCAACCGGAAAGCCTTGTCGGAAAGCAGCAGGATGGCAATCAGATTGAAAAGCGTCATAAGTCCCATGACAATGTCGACGAGACTCCATGCGGTCTGCAAGGTGACGACGGAGCCAAGCATCACGACACCTCCTGTAATCACTCTAAACGTGTCGATGGCCCAATGCCTGTGGGTGATGAAGCGGATGTTGGTTTCGCCGTAGAAATAATTGGCAATGATTGTGCTGTAGGCAAACAGAAAGATGGCGGCGGTGATGAAGTACCGTCCAACCGGGCCCACCTCTTTCTCCATCGCCATAGTGGTAAGGATTATGCCGTCGGCACCATTGGTGTAGAGGCCGGATATGATTACAATGAAGGCGGTGCAGGTGCAGATGACGAGAGTGTCGGTAAATACACCAAGCGCCTGCAACAGTCCTTGTTTGGCAGGATGGGATGTCTCGGCTATGGCGGCAGCATTGGGCGCGGAACCTTCTCCTGCTTCGTTGCTGAACAGTCCGCGCTTCACTCCCTGCATGATCGCTGCGCCGACCATTCCGCCGGCAGCTTGTTCCGTCCCGAAAGCATTGCTGAAAATCAGTTTGAAGACTTCGGGTACGGCTGTGAGGTTTGTCAATACCACATATACGGCAAGGAGAATGTATCCTACAGCCATGAAAGGGACGACAATGCCGGAAAAACGGGATATGCGTTTGATGCCTCCGAAGATGATGACGAGTGTGCATACCGTTATGAAAATGCCTATTATTGCCTTGTCGATGCAGAATGTGTCGGACAATGCATCACACAATGTGGTGCTCTGGACCGTTTGGTTGGCCATGCCGAATGTAACGGTAATGAGAATGGAAAACACAATTCCCATCCAGCGTTTGTGAAGCCCTGTCTGCATGTAGTATGCGGGACCTCCGTAATAGGAATCATCCCCTTTCTTCTTATAGAGTTGTGCGAGTGTGGATTCCACGAAAGCAGTGGATGCACCCAACAGCGCCATCACCCACATCCAGAACACGGCTCCCGGTCCTCCGATGAAAATGGCGGAAGCGACACCGGCAAGATTTCCGGTTCCTACACGGCTTGACAGTGACACGGCAAATGCATGGAAGGAACCTATTTCCGCTTTTTGACTCCGGACACTGTTGCTGTCGGAAGTATCCGCTCGTTTTCTGTCTTTGCCGCACATAATCCGGAGCATGTCGCTGAGCATGCGGAACTGCATCCCTCTTGTGCGGATGGTGAAATAGATGGCGCAGAACACCAACAGGGTGATGACGATATAGGTCCAGAGAATGTCGTTGGCGGCATTGAGGAGGTCCAATGCTTTGCTTGCAGAGTGTGTCAAAATGTCTGAAAGTAATGGCATAATCATTAAATGTTACAAGAATGTTGTGCAAAGTAATGGAAAATCTCTGTATCTTTGTCTTGTCAACAATGAAAATCTTCATGCAATGATACGAAAATATATATTGTCGCTTGCAGTCCTTTTTCTTGGAGTAGGCGGATATGCACAGAAAATATCATTTGAAAATACAACTGTCACTACAAACTCCACTCTGTGGCGGAAGCCGGTGGCGGCAGTCTTTAAGTTTACAAACAAGGAACGTGTACCGCTTGTTGTGACTGATGTGGATGCCGGATGCGGATGTTTGCAGCCTACATGGACGAAGGGGGAGATAGGAAAAGGAGGGGAAGGGCAGATTTCCGTCACGTATGATGCGATGCTTCTCGGACGTTTCGACCGTATTATCGAGGTATATACCAACGCCTCGGAAAAGCCTGTGCGGCTTCGCATGAAAGGACTTATCACGACGGGAGACCGCAAGACGGTGGCCGATATATACCCTTTTCGTATTGGTGACGTATGCCTGAGTACCAATAATGTGGAATTTCCGGATGCCAGTGCCGGCGATTCGGTGTCTGTAAGCATTGATATTCTCAACGACGGGCAGGAAGTCTATACTCCGCAGCTGATGCATCTTCCGCCATACATTACGGCGAACTTCAGGCCGGCGATGCTTGCACGTGGCAGACGCGGAACTATCGACCTTACGCTTCATGGTGATAAGCTTGTAAATATGGGACTTAATCAGACTTCTATTTATCTGGCCCGCTTTTCAGGCGATAAAGTCGGAACAGACAATGAAATCGCAGTATCGGCCATCCTGTTGCCTGATATACCGGAAACACGGGAGAGTCCGACGTTTGCTATTTCTGCAACGGAAGTGAACATGGGTAAACTTGGAAAGAAATCGAAACTGACAGGCAAGGTTAAGATAACTAATATGGGCAAAGGGGTACTGAAACTCAGTGCTATACAGGTATTTAATCAGGCATTGTCGGTCAGTCTTCCGCGCAGGGAACTCGTCAGCGGAGAGAGTATTGTGATGAAGATTGCACTTCATTCCAAGTATCTCAACTTGTCAAAGAACCAGCCTCGTGTACTCATAATCACCAATGATCCGAACCATCCGAAGGAGACAGTGAATGTGAAATATGAATGACAGACAGGCCGGCAGCACGACAGGCGGCAGATGCTTTTGGTGGCTTGTGAGATGTTTTTCAAAAGAAAATCGTATCTTCGCAAAAGAAAGAATATAGAATAGTTTAATTCTGATATAATATATGGAACATCCGGAAAACAGTGACGAATATAAGGGACTTACAGTAAACAGTGGAGTCGCTCAGCCGTCGATAGTAAATCCTTATCTTAGCAGATTCAGGAAGAAGAGAGCGAAATTCTTGTCTGCGGGCGAATATGCGGAAGGGATCATTAAAGGTGATGTTTCCGTGCTGAGTCAGGCTGTCACCCTTGTAGAAAGTGTGTTGCCGGAGCATCAGGTGCTGGCACAGGAAGTGATAGAGAAATGCCTTCCTTATTCCGGCAATTCGGTAAGGGTCGGCATTAGTGGCGTGCCAGGTGCCGGTAAGAGTACTTCCATAGATTCGTTTGGCATTCATTTGCTTGAGAACTATGGAGGGAAGCTGGCTGTGCTTGCCATCGACCCGAGTTCGGAGAAAACGAAAGGAAGTATTCTCGGTGACAAGACGAGAATGGAGCGTCTGTCGGTACATCCCAAGTCATTTATCCGTCCAAGTCCGACGGCCGGTTCGCTTGGAGGTGTGGCGCGCAAGACAAGGGAAACGATAATACTTTGTGAAGCGGCCGGATATGACAATATATTCGTGGAAACAGTCGGAGTGGGGCAGAGCGAAACGGCGTGCCATTCGATGGTTGATTTCTTTCTGCTCATACAGTTGGCTGGTACGGGAGATGAGCTTCAAGGCATAAAGCGAGGTATAATGGAGATAGCGGACGGTATTGTCATCAATAAGGCCGACGGAAGCAATGTGGACAAGGCCAATCTTGCCGCTACCCATTTCCGTAATGCGCTGCATCTGTTTCCGAAGCCGGAAAGCGGTGTGCTGCCGAAGGTGCTTTGCTATTCCGGATTTTATGAATTGGGCATAGATGAGGTGTTGAAGATGATATTTGATTATATCAACGAGGTAAAGAAAAGCGGATATTTCCAGTTTCGCCGGAATGAACAGTCAAAGTATTGGATGTATGAAAGTATAAATGAGCATCTCCGGAATGATTTCTACTATAATCCGAAGGTGAAGGAGATGCTGGGCACTTTGTCCGGACAGGTGCTGGACGGACATGTGACATCTTTTGTGGCGGCGAGACGGCTTTTGGACACTTATTACGAACAGATAAGAACGAATTAGAACCGGAAGGGAAGGGCGACCGTGTGCTGCGCAGCTCTTTGCGGATGCCGGTTCCTGATAAATATTGATATATGAAGAAAACCATACTGACATTCTGTGTGCTGATGTTTTCACTTGCCGGCACTGCGCAGGAAGGAAGTTCGGCATACGAATTTCTGAATATTCCGACGTCTTCTCATGCGGCTGCTCTTGGCGGAAACAATGTCTCGATTATAGAGGACGACATAACGCTGATGTTCTCGAATCCTTCACTGCTTACTAATGTGACAGATAAGACGTTGAACTTTAATTATATGTCGTATATATCGGGCACAAATAAGCTGAGTGCCGGATTTGCCCGGATGATTGGCGAAAGAGGAACATGGGCCGTTGGTGCACAGGTGTTGAACTATGGCGATTTTACGGAGACAACTTCTGACTATGAAGAGACAGGTACTTTTTCGGCGAGCGATATAGCTCTGCAGGGTTCGTATGCGTATCTTTTCAATGACCGGTGGTCTGGCGCTGTTACAGGGAAGGTTCTTCTGTCGAATTATGGAGATTATTCTTCGGTAGGGCTGGGAGTGGACCTTGGACTCAATTACTTCGATGAAGACAGAGGACTGTCGCTCGGATTGGTTGCGCAAAATCTTGGAGGACAAGTGGATGCGCTGCAAGATGAGTCAGAAAGTCTGCCGTTTAACCTCGTGCTTGGTATAAGCAAAGATTTTGCAAACGCTCCGATAAGGGTTTCCCTTACTTTGTCAGACCTTACCCATTGGAGCGAGGATTATTTCTATAAGGTTTCGGGAGAGGAGCAGAGTTTCGGAAAGCGTTTTGTGAACCATATTTCATTGGGTGCGGACATATTCCCTTCTTCGTCTACGTGGATTGCCGTCGGATATAATTTCCGGCGTGCGTATGAGATGAAGGTGAATGAGAGCAGCCATTGGGCTGGTTTTTCGCTTGGTGGAGGTTTGACCGTGAAGAGATTCAAGGTGGGTGTCGCTTATGGAAAGTATCATGTTGCGGCATCTTCGGTAGTGGTTAATGCTTCTTTTTCTTTGTAATATTTTTGTGGATGTGTTTGTTTTTTTTGATATTCGAAAATTTAAACTATAGGTAATGAAACGAGTGATTATTGCGATTGATGGATTCTCCTCGTGCGGAAAAAGCACTATGGCAAAGGATCTGGCTAAAGCTATAGGTTATATCTACATAGACAGCGGTGCAATGTACAGAGCTGTAACATTTTATGCGCTTGAAAACGGAATGATTTCAGACGGTCGCATAGACGAGGCGCGTCTCAAGGCTGACATGGATGAGGGTAAAGTGAAAATATCTTTTGTTCTTGATGCAGAAACACAGCGCCCATTGACATGTCTTAATGGTGTTGTGGTGGAAAAAGACATAAGACTGATGCAGGTGTCTTCTAATGTCAGTCCTGTAGCGGCCTTACCTTTCGTACGCACCGCTCTGACGTGTCAGCAGCAGGAGATGGGACGGGAAAAGGGCATAGTTATGGATGGACGTGATATTGGAACCACGGTTTTTCCTGATGCAGAGCTCAAAATTTTCGTCAGGGCCTCGGTCGAAGTGCGTGCAAAGCGTCGTTATGACGAATTGGTTGCCAAGGGCGAACAGAACGTGTGTTTGGATGATATTGCCAAAAATGTGAAAAATAGGGATGAAATCGACCAGAAACGTGCTGTCAGTCCTCTGCGTCAGGCGGAGGACGCAATTGTGCTTGACAATAGCAATATGACGATAGAAGAGCAGAAGCAGTGGTTGATGGAGCGCTTTCGCGAATGTGTGACGGACGGTTGACGGTCGGCCGTTTAGGTGTTGTGGATGTGTTTGGCAGGAAAACTTGTAACAGGATAGTAGGGTATGCTTAATATTGAGATAGACAATGGTTCCGGTTTCTGCTTTGGGGTGACAACAGCCATCCGCAAGGCGGAAGAGGAACTTTCGTCTGGCGAGAAGCTTTATTGCTTGGGAGATATCGTACATAATGGTGGTGAATGTGAGCGGCTCAAGAAGCTTGGGCTTGTTACGGTAGACCACAATGATTTGGATAGCATAAGTAATTCCAAAGTTTTGCTGCGTGCACACGGAGAACCTCCCAGAACTTATCAGATGGCGGCAAGGCACAATATAAGTATAATTGATGCGACATGTCCGGTGGTTCTTAATCTTCAGAAACGGATAAAGTCCGATTACGATGCTGATGCTTTGCATAAAAAGCAGATTGTAATATATGGAAAGCCGGGGCATGCTGAGGTGATAGGATTGGTGGGGCAGACGGAAGGCAATGCTATTGTGATTGAAAATCTTGAAGACGCGCGCAGATTGGATTTTACCCGCGATATACGCTTGTATTCTCAGACAACCAAGTCGCTTGAAGGATTCGGGGATATTGTCCGGTATATCAGTGAAAACATGAAGCCGGGAGCGACCTTCAGTTCTTTTGATACAATATGCAGGCAGGTGGCCAATCGTATGCCGAACATACGTCGTTTTGCAGAGAAGCATGATTTGATACTGTTTGTATGTGGAAAGAAAAGTTCTAACGGTAAGATTCTTTATAACGAATGCTGTAAGGTGAATCCCAACACTCGTATGATTGACAATCCTTCGGAAATTGATTTTTCTTGGTTTGAAGGTGTCAACTCTGTTGGTATTTGTGGTGCCACCTCAACTCCGAAATGGCTTATGGAAGACTGTAAGACAACTATTCAGGAACATTTCTGTAGGGGATAGTTGTTATAAAATGTATATCCAATGCGAATTTGTATGTTTGACTGTTCTTCATCGTGAATTAAATTTTTTAACTTTGCACTGTTGTTGCATTGATTAAGAGGTAAATATAAAACAATCGAATATATATGGCAGAAATTAAATGTATAGGGATAGTGACATCTGGTAATGATGCTCCGGGAATGAACAGTGCAATTCGTGCTGTGACACGTTCGGCCATATACAATGGCCTTCGCGTAAAGGCTATCTACCGTGGTTACAAGGGGCTTATAGAAGGTGAGATTCATGAGTTCAAAACACAGAATGTCAGCAATATTATTCAACAGGGAGGGACTATTTTGAAATCTTCCCCGAGTAAGGATTTTCTTACTGCGGATGGCCGGAAGCGTGCTTTTGAGAATATGCAGAAGGAGGAAATCGATGCTCTTGTTGTGATTGGCGGTGACGGCTCTCTCACTGGCGCCCGCATTTTTGCACAGGAGTATGATGTGCCGTGTATCGGTATACCTGCTACGATTGACAACAATCTATGTGGCACTGATACGACTATTGGATATGATACTGCGCTCAATACAATAATGCAGACTGTGGATAAAATTCGTGATACGGCTACTTCGCATGAACGTCTGTTCTTTGTTGAAGTCATGGGGGATGATGCAGGATTTCTTGCACTGAACGGAGCTATTGCTTCCGGATGTGAAGAGGCTATAGTTCCTTCTGTTGAGATAGAAGAAGATCAGCTGAGCCATTTCATTCAGAACGGTTTCCGCAAAAACAAGAGTAGTAGTATTGTGCTTGTGGCGGCGAATGAAAAGCTTGGAGGAGCTATGCATTACGCAGAACTTGTCAAGAATCAGTTCCCGGACCTTGATGTGCGTATTTCTATTCTCGGGCATTTGCAGCGTGGAGGACATCCTACTGCTCACGACCGTATTATTGCCAGCTGTATGGGGGCTGCGAGCATACAGGCTCTTATGAAGGGACTGAGAAATGTGATGATTGGAATAGATAATGAAGAGATTGTGTACGTACCGTTCTCTCGTGCTATCCGTGACAACAAGCAGATTGACCATAATCTCATAGATATATTACATAACATTTCTATTTGATAATTTTTTTGTTATGTAGTAAAAAATCTTTTGGAAACAGATGTGGCGAGTCCGCAATACGAGATATGTGTATTGCGGACTCGCCTCGTTTTGATGTTGCCCCTAATTTCTACTGACTTGTAGATGGAGGTCACGGACAGGAGCGGTTGGTGCCCCCCCGATTGAAAGAGCCAGTCAACTGTAAAATGATTAACTTTGTGGAATGAAACCGGAACAACTGCTAAGAGCGATACTGCTATCAGTCATCGTTGACATTTTTTTAGATGCATGGCTACTACGCAAAACAGGGAGATATCCAAATGGACATCTCCCCATTCCGTGTTGGGATACCTGGGCTCGAACCAAGAATAACAGGACCAGAATCTGTTGTGTTGCCAATTACACCATATCCCAATAAAAACGATTTATGCAAGCATCACTTGCAACGCCTTGTTCATGTATGTTGGGATACCTGGACTCGAACCAAGAATAACAGGACCAGAATCTGTTGTGTTGCCAATTACACCATATCCCAATTACAGCCTAATTATGCCCTTCCTCTGAATTGCGGTGCAAAGTTATCGCTTTCTTTTGAACCACCCAACACTTTCTTCCACTTTTTTATGAAAAAATCAAGGTTTTATTAAAATACCTGTCATACTTATGACTGGTAGACCTGTTTATGAAATAAAATATCTACTTTTGCATAAACTTATAAATATATATATATGTGTATGCAAAAGGAAAGACCACTGATTCTGATATCGAATGATGACGGATATATGGCCAAAGGGGTCAATGATTTGGCTGAGATGGCAAGTTGCTTTGGCGATGTAATTGTAGTGGCTCCCGATAAGGGACGTTCCGGTTCTGCTCTGGCTATAACCGGTCGCGAACCGGTTCGGGTGAAGCTTGTAGGCAAGAAAGAAGGAATAGATATATACTGTTGTACCGGCACGCCTGTCGATTGTGTGAAGCTTGCCTTTGAAGCGATTGTACCGAGAAAACCTGACCTTGTGCTTGCCGGAATCAATCATGGTGATAATTCCGCTGTGAATGTGCATTATTCCGGAACTATGGGGATAGCGATAGAAGGTACAATGAAAGGGATCCCTTCCATTGGCTTTTCCAGTTGCTATACTCAAAGCGATGCCTCATTTGAGAATATGCGTCCGTATATTGATAAGTTTATCCGATACGCACTTGATGGTAATCTTCCTAAAGGTACTTGTCTGAATATAAATGCTCCTGCGTCTCCTGTGTTCAAAGGCATGAAGCTGTGCAGAATGGGGAACGGAGAATGGTGTAATGAATGGGAAGGGCGCATTCATCCATGCGGATGGACATATTATTGGTTGACAGGTAATTTTAACAGCTTTGACGATGATGACGATACCACAGACAAGTGGGCTGTCAATAACGGTTATGTGGCTGTCACTCCGATACGTCTTGATATGACAGACTATGATTTCAGAATTTCAGACATTGATTTTTCTTGACAGGTGCGGACTTGTCGGATATAAATGATATATATGAAATATTATCTGATTGCAGGCGAAGCTTCCGGTGATCTTCATGCATCCAATTTGATGAAGGCGCTGAAGATATATGATCGTAAGGCTGAATTTCGTTTCTATGGAGGCGACAAGATGGCTGAGGTGGGAGGAACTCTTGTGAAGCATTACAAAGAACTTGCTTATATGGGCTTTATTCCGGTTCTTTTGCACTTGAAGACCATCTTGCGTAATATGCGGTTGTGTAAAAAAGATATTTCGGACTGGCATCCTGATGTTGTCATACTTGTCGATTATCCCGGGTTTAACCTTGATATAGCCAAATTTGTCAAATCATATACGGATATTCCTGTCTACTACTATATATCTCCGAAGATATGGGCTTGGAAGGAATATCGCATTAAAAACATTAAGCGTGATGTGGATGAATTGTTTTCGATACTTCCGTTTGAGGTCGGCTTTTTCAGGAAGCACAGCTATTCCATACATTATGTCGGCAATCCATGTGTGGATGCCGTACATTCTTTCATGGAGACTGCTGAAGGGAAGGAGGACTTTGCTGATTTCTGTACGTCAAACGGATTAAGTAAGCGTCCGATAATTGCGATACTTGCCGGTAGCAGGAAGCAGGAAATAAAGGATAATCTTCGGCGGATGCTTAAAGCTGCTTCACACTATGAAGGGTATCAGTTGGTTATAGCCGGAGCGCCGGGACTTGAACCGGATTTTTACAGACGGTATATTCCTGACGAAACCGAGACTCATTTGGTGTTCGGACAGACATACCGTTTGCTTCGTCATTCTACAGCCGCACTTGTTACTTCCGGTACGGCAACGCTGGAAACAGCCATATTGCGCATACCGCAAGTCGTATGCTATTATACTGCGTGCGGACATCTTGTGTCTTTTCTTCGCCGCATACTGCTCAAAGTTCCGTATGTTTCTCTTGTTAACCTTGTGGCAGACAAGGAAATAGTGCCTGAACTTGTGGCAGATCGTATGACGCGCCGGAATATTGTCCGCCATCTTGGCGAAATTCTTCCCGGTGGTGAAGGACGCTCTGTGATGTTGTCCGAATATGAAAAGATGAATGCTGTACTTGGTGCGGCCGGAGCATCCAAACGTGCGGCTGAGATAATATACAACTTGTTAAGTTGTTGAACATCTTCTTTATCATTAGATTTTTATTCATTAGTATTCGTCCGAATGATGCTTTTCTGTAGGAAGAGGATACGTAATAAGTTTCAATTTTTTGTTTATGGATATATATGTCATACGTCATACATCAGTTGCAGTTCCGAAAGGAACATGCTACGGTCATACTGATGTGCCGCTTAATTCGACATTCCCTACGGAAGCTGCCGAAGTGAAGCGGAAACTTGAAGGGATTGTTTTTGATAAAGTGTTTACGAGTCCTCTCACTCGTGCAAAGCGTCTGGCTTCGTTTTGTGGACATCCTGAAGCACAGAGTGACGAGCGTCTTTTAGAATTTAATTTCGGAGAGTGGGAAATGTGTGACTACAACAGGCTCTATGCGGAAGACTCTCGTTTTAAGCAGTGGTGTGAAAACTTTGTAGACCAACATGCTCCCGGAGGTGAATGTTTGCTCGATCAGATTGCTCGTGTAAACAGTTTTATTGATGAGGCTGTCGCTTCCGGTTGCCATCGTGTCGCAGCGTTCTGTCATGGAGGAATTATTGCGGCAGCCATGTTGCGCAAAGGGATGACTACATATCGGAATGCGTTCGCAGATGTACCGCCATACGGTAGTGTAGTGCATTTTGAATTTTGAAGCAGCTTGAAAATAGTATCAAAATTTCAGCAACTTATAAAAACGACAGGGCATGCCAAACTTATTGTTTTGATATGCCCTGTTTTTTTGTTTTGAGTGGAAGTCAAAATGAATTTTATCCATAAAGTGTAAATGTTTTTCTGACTTCGTCATTGCGTCATCCTGCATAATTCAATGAATGTATATATCTTATTTTGCAGTTGTCTTCACAGACTTCTCTTGTGATTTTGATGATTTAAAATTAGTATATTCACAGAATCCTCCCTCGCAAGCTTCCCAATTTTTTGCAGGACTTTCTTAAACCGAACTCGTGTAAATAATTATATCTTTATTGGTTTTTAAGTGACGAAGCCAGATGCAAATATACACCTTGTTTATCAGTCCGACTGTCATGCTGCAATAAGACTGATGTCCTCAAAAAAATGGCTTGGTTATCCCCACCGTCACACCATCTACTTATCATAAATTACGGGCTTTTTTTGACCATCTGAAATGTTAAAAATCAAGCCTTCGCAGAATTGCATAAAATCGTCCGAACCTTACCGAAGTTCCATTTACGCGATTCTAAGGCTGTTTTCAGGCTTTAGCCCCTAAATGTAAAAATAATATAATTCTTATTCTGAAAAGATAAATTTATTCACATCCGTGTGTATATCGTCTGAAAAAAGAGTACGCTGGAAATAAATTTCGTTCACCTTGAAAATGGTTGTAAAGTGCTTTGTAAAAAAACTTTCAAGGTGAAAGAAATTTATTTTCAAGGTGAACGAGTTTGAGAAAGTTCGTTTTTCGGGCTGAAATCCGGTATTGCCCCAAATTGATTTCTTAAAAAATCATAACCGGATTTTTCAATATCACGAAAAACAAAAATGGGTTTTGGCAGCGAAAAACAATAATATTGGATAAATGATTTTATAACTTGCTGATTATCAGTATATCCTATTTGGCCTCTACCTATACCTTTTACGCTTGAAATCACATTGTTTTGTTGAAAAAAGTATCCTGTTGATTATCAATTGCTTATCAATAAAACTTCAAAAAACGATAATCGATTAGATGTAAAAGAATCTTAATTGTGTTAATAAGATTTCGTCCGCTACGGGTGGACTTATCATCAAAAAGGAGGAAGAAATGTCCCGGAGAATGACCGCATATTCATCGGCAAAAGCAGCTGACTTTTGCCGGTGTATTCACATACTCCTCCGTCGCAAGTGACGGAGGAGTATGTGAATACACCGCTTTGAATCATCAAAATCGCAAGGGGAGTCTGTGAATACAACAGCTTATAAGCATAAGAATTTATATCTCCGGTGTGTGCCAATATTTCTCGGTTATCCTCCTCCAAGTTCAAGACCGAACTCTTCTTTCAGTTTGAGCAAGGCTGGATTCTGTTCGCACATCATTGTAAATTGCTCTACACGATTGTATGCCCTACGTTTTTCCTCTATTTTCCGTTGCCTTATCAGCATGTGTATAGATGAATTGGATAGTTTCTGACGGAGATATTGTTCTATATTCGGAACAAACCTGCGCAATTGCTCCTCAACTGTCGGATTGTCGGCAAGAACCTCAAAAGAATGTCCGTCCGGCAACAGTTCCGGATCTATGTTGTTCATGCGGTTTGCCATAGCCACATCGTCCTGAGGAAGAGATGAGGCAAACTCGCGCCACGCTATGCGCAGTTCGTTGATGTCGAACGGTTTGTTCATTATGGAAGCACCTTGAGAAGGTGTGCCCGATTCGCTCTTTCTCTCTTTTGCCGCAGGTGATGCAGACTGTGCGGCATTTGCCAGTGTCTGACGAATGGAAAAGCCCATGTCGCGCTTTTTTGCGGTTGTCTGAGGGGTTACAGGAGCGAGGACGACTTTTTTTGTAGGAGTGTCCGGCGCGGCATGAGATGAAGGTGGTGTATCAGAAAGAGTGGTGTTCGGCTTGTTGGTGGCAATGTGCGCCTGT
Source organism: uncultured Bacteroides sp. (assembly GCA_964554265.1). Taxonomy (GTDB): domain Bacteria; phylum Bacteroidota; class Bacteroidia; order Bacteroidales; family Bacteroidaceae; genus RGIG8745. The sequence goes on along the minus strand of CAZKOB010000005.1, from coordinate 46,507 downwards.
GTTTGAGATGCCGGAGCAGAATGCGGCTCTGCCACGTCTGCAAATATGGGTTTAAGCTTCTTCGTAGGGCAAAGCCCTGAAGAAGGAACGTCATCGTCGCCTTGTGAAAGTTGTGCTACTTCTATCAATGTCAATTCTACAAGCAGACGTTTGTTGTGGCTTTGCCGGTATGCGAGGTCGCAATTGTTACACAGTTTCATTGCTGCATACAGGAATTTGGGTTGACAGCGCTGCGCCTGCTCTGCATATCGTTTACGCACATCATCGGCTGCTTCAAGCAGATTTGCTGTCTGTACGTCCCGGCTGACGAGCAAGTCGCGCAGATGGGATGCCAGTCCTGTGATGAAATGCTGTCCGTCGAATCCCTTGTTGAGAATCTCATCGAGAATGAGCATTATTTCCGGAATTTTGCCATTGAGGAAATAATCTGTAAGTCTGAAGTAGTAGTCATGGTCGAGCACATTCAGGTTGGCTATGGTCTGGCTGTATGTGATGTTGCCTCTGCAGAAAGATGCCACCTGATCGAAGATGGACAAAGCATCGCGCATTCCTCCGTCTGCTTTTTGTGCTATCACACCGAGGGCCTCTTCCTCTGCGCTTATGCCTTCGCTCTGTGCCACATGGTGCAGATGTGCCACGATGTTCTTCACGCTCATGCGGCTGAAGTCGTAAATCTGACACCGCGACAGGATTGTAGGCAGCAACTTGTGCTTTTCTGTCGTGGCAAGAATGAATATAGCATGATGAGGCGGCTCTTCCAATGTCTTGAGGAAGGCATTGAATGCTGCTGTCGACAACATGTGAACCTCGTCAATGATGAAAACCTTGTATTTGCCTATCTGTGGCGGTATGCGTACTTGCTCAATCAGTTGTCGTATGTCGTCTACCGAATTGTTGGACGCTGCATCAAGCTCATGAATGTTGTACGAACGCTGTTCGTTGAATGCGGTGCACGACTCGCATTTGTTGCATGCCTCTCCGTCGGCTGTCGGGCTCAGGCAGTTTATGGTCTTTGCGAATATGCGTGCACAAGTCGTTTTGCCGACTCCTCGAGGACCGCAGAACAAGTATGCGTGTGCCAGATGGCCGGAACGTATAGCATTCTTCAGTGTTCTGGTGAGTGCTTCCTGTCCGACAACGGTGTCGAATGTTGACGGACGGTATTTTCGTGCCGATACTATATAATTCTCCATTATAAACTTACATTGATTTTACAAAGTTACATTAAAAATGTTGGATTTCAGACATAAAAACGAAAGATTGCAGACTACTATACCATGAATTTTAATTTCTTTCTGCATACGGATTCAAACATTTTGCAGACAAAAGATGTTTTCTGATAAAAAGAACCGTTATATAAAAAAAGAAGAGATGATGAAAAAAATACTTTCTGTGATTGTGGCTGTGGCCCTGTGTATCGGTGTGGGCATGACGGCAAGATATTTTCAGGCGGAATCCATTTCCGTATGGTATCCTACACTTGTCAAATCCGGACTTACTCCTCCTGATGTGGTGTTCCCGATTGCCTGGGGCATCATTTATATATGTATGGGTATATCGGTAGGCCTTGTATGGGGAAAGGACACCGTTGCCAACCGGAAGACTTTGCTGTGGATCTTTGCGGTACAATTGGTTCTTAATTTTTTGTGGAGCGTCAGCTTCTTCTTTCTTCGCAGTCCTTTGCTGGGGTTCATCGATATTCTGTTTCTCGACATCGTTGTCATCTGGTATACTGTTAGCGTGAAAAAGGAAAACTTCCTGTCTGCCTGCTTGTTTATACCTTATATTGTATGGATAGCTTTTGCCACATATCTTAATGGATATATCATGCTCTACAACTGATGAGGAAAGAGTGTTGCGGATGGCTTTTCCCACTTCCGTATTCCTGATTCCTCAGATTTTGAGGGCAATGCCGACTGTTTTTGGTCTGAAATATATACATACACTCTTTTTTTCCATAACTTTGTCACATCATAGCAGATGTGACATTTTTTTTATCAATTATATATACAATGACAATATACCCTAAGCTTATAACAGATGCGCTTGCAACTGTACGCTATCCGGGAAATGGGAAAAATCTCGTTGAGGCGGAAATGATAGAAGATGATTTGCGTATCGATGGAATGAAAGTGAGCTTTTCAATCATATTTGACAAGCCTACGGACCCTTTCCGTAAATCTGTATTGAAAGCGGCGGAGGCGGCTATACATGCCTATGTCGGCAAAGATGTGGAGATCACTGTAAATCCGAAGTTCAATACCGAACTTCCGCCTGAGCCGGACAAGCTTCTGCCCGGAGTGAAGAATATCATAGCCATTTCAAGTGGAAAAGGTGGGGTCGGGAAGTCTACTGTCACTGCGAATCTTGCTGTCGGCCTTGCCAAATTGGGCTATCGTGTCGGACTTCTCGACACCGATATCTTCGGACCGTCGATGCCGAAGATGTTTCAGGTTGAGGATGCGCGTCCCTATGCTGAGAATATAAACGGAAGAGACTTGATTGTGCCTGTCGAGAAGTATGGGGTCAAACTGCTATCGATAGGTTTTTTCGTCAGTCCTGAGCAGGCCACACTTTGGAGGGGAGGCATGGCGTCCAATGCGTTGAAGCAGCTTATCGGGGAGGCTGTATGGGGCGACCTCGACTATTTCATTCTTGACACTCCTCCGGGAACGAGCGACATACATCTTACTTTGCTTCAGACGCTGGGCATAACTGGGGCTGTCATTGTGAGCACTCCGCAGCAGGTGGCTCTTGCCGATGCACGGAAGGGCATAAATATGTATCTTAATGACAAGGTCAATGTGCCGATTCTCGGTCTTGTGGAGAACATGGCATGGTTCACTCCGGCTGAGCATCCTGACGAGAAATATTATATATTCGGCAAGAACGGATGCGCTGATCTTGCAGAAGAACTCCATGTGCCTTTGCTCGCACAGATTCCTCTCGTACAGAGTATATGCGATTCGGGCGACAACGGCATGCCGGCTGTCCTTGATCCTGCTTCTCCTATGGGTATTGCTTTTATGAGTCTTGCTGCTAAAGTGGTGACTCAGGTTGACAAGCGGAATCTTGAAGCTCCCAAGACGAAGAGAGTGGTGACGACTTAATCGGTCTTCTTGATAAGTTTGCAAGAGGCATGGAAAGAATCCGTGCCTCTTTTTTTGCGAGGTTGAGGATGAGACACCCAATCTTCCATGTGGGTCTGCTGGTTGGTCTGTCAGGAAAAGATGGGTTGTGGATTTGTGTTAATTTTGCAATATCGGGCGAACCATTCTGCATATACAGTGTTTTCTGTCAGTACGGCAATGCTTGTTTTACGTATTGGCCGTATGTACTTATTAACCCTCAAAAAATAAAAAGTGTTATGTTCTTTCTTTGGTATGTCATTATTGGAATTGTGGCCGGGTTTATAGCCGGACACATCATGCGTGGAGGCGGATTTGGTGTGTTCGTCAATCTGATTGTTGGACTGGTCGGAAGTCTGCTTGGCGGATGGCTGTTCAATCTGTTCGATATAAGTGCCGACGGATTATTGGGCAGCCTTGTCACTTCTACCATTGGTGCCATTGTCTTTTTGTGGATTGCTTCATTGGTCAAAAGAATATTCTGATTTGATAGATGTATTTATTAACCTAAAAAAATAGCGAGTATGAAAAATTTATTGTTGGCAGCGGTTGTTTGTGCTGCCGGTTTTACTGTTTCCTCATGCAGTTGCAATGATTGCAAACATGATTGCAGGAAGTGCGGTTCCGATTGTTGCAAGGTTGAACGTGTAAAGAAGTCGGCCGGTAGGGCTGTGGACAAGGCTTCCCGTAAGGCCGATAAGGCTTGGAAGGACACCAAGAAGGAGGTGGGCAGGGATGCCGGAAAGATAAAGGATGATGTCAAGGGCCTTGCCGATAAGGCCGGCAAGAAGATTGATGAAGGGGCCGACAAAGCAAAGGATGCCTGGGACAAGACGAAGGAGAATGTGAAAAAGGATGCCAAGAAGGTGGAGAAGGATTTTGAAACCTTATAAATTGAAGATTGAAGACTGAAGACAACCGTGCTCTTATAGAGAAAATCAACGGTTCTCTCCAGTCTTCATGTTTTTTCCTGACTTCGTTGAAAAATATGCTGATGTTTTATAAGTGGTTAAATATCAATATTTTTTAATTTCAATATTTGTGGTTTCAGGTGGCACGCGAAAATCGATTCAAAAGTTAAATCTGTTGTTTTTTTGCTGGTGTATCTACAGATTCATCATGTGATTTTAAGCAGATGTATTCACAGACTCCTCCAGCGATTCTTACGGTTGTAAGCAGTTGTATTCACAGACTCCTCCGTCGCAAGCAAAAGCAGACGACTTTCTCAGAAACATTTCTTCTTTCTTTTTGACACCAAGTTCACTTTTAACTGACGGAGTTTTATTAACATAATTAAGATTCGTTTACATATTATCAATCATTGAATTTTCAAAGTTTTATTGATAAACAATTGATAATCAATAAAATACTAATTCAGTAGAAGCATGCCGTTTTAGGTGCAAAGAGTACAGGCAAAGATAAAAATAAGATATACTGATAATCAGCAAGTTATAAAATTGCTTGTCTGATATTCTTGTTTTTCGCCGTCAAAACCCATCTTTGTTTTTCGTGGCATTGAAAATACGATTTCAGTATTTTTAAGAAATCAAAATTAGTCAACATCCAATTTCAGCCCGAAAAACGGTGTTCCTCAAACTCGTTCACCTTGGAAATAAATTTCGTTCACCTTGAAAGTTTTTTTACAAGGCACTTTACAGCCATTTTCAAGGTGAACGAAATTTATTTCCAGCGTACTCTTTTTTCAGACGATATACACACGGATGTGAATAAATTTATCTTTTCAGAATAAGAATTATATTATTTTTACATTTAGGGGCTAAAGCCTGAAAACAGCCTTAGAATCGCGTAAATGGAACTTCGGTAAGGTTCGGACGATTTGATGCGATTCTGCGAGCCTTGAATTTTAACATTTCAAATTGTCAAAAAAAGCTTGAATTTTATGACAAATAGACGGTGTGACGGTGGGGACACCAAGAAGGAAGTGGGCAGGGATGCCGGAAAGATAAAGTAAGATGCTAAGGGTCTTGCCGATAAGGCCGGAGAAGAAGATTGATGAAAGGACTGACAAGGCAAAGGATGCCTGAGACAAGACGAAAGAGGATGTGAAAAAGGATGCCGGAAAGGTGGCGAAGGATTTTGAAACCTTATGAATTGAAAAAAAAAGACTGAAGACAACCGTGTTCTTATAGGGAAAAGTTGACGGTCCTCTTCAGTCTTCATGCTTTTTAGAACAGTTTCTCAGGATATACTCCGTCCTTGACAAGCTGTGCTATACGCTCTACTGTTGCCTCACGGTCTGCAGCGTATGTCACACCGAACCACTTTGATGTAGTGTCGAGAACTTCCACAGTAGATGTGCCCTCGTTGATGAGTTTGTTTACCATCAGTGGAATGAAGAACTCAGCTTTCAGGTTTTCCATGTTCTTTGGATCTGAAAGGAACTCCTTGAAGTAGGCTTCGCTGTGATCGAAATAGTCAGGAGTGAATCCCCACATATTCATACTTACCGGTACTGTCTCTTCTACCGGAATCCATTTGCCTTCTTCGTCCTTGTAGCAGATAGGGCCGTCAACGCGCATGATTTCTGTACGCTCGACAACATCTGTCAAGTGGTGCTTGTCGTTGTATTCGCATATACCGCGTGCCACTGAGCCGTTTTCGCTCAATGTGTTGCAGCAACGGAAGCCCACCATTGCATAAGTGTTTTTGCTGCCTTCCGGAAGCTCGCTGAGGAACTTGCCGATTGTGGCAAATGCATCACGACCATAGAAGTCGTCGCAGTTGATTACGCAGAAAGGCTCTTTGATGGCATCCTTGCCCATCAGTACGGCATGGTTTGTTCCCCAAGGCTTTACACGTCCTTCAGGGCACTTGAAACCTTCCGGGAGGGAATCGATGCTCTGGAATACGAGTTCGCAAGGAATCTTGTCTTCATACTTTGACAGGATTTGTGTGCGGAACTGTTCTTCAAAGTCTTTACGTATAACCCATACGATTTTGCCGAATCCGGCCTGAATTGCATCATAGATCGAGTAGTCCATGATTGTTTCACCATTAGGTCCGAGACCGTCAAGCTGTTTCAGACCACCATAACGGCTGCCCATGCCGGCTGCCAAGAGAAAGAGTGTTGGTTTCATAACTTTTAAAAGTTTTTTGTATTAAATTTCTTTTAGTTCTTTGAGATTTCGGAATATTACAGACTATGTGAATCGTAGAATAAGAATCTACAGTTCGGGATAATCCTTTTTTTTCGTTTCTTTACAGAACTGTTCTTTCTCGCAAAGTTAAAAAATATAGTAATACGAATATATAATTCAACCGATTAATTTGAGTGTATTATTCATATTATGAACCATATTTTTTATATTTTGGTCGTTTTGAGTACGCTTCCGCTTGTTTTTTGTCGGAGTTTCATCCGGTGCGTGGCTTTCCGTGCTCCTTTGGATGCTTTTAAAAAATTATAGAATTTATATAAAATGTTTTTTCAGACATGTATAGACCGTTGCTTTCCATAGGAGATGTACGTGGCATCCGCGATTGCAGGGAGAGGTTGCAGACAACCGCTTATCTGTTCCACAGGTTTGCCCAGTAAAAGTGCGTATATCCGGCAATGAGGTTCTTGTGTCTGAAAAGTCTGGTCCTCGTAGCTTCACCTTTGGCCGAGTATTGTATGCCTTCACATAGCTCCGGATTGTCGGACATGTGTATATCGGAGTAATGGAACTCATGGCCGCGCATGATGTTCGGGATACCGTCGGGCGCATGGCTCTGCATTTTCAGTTCTCTGTAGCCGAGGTGCAGTTTCATTCCCTCAAATGTTCCCGACACCCTGAGCGTGCCAGTCATTTCGTGACAACGGTTGTCCATGCCGACGATGTGTTGGCATAGATAAAGCATGCCGCCGCATTCCGCATAGGCATATCCTCCGCGTTCTATATATTCATGTACCGACTGTCTCATGGACTTGTTGCTTTCAAGTTCTTCAAGGAAGAACTCCGGATAACCGCCCGGAAGGTAGAGGAAATCCGTGTTGGGCGGCAGCTGATGGTCTTTGCATGGAGAAAAGAACACGACTTCCTTGCTCATGGCTTTCAGATAGTCAATATTTGCACGATAGGTGAAATTGAAGGCTTCGTCTTGGGCTATGGCTGTGCGGACCGGACGCAACTCCGGAAAGAAAGGGAAACGCAGCATGTCCCGACGGATTGGGGTAGTGTCGTCTTCTGCATCGGAGCATTCGTCTTCTGCATCGGAGCACTCGGGGGATACGGCTGTGGAGGCTATGATTCTGTCGATGTCTACAGTCGCTTCCACCAGTCCTGCCACTTTCTCGATGAATGCATCTATGCGGAAACGCTCGTCTATTGTCAGTCCGAGGTGCCGCGATGGCAGGCTGATATCCTTTTCCTTCTTTAGATATCCGAAACATTCTACTCCTGCATCCTTGCACGCTTCTTTCAGATAAGCGAAGTGGTTTTCGGATGCCACTTGATTGAACACGACACCTGCAATCTCTGTTCCGTGTTGTTGTCCGAAGTGTTTGAAACCGTATATCATGGGAGCCACGCTGTAAGCTGTGGCCCGGGCATTGATTACAAGCACGGTTTTCGATGCTGTCAGACGTGCGACTTCTGCACAGCTTCCCGCTGCTTTGTCGTAGCCGTCGAACATGCCCATTGCGCCTTCTGCAACACATACTTCTGCTCCGTGGGAATATTTGTCGAAAATATGCTTGACGTGTTCCTTGCCGCCCATCCAAGTATCGAGATTCACAGATTCTCTTCCTGCCGCCAGTGTATGCCATTTGGTGTCTATATAGTCGGGTCCGCATTTGTATGGCTGCACTTTCAACCCTCTGTTCCGGAGCGCGCGAAGCAGTCCCATTGTAAATGTTGTCTTTCCGCATCCGGAACTTGCTGCCGATATCATGAGTCTTGAAATCATAAGAAGAAATAGAGATGTTAAGAATGGTTTCAAAGAGCCGCCGGGGCTGATGGCTGTACAGGCTCGCGGCTTGAGGATGGAAACGTGATGCAAAGTAACGAATATATTTTCTATTTTTTGCCTTCTGTCTCTACAAAACTTTGGTTCGCGGCAAAAGGTTTTTGCTGATGGCCGGTGTGTTTACAGACTACTCCGGAGATTCTGTGAATACACCATCTTAACCCCATTCTTTGAGAAAATATGAAATCACCCTTTTGGAAAGTCAGAATCACCGCACTAATTTCTGAAATCAGCACTGCTGATTATAAAAACTGCACTGCTGATTATACAATCTACACTGCTGATTTTACAATCGGCAGTGCTGATTTAAGAATTTAATGCAGTGAAAACGACTTTTCTGTAGGGCAAATTTAACTTTTTGCAGGCTATAACACAATGAATTTCAATGTTATACAAAAATGAATAGGCTTGTGCGGAAATCAAGGTGCCGTTCAAATCAAAAAAATAATGGATTTCAAGTGTGTTGCGCCGGCAAAACAAGTCCGACAGACGAGGACTGTCATGAGATGCGAGAAACTTTGCGAAGATTGGCTTGATTCTTGTAGTTTATATAGGTGTGGAATTGTTGTCAAGATTGAACATTTTGCTTTTTCGGGACATTTACTTGGTACAGCTCAAAAATGAGCCATATAAAAAAACTATTTTGCTATAGGAATGATTGTCAATTTATAGAAAAATCAAAATAATGAGAAATGGATTGCTTTTTGGTTTATTCTTTGTCACGTGCGGACTTGAAGCGCGTGAAAAAAACGGGTTGGATGCAGAATGTAGTTGCAGGGATTCGATTTCTGATGCTGTTGGTGTCGATAGCTCTGCTGTATATACTGCTTCTTTCTCAGAAACTTTTGTTCCTGATGCTACAGGATATTTGGTCGAAGGTAAAAGTATACCGCTGGCGGAGTGCAAAAATGCTGCGGAAGTATTGAGGTTCCTTCCCGGAGTGGAAAATGACGGAGACGGTTTCACTGTCAATGGTCTGCCGGTGACGGAGGTACAGATTAACGGAATTGCCGTAAAGGGAAGAGAAGAAATAGAAGTGGTGTCTGTGGGTGATATTGAGAGTATAAAAGTCGATTACCTTTCGGGTAGTGACAAGAATGTCAATATAGCCGGAGGAATGATACGCATATACCTCAGGCAAGCGGAAAGTAGGGGATACTATAGCTCGTTGGGGACTTCCGGTACATTTTCCCCTCATTATGGAGTTGTAGACGGACATGTGGGCGGAATGTTGATGTACAAGGACGACAAGTGGAACCTCTATAATATGATGTGGGTGGATGGTGATCGTTCGCACGAGAAAGAAGAAGAAAGATATGCTTATACCATGTATGGGGCATCTGTGTACGAAAAATTGTTTCAGGGCACTTCCGACACGGAAAAGGGGGATTTCAGGATAAAAGACCGCTTCTGCTTGGCATACGATATAAATGCCGACAATAGTATCAGTGCGAACATGTGCTTCTCAAGTCTCAGTTCGCGCCCGAAGGTTACGACATGCGGTTTTGACGGCAGTCTGCACACTCTTTCTGTGCTGAAAAACAATCGTGATGAACAGACGTATTCCGGAACCTTGAAGTATGTGTCTTTGCTTAGGGAAAATGATGCAGTCTTTGAAGTCAGTTCGGATTATATGCATGTAAGAAGCAAGGAGAATGAAATGAAGGATGAGGTGGCAAATGGTGGTGAGCCGGTTGGCCATGGGGATAAAGGCGGGCGGATGGATGCTGATTGGACAAAGCGTACGGATTCCTGGAGTGCAAGCGCTTCTTTTTCACGTAGGATTGCAGACTGGGGAACACTAAAGATTGGTGCTTCTGCGTCTGTAGTAAAGGCGGTTGTTTCGCCGGAGAACATGGATAGTGGCATGGACAGAACTGAAACACAGGGATTTACTCCTTTTGTCTATGCAACGCTTGTAGGAAAATGGCATACAATAGATTATATTTTGGGGATAAATTCTCAATGGAACCGTATAGAGTATCACAACAGGACGAGAGCGCATACGGATAAGAATCGCCAGTGGTGTATAAATCCTACAGTTCAGCTTGTATGGCCGTTTGACAAGAACAGGGGACATGCTTTTAAGGTGGCATATAAGCATACGATGGACAATATTCCTTATGATGCTATCAATACGGAATTGAGATATGATAAAGTGAACAGTTATGTGGTGGGAAATCCTTTTCTTTCGGCAGCCAAATCGGATCTTGCTCTGATGGTGGTGTCGCTATGCAGCGGACGCTATCGTTTCTCGGTCAGCTATGACAGGGCTGCAGATATAATCAAGTATGCCACATATCAGGACTCCGGGAGGGGAGGAGTGTTTTATACCATACCGGTAAATTGCAAACTTGTCGGGTCGTGGGGATTTTCGGCAGAAGCCAATATTCGTCCTTTGCGTTTCTGGAATATGAAAGTTGCTGCAATGGCGAGGTTGATGGACGAGAACGCGACCATCGGCGGAAGAGACTTTAAGGGATGTAACGGGAGATATAATCTATGGATAAACAATGAGTTCGTTTTGGGCAAGGATTTTGGCGGAACTCTCTGCTTGGATGTGGAACCGGGATTTAGAAGTCTGGACAGAAAATATCATTCAGTGGTAAATCTGAATGGAAGCTTGTATAAGTCGCTGTGCAAAAAGAGGTTGTGCTTGTCTGTGAACTTTGATTTGTTGCGTTGTGTGCGTGCTTTCGATATTGATGCGGCCACATTTTATTTAGGCAACAAAAATGTGACACACGGACAGTTTGCTGAAATATCCGCTGTATGGAAACTGGATTCCCTTTAAGCCTTCTTCAAATTGCGCAAACGATACGGATATGAGTGCTCAAAAAATATTAAGGATAAAGATTGAACGATGGAGCGGTGGAGGTGAATCGGCAGGGTGTTATAAGAAAAACAGCATAAAGGGCAGAACGAAATGCAATCTTGATACGAAAAGATTGGTGTTTTTGTCTGCCCTTTACGCTGCTTGTGAGCGCAGGAGAACAGTTTCTCCTATTAGCCTATTTTAGATGTTGAGCGCAGATTTTGCATATTCAAGCAGGAAACCGGCAGTCTTCTCAAGACCGAGGATGGAGCTGTTGACACAGATGTCGTATGCGCGGCTGTCGCCCCAGTTGGTTTCACTGTAGAAATCATGATATTTGCTGCGTTGGTTATCAATTTTGTCAATGAGCTCTATAGCCTGTTCGCGCGTCATGACCTCTCTTTCACTGACAAACTTAACACGGTCATTGAAGTTCGCACGGACAAATATGCTGAGATGGCGCGGATGTTCACGAAGAATATAGTCGGCACATCTGCCTACAATGATGCAATTCTCTGTCTCTGCTTTCTTCATAATGATTTCGGTTTGTACCTGAAAGAGAGATTCGTTGCTTACACTGTTGGTGTAGAAGTTGCTCAAGGTGGCAAAAGGAGAATTGATGGTTCGCATAGCAGACGAAAGCAGGCCTTTGTTCGACACTTCGTCGGCTTTCTTGAAAATTCTCGGGGCAAGTCCGCTTTCTTCTGCTGCCATTTCTATCAGGCGGCTGTCATATACGGGAATGTTGAGCTTTTGGGCCATCATTTGTCCGATGGCTTTTCCGCCGCTGCCTAATTCGCGGCCGATTGTGATTACATAGTTTGACATAAGCGTTAGTATTTAAGTATGTGTATTAGTCTGTCGATAGATGGCAAGGACGGAGCCTTTTGGGCAATGTCTTTACCACTTCATCGTAAGAATGGTCTATGAGACTATATATCAGCTTGTCACTGATGTTATGATCTTGTATATTAAGTTGGTTCCAATGTTTCTTGTTCATATGATATGCAGGACAAATACTGGCATACTTGTCACGCAGCTCGATAGCATATTCAGGATTGCACTTTAAGGCAAACCATTCTGTGTTTTCAAGATCTATCATGGCGAAGATTTTGTTGCAGACGCGAAAAACAAGCGTTGTTTCGTCGAAAGGAAAGTCTTCGGATGTTTCCATCTTGCTCAAACAGTATGTGCGTATATCTTCTACATTCATTTTGATGAGGCTTTTGTTGTGGTTATAAATCAATCTCAGTGTTTCTGAAGGCTCCTTTCTTATAGAAGTTCCACAACATGAAGGCTGATATGATTACAGATATTCCATCGCTCACGGTTATGCTCATCCACACACCGTTGGTGCCGAATATGTCGGGAAGTATAAGAAGCAGAGGGATAAGGAAAAGCATTTGCCGGCTTACAGACAGGAATATGCTTCGTCTGGGCATCCCGATGCTCTGGAAAAAGTTGCCTACAACGATGTACAGGCCTACAAGAGGATTGCAAAGTACAATGATTTTCATTCCGGCGATAGCCAATGAAGTGAGTTGCGGATCATTGGTAAAGAGCATGACAGGAAGATGTGGGAAAAATTCGCACACAATGAAACTGCATGTCATTACGACGGTAGCATACAGGATGGAATATTTGAGGACCTGAGTTACACGGTCGAATTTCTGTGCTCCATAGTTGTAGCCGGCAATAGGCTGCATTCCTTGTGTTATTCCCATGGAAACCATTACGAATAGAAAAGTTATGCCGTTGACAATGCCGTATGCAGCTATCGCAAGATCACCCCCGTGCCGTTGCAAGCCTTTGTTTATGAGTATGACAACCAGACAAGCACAGAGCTGCATGCAAAATGGAGATAGGCCTATCGTCAACATGTTGTTGACAATGCGCTTCTTCAACTTGTATATGCCTCTACGAAAGTGTATGACTTCGTTCTTGTTGCTGAAAATTTTCAATACGAAAATGAGGGCGATGAGCTGGGCAATGACGGTTGCGTATGCAGCGCCGCGTATGCCGAGGTCAAATGTGAAAATGAAAAGCGGGTCAAGCGCGGAATTAATGATGACAGTGGTTATGGTTGCTATCATCGCAATGTTGGGATGCCCGGTAGCCCGTAGGGCACTGTTGAGTCCCAAATAAAGATGAGTGACGACATTGCCCAAAAGGATGATGAACATGTAATCACGTGCATACATTACCGTATTTTCACTTGCTCCGAAAAACATGAGCAGAGGATCGATAAATACTATGGCGATAAAACCCAGTGCGACTCCAATGATGATGTTGAGCGATACCACATTGCCCAATACGTTTTGGGCGGTAGCGTAGTCTTTCTGCCCGAGTTTCACGGAAATAAGTGTGGAACCGCCAACTCCAATCATAGCACCGAATGCGGCAGAAAGATTCATGATAGGGAAGGTGACGGCAAGTCCGGACAATGCCAACGCTCCTTCAGCTCCGCTTCCTATACGTCCGATGAATATGCGGTCTACCATGTTGTAGAGGGATGACGCGGTCATGGCTATTACAGCAGGAATGGCATACATCATCAGTAATTTTCCTATCTTTTCCGTCCCTAATTCCTTTGGTGATTTTTGTGTCATCTCTTCTTCCTCTTATGTTGATGTTTTACTTATGCAAAGTTACTTGAAATGTTGTGTTTTCTGTAGTTTTTGTACATCATTTTTTTATTGAGGAGCGAAAAAATGTGTTTCTGAAACCGGGTTCTTGTGAAGATATTGTGGGAATACCACATATTCTTTTGCTTTAAAAACAACATACAAAGCAAAAACAGCATGTTGTTTGTCGCTGTCAAATCAAAAAATGTTCCTTTGTCGTCTGATGTGGATATGGATATTCCTCGATCCTCTGTGCATAGAAAGAAAAAAATACTTTCTGCATTGTCATTGCCAATGAGAACTATGAGGAGGTGCCGTCTGTGGATTCTGCATTACAATAGGAGGAGGCTTTTCTGAAATACTGTGTTAATGCATTGGGGATACCGGAAGAAAATATAAGGATTGCAGAGAATGCCACGTTTGTTAAAAATGAAGCGTTCTTTTGAATGGCTGCACTTACGGGATATTTTCCAAATATTCATTTTGTTATAAATTACGGGCTTTTTCTGACAATCTGAAATGTTAAAAATCAAGTCTCGCAGAATCGCGTAAAATCGGCCGAACCTTGCCGAAGTCCCATTTGTGCGATTCTGAGGCTGTTTTCAAGCCTTGAACGCAAAATGTAAAAATAATATAATTTACGCCCCGAAAAGATACATTAATTCACATTTGTGTGCACTCCTTCTGAAAGAAGAGTACACAAAAGACCAAATTTCAAGGTGAACCAAATTTGTTTAAAAGGCACTTTAAAAACATTTTCAAGGTGAACGGAATTTATTTTCAAGGTGAACGGGTTTGAGAAAGTCCGTTTTTCAGGCTGAAATCCGGTATTGTCCAAATTAATTTCTTAAAAAATTTGAAATCAGATTTTTCAATGCCACGAAAAACAAAGACGGATTCCGGTGGCGAAAAACAGGAATCTCGGGCAAGTATTTTTATAACTTGCTGATTATCAATATATCCTATTTTGTCACAACTTATACTTCTTGTGCCTAAAACCGCATAGTTTTGCTAAAATAGTATTTTATTGATTATCAATTGCTTATCAATAAAAACTCAAAAAATAAGCGATTGGTGAAATGTAAACGAATCTTAATTATGTTAATAAGATCCCGTTTGCTATGGGTGGACTTAGTGTCAAAAAGAAAGAAGGAATTTCTTCTTAAATCCGCTTTTGTTTGCATGTTCCGCTTTTTCGGCTTGTCATCATTTGACACTATAACGACATTGATATTAAGTCATTTAGCGTCATTTCTCCCATTTTCTAAGGTTATTCCGGAGATTTTCTATAATTTTGCGTTTATTGTGTGTATCTCAGTCCTTCATGCTTGGAATGTAGATGCCATAGTTTCGACATAAATCCATTACAGATATGACAAAAGGAAAAATTATAATAGCGGGAATAGGACCGGGAGATGCAGACGATATAACACCGGCTGTTTTGAAAGCAGTATCAGAAAGCGACGTCATTATAGGTTACAAGTACTATTTTCGTTTTATAGAGCATGTTCTGAAAGAGGACGCTATCTGTATAGACAGCGGCATGAGGCAAGAAAAACAAAGGGCCGAAGAAGCTTTCAATATGGCTCGTAAAGGACACACCGTATGTGTCATCTCGTCGGGCGATGCAGGCATATATGGTATGGCACCTTTAGTATACGAGATGTCGATGAAAACCGATGATGAACAGATAGATATTGCCACTCTTCCCGGCATCAGCGCTTTTCAGAAAGCGGCTTCACTGCTTGGTGCACCAACAGGACATGACCTTTGCGTTATTTCAATGTCCGACCTTATGACACCTTGGAACTTGATAGAAAAAAGGATAAAAGCGGCGGCTACAGGCGATTTCGTCACGGCTATCTACAACCCTAAAAGCCACGGTCGCTACTGGCAAATATATCGTCTGAAAGAGATTTTCTTGCAGGAACGTAATGCAGACACTCCTGTAGGGTATGTACGCAATGCCGGCAGAGAAGAGCAGACTGTCGTGATTACAACTCTAAAGGATTTTAATCCTGAAGACATCGATATGTTCACCATTGTCATCATAGGCAATTCACAGACCTATGTTGCACATACCGTATCCGGTTCCAAAGAAATCATGATTACTCCCCGGGGATATTTCCGGGACGACACTCCGGACAAGTCTGCCAATGTGGGACAAAATATCATGATACGTTCGTTCCGTACAATAGAAAGCGAACTTACAAACAAAAACATACCTTTGGACAAGAAATGGGCAATGTTGCATGCCATTCACACAACGGCAGATTTTGATATGGAACGTCTCTTGTGGATGGACGAAAATGCCGTAGCATCCATATTTGAAAAGGTGAAAAGCGGTCAGCTGAAAACTATAGTCACAGATGTGACGATGGCAGCATCCGGCATACGCAAAGGAGCATTGCTGCGGCTTGGCATAGATGTGAAATGCTATATCAATGACCCTCGTGGTGTAGAGATGGCAAAAGAACAGAATATTACCCGTGCCCAAGCAGGCATTCGCCTTGCAGCACAGGAGTTTCCCGACGCGCTCTATGTTTTTGGTAATGCGCCGACAGCATTGCTTGAACTGTGTGACTTGATACGAAAAGGAAAGGTTTCTCCTGCAGGGATTATAGGCGCTCCTGTCGGTTTTGTGCATGTAGAGGAGTCAAAACATGCAGTGAAACCTTTCAGCTCTATTCCGAAAATCCTTATAGAAGGAAGAAAGGGTGGCAGTAATCTTGCTGCAACACTTGTCAATTCAATTCTTACATTTGACGATGCAGTACAGCTCAGACCGGGAAGGGATGTATGAAAAAGAAAGTCAAGAAACAAAAGTCAAAAGTCCTGAAAGTCGTAAGGCAAGGATGTGTCGAGAAGAAGATGTGTCTCAAAAAAATACGGATTTTATCAAAAAACTTAATTTCCATACTTTATTTCCCCTATATATGAACCGTCTGATATTGTTGTTTCTTTTACAAATCACACTACCGGTTTGCGCTCAGAGACTTTCCGAGCAGGAAGTCAGGAAGCGTGTGATGGACTTTCTCGCGTTATCTGATAAAATAAAGGGCGATAATATGGCACGTTCTCGTGGTACGATAGAACTTGACAAAGCATATACAGCAGAAAATGAATATATCTGTGTGTATGACATACCGCATAAAGGAGGTTTTGTAATCGCTACTACAGACAGACGGACGCCGGCAGTTGTGGGGTATTCTGACAGCGGTGCATTTGCTGACGCTAAAAGCAACCCTTCTTTCAACTTGCTGCTGAAGTCATACGAAAAATGTATGCCCAAATACAACCCTCCGATATTGTATGATGCAGGAATCCCGGAGGTTGTGACCCCACTCTTACATGACACATGGCATCAGTATTCGCCTTTTTGGAATATGACACCTGTAGTTAATTCCAAACAATGCCTTACCGGATGTGTGGCACATGCTATGGCTGAAGTGATGAAGTACTATGAATACCCGAAATGCGGTAATGGTTCACATACCTATACGGATGTACGTGGGTGTGGAGAGACATTGACGGCAAATTTCAAAGAGCATGTATACGACTGGCATAACATTCTCGACAGTTACACTTTAGGAAATTACACACAGGAACAGGCTGACGCTGTTGCCCGGCTCATATCAGACTGTGGCATTGCTGTGAATATGCGTTATTCGCCAATTGCAAGTGGAGCATTCCCCATATATCAGCCCATTGCACTTACAGAATATTTCGGATATGACCGGGGGCTTCAGATTTATTTTCGTGACTTCTTTTCCTATGCAGAATGGGACAGAATGTTAAAGAAAGAGCTTGCCGAAGGACGACCGATACTTATTTCCGGATATTCTGCCACTGAAGCGCATGCATTTGTCTGTGACGGATATGACAGAAACGGACTCTACCACATCAACTGGGGATGGGAAGGTGAAGCAAACGGATATTATGACATGCAAATAATGTCTCCGGACTTGCCGGACTGGTTTGACAGGAATAATCCGGAACAAGGTCTGAATCTGACACAAATTGTATGTGTGGGAATACGTCCTGCATCAGAATCGATGTCTCCGGAAAGGCATTCTTTTGCTTTTTCTGCAATAAAGCCTCTTGATGCAAATATAGCCAGAAACGAAGCTTTTAGTGTCGTAACAAGCAATATGTCCAATATCGGTTGGAATATTCATGACGGAAAAGTCTGTATCGCACTAAAAGGGGACGGAACCATTGATATTTTGAAGGATTATGAACATAATTTCTTGCTCGAAGAAATTGAAGACACAACGTATACAGATACTCTCACAATCAGTATCCCTACTCACATTCAGGACGGAACCTACCGCATCGTCCCTGTATTTCAAGACAACGGAGAATGGAAAGAGGCAAGAACAACAATAGGAGTTCCCAATTATATTCTTGCCCATGTTTCTTCTGACAGTATAATGCTGCATGAAGACATGGAAAACATGGCATGTTTATCCATAACCGGGCTGGATTTTCCGGACACTCTCATACAAGCCTCTCCTCCTGAATATTCGATTACCTTACACAATGAAGGATCCGAGTTTTTCGGACGGATTTATTTTGCATTGGAGAATCCGGACAATCCGGGCATTTATACCGTTTTCAGCCAACAAGGCATGACGCTTGAAGCCGGAGAAATCAGTACACGAACTTTCAATCGTACACCATTTACATTGGCTAAGGGAAAATATGTTTTACGAATCTTCCACGACTTGAATCTTTTCAACGACTCCATTGTCATGATCAAAAATCTACCCGAAAAAAACGTAACTGTTGTCAACCAAGCGGAAGTTTCCATCAAGAATATCAAAAAGGAATCTGAAAAAGCGGAAGTTGTGATCTATAGTCTTGACGGTCGTATTTTACATCATACCCATACATCCAATATGGAAGATGCCATAAGCAAAACAAATCTTACTCGTGGGGTATACATTGTAAGCCAGGGAAGACGCAAGATGAAAATTGTAAAATAAAAAGCAACCACATTGATTATGAAACATTTTACCATTATAGGATTGTCAGACAGCCGGAACTGTTGGTTTCCTCCTGAAGTACGTGCATGTATATCACAAGGCACCGTGTTCAGCGGTGGCAAACGTCATCGGGAAATCGTTGAACACTTATTGCCGGCACATTCAGAATGGATAGATATTACAACGCCTCTGTCTGCTGTTTTCAGGAAATATGAACGCTATAATGAAATTGTTGTTTTTGTTTCAGGCGATCCTCTCTTCTACGGATTTGCCGTAACCATACAACGTGAATTGCCGGATGCGAAAATCAAGATATATCCGTCATTCAATTCCTTGCAGACTCTTGCCCACAAATTACTTTTGCCTTACCACGACATGACAGTAGTGTCGCTTACCGGAAGACCGTGGCAAAAGTTCGATGCAGCGCTAATCCGTGGATACAGACTTATCGGTACCCTTACGGACCGCCACAAGACACCATTAGATATTGCCAAACGAATGCACGATTTCGGATATGACAACTATCTGATGACCATAGGAGAAAACCTCGGTAATGAAGAATACGAAAAAATCAGCACCATGCCTGTAGCGGAAGTTGCTAAAAGAAATCTTCAGACTGGTTTTCCAAACTGCATTATACTTCAACGTGTTTCTGACAGACAACATTTTATGGGTATACCGGAAGAAAAGTTCATGCTTCTCGACGGAAGAACCAACATGATAACAAAGGCACCTATCCGTCTTGCCACTCTTATGGCACTTAATCTTGCAGAAAGCCACGTATTCTGGGATATCGGTTTCTGCACAGGCTCTGTCTCCATAGAGGCCAAACTTCTGTTTCCTGAAATAGAAATAGTAAGTTTTGAGATACGTGAGCAATGTCGTGAAATCATAAAGGAAAACATGCGTAGGTTCGGTGCTCTCGGCATTGATACTCATATATGCAACTTTCTTGATGCTGACATTTCTGCCCTTCCCCAACCTGATGCTGTATTTATTGGAGGACATGGCGGACAACTTATGGAAATAGTAGGAAAGGTTATTGCCGTTATGAAAAGAGGAAGGATTGTAATCAATGCAGTGAGCGACAATAGTATGCGTATGTTTGAAGAAGCCGCTTCTCGTTTCGGACTGTCCGTTTCAGAATCTCATCGTGTAATATTGGATGATCACAATCCTATAAACATCATGAGAATTGATATCCCACAGATAAATATATGAAATTTACATTCTTGCCAAGCTAAACAATCGTTTAGATGTTCGTTTTTTTAGATGTTAGTCAAGCAAGGATATATCTGTTTCACAGACTGTTGCCGTTAATTATATTCATTTATAAACATCAAGGGGCATCCACAAGGCACAACTTCCTGAAACATAGGATAAGGCATTAGTAAACAGTGACAAAAGCAACTAAGTTTTACGGATAATCAAACCTTTTCATTCCCTCTGACGACCATTGTTAATGCATGACACGTTTCGTATCTGTCTATAACGCGAGTTCAGTTTAAGAAACTCCTGTAAAAAGTCAAGTAATCTGTTTTTAAGTTACATCAGAGTATGCAATGACAAAGTCAGGGCAAGTAATGTAAAACCAATTGTTTTTGCCGGTGAACATTCTGTCTCTCTCAAAGGCATTTCTTCTTTCTTTTTGACACTAAGCCCACCCGTCGCGGACGGAATCTTTTTAACATAATTAGTATTCATTTACACTTTGTCGATCGCTGTATTTTTGAAGTTTTATTGATAAAATACTGATAATCAATAAAATACTGTTTAAACAAGAACGATGTGGTTTCAGGTGCAGGGAGTATAGGTAGGAACTGAAATAGGATATGCTGATAATCAGCGAGTTGTAAAATTTTTTGTCTGATATTCCTGTTTTCCGCCACCGGAATCCGTCTTTGTTTTTCGTGGCATTGAAAAAATCTGATTTAGATTTTTTAAGAAATGAATTCGGGCAACATCAATTTTCAGCCCGAAAAACGGACCTTTTCAAACTTGTTCACCTTGAAAATAAATTTCGTTCACCTTGAAAATATTTTTAAATCGCCTTTTAAACAAATTCGCTTCACCTTGAAAATTTATTTTCAGCGTACTCTTTTTTCAGACGAGATACACGCGAATGTGAATAAATGTATCTTTTTCTGGGTAGAATTGTATTATTTTTACATTTAGGGTTCAAAGCCTGAAAACAGCCTCAGAATCGCACAAATGGAACTTCGGCAAGGTCCGGCCGAATTTACGCGATTCTGCGGGACTTGATTTTTAACATTTCAGATTGTCAGAAAAAGCCTGTAATTTATGATAAGGCAGATGGTGTGAGGGTGGGGATGACCAAGCCGGTTTGTGAGGACGTCGGCCTTGTTGCGGCGTGACAGCCGGACCGGTAAACAAGGTATACATCTGCACCCGGCTTCGTCACTTAAAAAACAACAGAAATTTACGAGCATTTAGAGAACTGCAGTGTCCTATTGGACCTTAAAATACCACTTCAACACAGTACAAGTATCTTCTCCAAAAAGCTCTCGAGCATTTCATTCTTGACATACATCATAAAAATACAGAAAATGCGACTGTTTTCGCGCACAATATTTGCAAAGAACCTCTAAAGCCCCTACCTTTGTATCGTGTTTTTCATAGTATTAGATTTAAGGTTAACAAAGGTTGGGGTAAGGCGTTACCCCTTTTTTTATGTCTATTTGTTTCCAGCTCCCTCACAGCACCATATCAACCAATCAACAGAACACGGCCAACAGGCGGAAACCCAGGGCCGCACAGCATCTCCATTTCCGGAGCATTCCAATTTATTTTTTTCACTGACAACATACTAAAGTGTAATACATTACGTTTTCTTTAATATAAAGAACTTGTAAAGAAACCGCCTATGAACAATTCTACCAAAGAAAAGGAACAAAAACAAAACGAAAAAATCATCGTAATGAAGAGAAGTCTACATCCGAAAAAAGACACCTTGTTTTTCTTACGGATGTTTGCCCGGGCATATATGCCTGTATCACTCTGATTCTGTTTCATTCTATTTACAGTCTTATAAAAGTAATGTCATAAAGGTGTTGCGCATGCAAGGAATGCAGTAAAGCACATCGTGGCTTATAAATATCATAGAAGTGCTGCTCAATGGAAGTGTAACGGCTGCACCTATCAAAGATGTGCCGGGCTTTTCTTTTCATTGCCATGGAACCACAAAGCATCCGCTATGACGTCTTTATCTACGAGCAGGCAGACATCCGAATACAATCATGTCTGCCTCCGGAAAAATCAACATTCAACTTTTGGACACACCATCTTTACTTCACATAGTTGCGACAAACGAACATGCCGCAACGCTTGCCATTGCCATAGCAAATCAACGGCAACGGCACATACGGGTAAGCGGACTGTGCGCATCGGCAGCTCCGCTCGTATTCGCATCATTGGCTTCAAGCGCAAAGAAGTCAATGCCGCCTATGTTGTTCATTCTGAACGACATGGATGAAGCCGGATACTTCTATCACGACCTGACACAAATGCTCGGGACAGAACAAGTCCTGTTTTTCCCTTCCACATATCGCAGAGCTATAAAATACAACCAGAAAGACGCAGCAAACGGTATCCTGCGCACCGAAGTACTGAGTCGCCTCACCGGCACAGGAGCATCCTCCCTCTTCATCGTCTCTTATCCGGAAGCTATGGCCGAGAAAGTGGTATCGAAGCACGAACTCGCAGACAACACGCTCAATATATCGGTAGGAACCGCTGTTGACACAGGCATGCTGGAAAAGAAGCTGATTGAACTCGGATTCTTCCGCACCGACTATGTTTACGAACCCGGACAATTTGCAGTCAGAGGCTCCATTGTAGATATCTATTCGTTCTCTTCCGAATATCCCTACAGAATAGATTTCTTCGGTGACGATGTGGACAGCATACGCACTTTCGATGTACAAAGCCAGTTGTCGCAAGAGCGCGTCAACACCATAAGTATAGTGCCGGAGATAAATGACAAAGATACGGAATACATCTCTTTCACCGATTTTCTTCCGGAAGACACCATTGTAGTTGTCAAAAATATGTCTTTCGTCTGCGACAAAATTGCACAAATCTATGATGAAGGCTTCTCCGTACAGGCACTGCTGGAAGAGCATTCCGGACATGAAAAGATGAAACAAAGAGGTGGCTTGTATGAATCCTCATTTACAGATATATATGACGGTACGGAATCATCCGTAGAAAAAATACGTGAGCACACCATTGTTCGCGGTGAAGACTTCACTCACGGCATTTCTGCTTTCCGCAGAATAGACTTGCGTCAAGGGCATTCCACCGAAGCCGAAGAGACCAATGATTGCGCACTCATCCCATTCGACACTGTTGCCCAGCCTCTCTTCCACAAGAACTTCGACCTTGTCACCGCTGAAATGCGCAAACTTATATGCGAAGGTTACAAAATCAATATACTTGCCGACAGCGAGAAACAGATAGCCAGACTGAAAGACATCTTTGAAGAGATAGCGAAAAGCGAAGCTGAAAAAGCTTCGGTGTCCGGCATTCCGATGGAACTCATCGAATCGAACGATGTTTCCCTGCCGTATACTCCGATACGTTTTGAACCTGTATGCAAAGCCATCCACGAAGGGTTTACAGACCGCACCTTGCGTCAGTGTTTCTTCACCGACCACCAGATATTTGATCGTTTCCACAAATACAATCTGAAAAGCGACAAGGCACGCAAGGGCAAAATGGCACTGACACTCAAAGAGATAAGTCAGTTCCAACCAGGTGACTACGTTGTACACATAGACCACGGCATCGGGCGCTTTGGCGGACTTGTGCGCGTGCCTGCCGCCAACGGTGTCACGCAAGAAATGATAAAAATCGTCTACCAGAACGATGATACTGTATATGTATCAATCCATGCCCTGCACAAAGTCTCCAAATACAAGGGACGGGAAGGCGAACCTCCACGGCTCAACAAGCTCGGTACCGGTGCATGGGAGCGGATGAAGGACAGGGTCAAGACCAAAGTCAAGGACATTGCCCGCGATCTGATTCGCCTCTATGCCCGGCGAAGGCAGGAGAAAGGGTTTGCATTCAGCCCCGACGGATATATGCAACACGAACTGGAAGCAGGCTTCCTCTATGAAGACACTCCCGACCAGCTCAAAGCCACACAAGAAGTCAAGGCAGACATGGAGCGCGAGCGTCCTATGGACCGGCTTGTATGCGGAGACGTCGGTTTCGGAAAGACTGAAGTGGCTGTGCGCGCCGCCTTCAAAGCGGCAACCGACGGCAAGCAGGTTGCTGTCCTTGTGCCTACCACAGTGTTGGCTTATCAGCACTACAACACATTCGCTTCCAGACTGAAGGACTTTCCCGTGCGCGTCGACTATCTCAGCCGTGCGCGCACTACCAAAGAACTGAACGCAGTTTTGAAAGATCTTGCAGAAGGACGTATCGAGATTATTATCGGTACTCATAAACTCATCGGAAAATCGGTCAAGTTCAAAGACCTCGGACTGCTCATTATCGACGAAGAACAGAAATTCGGTGTGTCCGTAAAGGAAAAATTAAGACAGATGAAGGTAAATGTTGACACGCTGACAATGACCGCCACCCCCATTCCGCGCACCCTTCAGTTCTCGCTAATGGGAGCAAGAGATCTGTCCGTGATACAGACTCCTCCTCCTAATCGTTATCCGATACAGACAGAGATACACACTTTCTCAGAAGAGGTTATAGCCGAAGCCATCAATTTTGAGATGAGCCGAAACGGACAAGTGTTCTTTGTCAACAACAAGATAAGCAATCTCCCACATTTAGAATCCATCATACATCGTGTTGTCCCGGATGCGCGTGTCTGTGTCGGTCACGGCAGGATGGAACCCAAACAACTGGAACAGATTGTATACGACTTCATGAACCACGACTATGATGTCATGCTTTCCACCACAATCGTCGAAAACGGCATAGATGTGCCGAATGCCAATACCATCATCATTAACTCCGCCCACAACTACGGTCTCAGCGACTTGCACCAGATGCGAGGACGAGTCGGACGCGGCAACAAGAAAGCCTTCTGCTATCTGCTGGCCCCTCCGTTGTCTGCCTTGAGCGATGACTCGCGCCGTCGTCTGCAAGCCATCGAAAATTTCTCCGACCTCGGTTCCGGATTGCATATCGCCATGCAGGATTTGGACATACGAGGGGCCGGAAACATGCTTGGTGCCGAACAAAGCGGCTTTATCGCCGATCTTGGCTACGAAACTTACCAGAAAGTGCTTACAGAGGCTGTCAAGGAATTGCGTGACACAGAATTTGCCGACTTGTATGAAGAAGAAAAAGCAGGAGACGGCAAGCCGACCGGAGAAGACTTCGTTGACGACACCATTGTCGAGAGCGACCTGCCCGCATTCTTCCCCGAGGAATATGTGCCCAACAGCGGAGAGCGCATGAACTTATACCGCGAACTCGACACCCTGTCCGACGAGCTGCAACTGGAAGGATTCCGCAAGCGTCTGACGGACCGTTTCGGCATCCCTCCAAAGGCCGGCGAGGAATTGCTATGTGTCATGCCGATGAAATGGGCCGCCAAGAAGCTCGGCATCGAAAAGATAATACTGAAACAAGAACGCATGATTCTGTATCTTGTATCTGACTTCAAAAGCAAATACTACCTGAGCCATGCCTTTGAGAAAGTCATCAACTATGCATCGTACCATCCGCGCGAATGTAAATTGCGCGATGGAGACAAACGTTCGCTGCTTATTGCCGGAGTGGATACAGTGGCTCGCGCTTCGCAAATACTCCAGCTCATAGACAGCGCAGAGTGAATGGCATGCGGAAACGGGAAAGACAGAAATACAGACGAACAAGAGGACGGTGATTCTATCGTGAGCCAATCATCATGCCCTCTGCCCATCTGCATTTCTGTCTTTCCCTTTTGTATGATACAGAAGAAGTCAAAGCTCCGGCATGAAATAGAAAAGCCAACGGCCGACAACTTCAAATCGGATGGATATATTCAGCTACTCGTTGAAATAATACAAGAATGTGGCAACTCCTTCAAGAGCAGGTTTCCGTGCATCCTTGATTTCAATCTTGAACTTGATTTCAGCCTTACACGTACCTCTCAGATTTACAATAGACTGCAAAGTCGTAACCAGACGCACACTGCTGCCTGTGATCACAGCCTGCCCAAACTTCATCTTGTCCATTCCATAATTCACCATCATCTTCAGATTGTTCACCTGAATAATCTGGTCCCAAAGATACGGAAGCAAGGACAATGTAAGGTAACCATGTGCAATCGTAGACTTATAAGGACTTTCCCGTTTTGCACGCTCCACATCCACATGTATCCACTGATGGTCAAGAGTCGCATCTGCAAACAGGTTTATTCTGTCCTGATCTACCTGCAACCATTCGGAAGTTCCGAGCACTTCACCTAAATGGGCTGCAAACTCATCGTAGGAATTGATAATTAACTTTTCCATTCTGTTATGCTCTTTTATTATTTCTTGTCGAAAGATTTAGCAAAGATAAGTATTTTTGTTAAAATGCCACAAATCTTGTGTGTTTTTTTACATTCAGGCTTACACAAATTCAAGTATTTCCTATGCACCGTAAACAAGTGCCACACCAATACCATGTGGGGTTACATGATTGTGTTGAAGCACATCATTTCTACGCGAGTTCGGTTTAAGAAAGCCTTATAAAAATGGGCAATCTTGCAAGTTTTTGTATCCTGAATCGTCATAATGTCACAAAAAAACTTCTCATCACATCTATTTGTCGTAAAATTACAATCTTTTTTGATAATCTGAAATGTTAAAATCAAGGCTTCGCAGAATCGCATAAAATCGGCCGGACCTTACCGAAGTTCCATTTGCGCGATTCTGAGGCCGTTTTTGAGCCTTGAATCCCAAATGTAAAAATAATGCAATTTTTATTTCAAAAAGATACATTTATTCACATTTACACGTGTCTCTCCTGAAAGAAGAGTACACGGAAGACCAAATTTCAAGGTGAACAAAATTTGTTTAAAAGGCACTTTAAAAACATTTTCAAGGTGAACGAAATTTATTTTCAAGGTGAACGGGTTTGAAAAGGTCCGTTTTTCGGGTTGAAATTTGATGTTGCCCGGATTCATTTCTTAAAAAATATAAATCGGATTTTTTCAATGCCACGAAAAACAAAGATGGATTCCGGCGACGAAAAACAGGATTCTTGGACAAGTATTTTTATAACTTGCTGATTATCAGTATATCCTATTTTCCCCCTTACCTATACTTCTTGTACCTAACACCGTATCATTTTGTTGAAATGGTATTTATTTGATTATCAATTGCTTATTAATGATTCTTCAAAAAATCAGCAATTGGTAATATGTAAATGAATCTTAATTATGTTAATAAAACTCTGTTTGCTATGGGTGGGCTTAGTGTCAAAAAGAAAGAAGAAATGTTCCTAAGAAAATCAGTTGCTTTTGCAGTTGTATTCACAGATTCCTCTGTCGATGCGACGGAGGAGTCTGTGAATACAACCACTTACAACCATAAGAATTACAAGATGAGTCTGTGGATACACCGGCAAAAAAACTTGTGGGATTACCCACTTTTACATGGCTTTCTTAAACCGAACTTGCGTATATTTTTCTTCTGTTGCGACATTCACAGGTAAAGGTGGAGAAATGCCAAGTCCGCAAGGTATTGAAAGAGTGCCGGAAACTTAATCCTGCACCCAACACGATAGCCTATACCACCTATCAGTTGGGCTATATACTGGAATGTCGCTATTCTCCCGTGTGGAAGACAAGGCGGTTCTACACTGTGACAAGAGTGTTTTTGGAAACACTATGATTATTTTGATGAAATGATGAATAAGTATATAAATATATTGAAATATAGATATTTATCTTCTCATCAAACATCCATCAAATCATCGCTTTATCAGCTTAAAAATGCGTATAGCCCATTGAGAGACAAATATCCCAATCAGGGGTTCACATATCTTACAGGGATATAATAGACTATACGGTCAAAATCAGCGACAACAACACATGCGATTGGTTGATAAGGTTTGTTGGCGGTATCGACAAAGTGGACTCCTACATAAAGTCTCTCGGAATAAAGGATTTTAATTTCACGGAAACAGAGGAAAGTATGCATACAGACATTATGCGGTGTTACAACAATTGGAGTACGCCGCTGGCGATTGCACAATTACTGAAGAAGATTTATACGGAAGATGTCTTGACAAAAGAGCATTTTGCATTTTTAGAGACATCCATGCTCAATTGCGTGTCGGGCAAGAACAAACTGATTGCAGGTTTGCCTCATGATGTTAAGTTCGGACATAAGACAGGACATTCTGACCGCACTGCCGATGGAGTACAAATAGGTGTAGCTGATGCCGGAGTGATTTATCTACCTAATGGAGAGAATTGTTACATTGTTGTCTTGATAAAGGATTCTTGTGAATCTGATGATGACAACGCCAAAATAATGGCTGATATATCAAATATAGTTTATCGTCATTTGAATAAATAAAAATCCATTTGTAATGAATCAAAGTCTCTGGCAGATATTTGTTGGAGACTTTTTGCTAAATATCATATTGGGAAAGTGTGCGTTTCAATAAAAAGTAATAACTTTGCAAGTGAAAGAGCTATTTGACAGCATAGCACTGCAAAACGCAGAAAATCGCACAGTTTCCAAGTCGTTACCTGCAATTTCTCAAATACTCAGTTAAATGTTTATTCCTCAAATGGTTGTATCAAACCGTTGAAAATCTAAAATAATATGACAAACATCAGCAAGACCTTCATCATCGGAATGGCATTAGCCTTTCTTCCCTGCCATTTGTTCGCACAGATTTCAGCAGAGACATGGAGCGCAGACAATGGGAACGGCACTTTCACCAATCCCTTATTTTACGACGAGTTCTCCGATCCGGATATCATACGCGTAGGGAGCGACTTCTATTTGGCAGGTACCACCATGCACAGTGTGCCCGGCCTTGTCATCCTGCATTCCAAAGACCTCGTCAACTGGGAGAACATAAGCTATTGTTTCGACCGGTTCGACTTTCCCGACCATCCGGAGTTTTCACTGACAAATGGAGCGGAAATATACGGACAGGGCATCTGGGCGCCATGCATCCGCTATCACAACGGCAAGTTTTATGTATTTTCCAACATAAACGGCATGGGAATGCAGGTGTACATAAGCGAAAAGATAACAGGTCCTTGGAAACATATCAATATGCAGGGACGAATCTATGACCTCTCTGTTCTCTTCGATGATGACGGCAAGATATATGCTATACACGGATACGACGAAGTGAAATGTACCGAACTCAAGCCCGACTTCAGTGGTCCTGTAGAAGGAAGCGAAAAGACTATCATCCCCAAGGGAAATGCGATGGGCGAAGGGCATCATGTATACAAAATCGACGGAATGTACTATATCATCAGTGCCGACTATGCACCGATGGGCCGTATGCAATGCGCACGTTCAAAGAACATCCACGGTCCTTACGAAACATGCGTCATAAGCCAAAAAGAATCATACGGATACTATCCGGGATGGGCAACCGCGAATGCGGGACTTGGAGGCAAGGTTCCGACCGACGGCTTCGAGTTCAAACTGCATGCTCCGAACAAGAAAGCCCTTGCATGCTCCACCATTCATCAGGGAGGCATCGTGCAACTTGAAAACGGTGATTGGTGGGGCTGGTCGATGCAAGATTTCCACTCGATAGGACGGACGACATGTTTGTCTCCCGTAACATGGAAAGACGGCTGGCCGTTCTTCGGACTCAACGGCAATTTAGGCCGTTCTCCACGCACATGGGCCAAACCTGCCACAGCTGCCGCAAGCACGGAAAAGCCTCACGGTGCATACAAGCGTTCCGATGACTTCAACTCAAAGTCACTCAGGAAAATATGGCAATGGAACCATAATCCAGACGACAAGATGTGGAGCCTCAGCAAAGGCATGCTCAGATTGCACACTATGCCGGCCACAGACTTGATGGGTGCTCGCAATTCACTCACGCAGAGGGTGATAGGTCCGGTATCTACCACAACGGTAATGCTCGATATATCTCATCTGAAACAGGGAGACATTGCCGGTCTCGGCATACAGAACATCCCTTGTGCATGGCTCGGCGCCATGTGTTCCGCTGAAGGCCTTATACTACGTTGGCACGACCAATACGGCAATAAAAACAAGGATGTGGACATCAAAGGGAAGAAAATATGGTTGCGATTGGAAGGAGATTTCGATCAGGACAAGGCCGTGTTTGCTTATTCAATGGACAACAAATCGTTTGAGTATATCGGCGACACAATACTTCTTCCTTACCAGTTGAAGACATTCCAGGGAAGCCGTACAATGCTTTTCGCATACAACGCAGAAGGGAAGAACGGCGGATATGCCGATTTCGATGACTTTACGGTAGAAGAACCTATGGCGGACCGTTCCGGCAACATACCTTTCGGCAAGACCGTGCGTTTACTCAATCTCGCGACAGGGAATCCAATGTACGCAATGCCTAAAGGACTGATGCACGATACTTGGAGTGGCAGTCGCGAGTCCAAGTCTCCACAGACCCACTTCCGCGTCATAGACAAAGGCGAAGGAAAAGTCGTTTTGCAATGTGCCGACGGACGTTACGTATACATTGCAGGAGAAGGACTGTCGGGCGATGTCCGCCTGACCTCAGACGACTCTGCGGCTTCCATGTTCGTATGGCAGGATATGCTTCGCCATGAATGCATGCTCCTTTCCCTGAAGACAAACAGATATGTAGGCAAAGACGCGCACGACGGTTCCCCTTACTCTGCTGATTGGCAAGGTGCAGACCCGGGAAGGACGAACGGCACGGTTTTCAGATGGGAAATAGCTGAGTAGCCACAGTCTCAATAAAATCAAAATCCTCCCTGTCAGGACACCCCACAAATCCGGCAGGGAGGATTATTTATATGCGAGTTCGGTATAGAAAGTCCTATAAAAGTTGGTGATCTTGCAGTTTTTTGATAGTTCTGTTTTTGAAGCGATTTTTGTTGGTGGATTCACAGACTCCTCCTGCAAAAATCGTCTATACGATAGACTTACCGATATTCAATTTGTCATAAATTGTGGGCTTTTTTTGACAATCTGAAATGTTAAAATTCAAAGCTCCGAGAATCGCATAAAATCGGCCGAACCTTACCAAAGTTCCATTCGTGCGATTCTAAGGCCATTTTCAGGCCTTGAACCTCAAATGTAAAAATAGTAAATTTATGTTTTGAAAAGATGTATTTATTCACATTTGTGCGTGTCTCTCCTGAAAAAAGAGTACGCTGAAAATAAATTTTCAAGGTGAACCAAATTTGTTTAAAAGGCGCTTTAAAAACATTTTCAAGGTGAACGAAATTTATTTTCAAGGTGAACGAGTTTGAGGAA
Source organism: uncultured Bacteroides sp. (assembly GCA_964554265.1). Classification (GTDB taxonomy): domain Bacteria; phylum Bacteroidota; class Bacteroidia; order Bacteroidales; family Bacteroidaceae; genus RGIG8745. Next base: position 15,541 of record CAZKOB010000005.1, on the reverse strand, counting down.
GTCCGTTTTTCGGGCCGAAATTGGATATTGACAAAAGTGATTTCTTAAAAAATCGAAATCGGATTTTTCAATGCCACGAAAAACAAAAATGGATTTTGGCAGCGAAAAACAGGAATATTGGGCAATAATTTTTATAACTTGTTGATTATTAGTATATCCTATATCTGTCCCGACCAATACCTTTTTCGCCTAAAACCGCACAGTTTTGTAGAAGTAGTATTTTATTGATTATCAATTATTTATCAATAAACATTTAAAAATTCAGCTATCAATTGAATGTGAACGAATCTTAATTATGTTAATAAGACTCCGTCCGCTATGGGTGGCCTTAGTGTCAAAAAGAAAGAAGAAATGTCACTGAGAAAGACCGCATGTTCATCAGTAAAAATCAGCTGCTTTTGCCGGTATATTTACGGACACCTCTTGTGGATACACCGGCAAAAAGCAACTGATTTGGTGTTACTTACGCGAGTTCGGTTTACTTCAAAGAATATACAATATCCATGATACTCTTCCCAAGCTCATCAGCTTCCGCCATTGTGGAGGCTTCGCTGTAGACACGGACAATCGGTTCGGTGTTCGACTTACGCAAATGAACCCACTTGTCAGGGAAATCAATCTTCACACCGTCAATGTCATTCACTTTCTCATCTTTGTACAAAGTCTTCACCTTCTCAAGAATAGCATCCACATCCGTAGAAGGCTCGAGATCTATACGATTCTTGGCGATGAAATATTCGGGATAAGACTTGCGGATCTCACTCACCTTCTTGCCTTCGTGAGCAAGGTGGCTCAAGAAGAGGGCTATTCCGACAAGGGCATCCCTTCCATAGTGGGCAGCCGGATAAATCACACCTCCGTTGCCTTCGCCTCCTATGACAGCCCCCGTATCTTTCATCTTTGTCACCACATTCACCTCACCTACGGCAGCGGCATTGTATTCGGCTCCATACTTGCGAGTCACATCGCATAGAGCACGAGTGGAGCTTAAATTGCTCACTGTATTTCCCGGAGTATGCTTCAACACATAATCAGCCACAGTCACAAGGGTATATTCCTCTCCGTACATCTTTCCATCTTCACAGATAAATGCAAGACGGTCAACATCCGGATCGACAACAAATGCCACATCATGTTCACCTTTCGCCATAAGTCCCATAATATCTGACAGATTTTTCTCCAACGGCTCAGGATTGTGCCGGAAATCGCCTGTAGGGTCCGCATAAAGCGGAGTCACAATCCTGACACCCAATTGTTCAAGCAGCATCGGCAGAATCACTCCGCCCACAGAGTTTACAGCATCAAATGCAACCTTGAAACCGGCATTGCGTATGGCCTCGACATCCACAAGGTCAAGATCAAGCACCAAGTCGACATGCTTCTGATTGTAAGTGTTGTCTTCAGAATAGCATCCCAAACCGTCCACATCAGCATAATCAAAATCCTCAGCCTCAGCAATGCGCAACACTTCATTGCCTTCTTCAGCATTCAGAAACTCCCCATTCTCATTGAGCAGTTTGAGTGCATTCCAATGACGAGGATTGTGGCTCGCCGTAATGATGATACCGCCGCATGCGCCCTCCATAGTGACAGCAATTTCTGTCGTAGGAGTTGACGCAAGTCCGATATTCACAACATCAAAGCCCATGCCCATCAAAGTGCCGCAAACCACATTCTTCACCATCTCACCGGAGATACGCGCATCCCTGCCCACCACAATCTTGTTGCTTCCGGCCTGCGATCTGCGTCGCATAAGAGTTGCATATGCCGATGTAAACTTCACGATATCAAGCGGATTAAGTCCTTCTCCGGCTCTACCTCCAATGGTTCCGCGTATGCCGGAAATAGATTTTATTAATGACATATTCCTGTTTTTTTATTTTCCCAATTGATAAGTTATCTCATAATAACAAGGCAAAACATATCGCGACGCATTGGTAGTACCCGAAGAATGGGGAACGATAATGCGAATCTTGGCTATCCGACCCGCGTTTTTTGTCAGGCGAATGTAATCCAACGGCTTAAGCCAGCCGGCAGGCACATTTGAATTATAGTTGGAAAGCATGTAACCTTCTGTGAAGGATGCGGTATAGGTTCTCCCTCTGTGCACATACTTACAAAGCATCTTGTCTACAATTGCCGGTGTATAGATGTTGCTGCTCGCAGTATCACCGGCTTCTATATCATACTCAAAATAGCGACACAGAATCTGCTTGGTAGCAGTGCTGTCCGGTTGCTCTTTGGCCATTTCTACCATTGTTTTTCCTTCCCCCTTCCGCACAATCTGCATGTACACACCATCGTCCTCAAACAATACGAACTGGTTTCTTGCCGTATCAGTAATTGAATCTTGTGCATAAAATTCGGATTCGCTTATGACATTTATCTTTCCGACCAAATCATTGTTCTCGATAAAACGACGCACCGCTTTCTTTTCTTTTTCTTTCATATCCGCATAAGTTTCACCATTATCACATGAATAGAAAGATGTTACCGCCATGCTTACAGTAATAAATGTCAACACAAAAAGAATTATCTTTTTCATATTCTGTTGTTTATAAATGAATATTGAATTTTATATTGTTTTTTTCAAAACACTGTAAAGAACAGACTGAATGATATGTTCTGCCTCAACTATAAGTTTTGCAAACTTACGGAAATTTTCTGCATTATTGATGAGTTTGATCAGAAATTCGAGCATGAAATGAAGAAAAACCTCCTTCCTGCTGTGGATGTCAAGAAGCACCGCAACCGGAAAGCATCGCTCTCGGACAGCGAAATCATGACCGTCCTTCTCTTTTCCATTTCGGGACTTACCGTAATTTCAAGCACTATTACCTCTGCTGTATCCATGGGCATATGAAGCGGGAGTTTCCCAGCGCGGTATCCTACAACCGGTTTGTGGAGTTGGGAAAGCGCGTATTCTTCAAACTTGTGTTCTTTCTCAAGCTTTATGCTTTTGGGAGATGTACCGGCATAAGTTTCGTGGACAGCACGATGATACCGGTATGCCATAACCTCAGACGCTATGCAAACAAGCTCTTTGCGGACAGGGGATACATCCCGCCCAAGTTGTTTGAAAGCCTGTTAGATGACGGCATACATCTCGTACATGGCATCAGGACAGGCATGAAGAACAGGCTCATGTCTTTTTATGACAGGATGATGCTCGGGAAGAGGTTCATCATAGAGACTATCAACGACCTGCTCAAGAACAAGGTACAACTTGTAGATTCAGGACATCGTTCCATCGCGAACTTCCTTGTGAATCCGGTGACTGTTCTCGGGGCATATTGCTTTTTTGAAAACAAACCGGAGGCTTTGTGGGGATACTATGTGGAAGAATCCAAACAACTGACTTTCTGCTAAAACTTATCCCGAACTCACGTAAATCTTATTAACATAATTAAGATTCGTTTATATTTGGTTGATTGTTGATTTTTTGAAGCTTTACGGATAAACAATTGATAATCAATAGAATACTATTTTAGCAAAACTGTGCGGTTTTAGGCACAAGAAGTACACGTTGTGATAAAATAGGATATGCTGATAATCAGTGAGTTATAAAATTATTTGTCTAAGATACCTGTTTTTCGCTGCCGGAATCCGTCTTTGTTTTTCGTGGCATTGAAAAATCTGATTTCAAATTTTTTAAGAATTTAATTTGGACAATACCGGATTTCAGCCTGAAAAACGGACTTTCTCAAACCCGTTCACCTTGAAAATAAATTCCGTTCACCTTGAAAATGTTTTTAAAGTGCCTTTTAAACAAATTTGGTTCACCTTGAAAATTTATTTTCAGCGTACTCTTTTTTCAGACGATACACATGCGAATGTAAATAAATGTATCTTTTGGAGATGCAAATTATATTAATTTCACATTTGGAGTTCGAGGCCTGAAAACAGCCTTAGAATCGCGCAAATGGAACTTTGGTAAAATTTGGTCGATTTTACGCGATTCTGCGAAGCCTTGAATTTTAACATTTCAGATGGTCGAAAAAAGGCTTGAAATTTATGATAAGTAGATGGTGTGGCGGTGGAGATAACCAAGTTGATTTACGAGGACGTCAGCCTTGTTGCAGCGTGACAGTCGGACAGATAAAAAAAGTATATATCTGCACCTGACTTCGTCATATAAATAATAGGAAAAAAGCAGATGCCCGAACCTGAGTTGTTCTGACATCTGCTTTGATGCAGATTGTATGCTTGTGTCATGACTGTGCGCACTGCTTCTGATTAATGGAGGCGCCATGCTGAATGCTTGTATATAGTATAGTTAGGTCTGTATGGTAACAGCTTCTGATTTTATTAACATCCTTTATTCTCTGTTGCACTTCACGCCATGACAGCATGGTAACGATGATTAATTTTCAGAGATGACAAGCTTGTATCCCTTACCGTGTACATTGAGAATTTCCACGTCCGGGTCTGCTTTGAGGTGTTTGCGCAACTTGGTTATGTACACATCCATGCTGCGGGCATTGAAATAGTTGTCGTCAATCCATATGGTCTTCAAAGCATAGTCACGTTGCAGCAGTTCGTTAGCCTTGGTGCTGAGGAGAGTAAGCAGCTCTGCCTCCTTCGTTGTCAATTTGGTCTGCTGTCCGTCAATCGTAAGAAGCTGTTTCTGTGTGTCGAATGTAAACTTGCCGATTTGGTGAACCGTTACGTCCTTGTTCTTCTTTCCGCGTACACGGCGCAAGATGGCTTCGATACGGAATACTACCTCTTCCATAGAGAACGGTTTGGTGATGTAGTCGTCGGCACCAATCTCAAAGCCTTCCCTTATGTCGTCCTTCAGTGTCTTTGCCGTAAGGAACATGAACGGAATCTCGGAGTTCATCTCACGTATTTTTGATGCGAGAGTGAATCCGTCCATTTTCGGCATCATGACATCAAGGATGCAGAGGTCGAATCTGCCCTCGCGGAAAGCTTGATAACCTTCTTCGCCGTCTACACACAATTCAGCTTTATATCCTTTTGCTTCAAGATATTCTCTGAGCAACATACCTAAATTCTCATCATCTTCACAAAGAAGGATGCGAACATCTTCAAATTTTTCGTCCATAATAGTTTCTCTTTTAATGTTTATAATTATTGTATTTTCAATCGTTCATAAGTGGAAGCTTTATGATGAATTTTGTACCTATTCCAAGCTCGCTCTCTGCATGTATCGTACCCTTGTGGTTGGTTATGATTTTCTTTACATAAGCCAGTCCGAGTCCGAATCCTTTCACATCGTGCAGGTTGCCGGTGTGCACACGATAGAATTTTTCGAATATTTTCTTCAGATCTTCTTTTTTGATGCCTATACCGTTGTCTTGTACGGAAATGCACAGTTTTTTGCCTTCGTTCCATGTTGAAACCTTCAATTCAAGTGCAATATCATTCCGTTTATACTTCACCGCATTGTCCATCAGATTGAATATGACATTGGTGAAATGCATGTCGTCTACATATATAATAGGATCTTCCGCTTCCAGATTGGAGATTATTTTTCCTCCGTTCTTCTCGACCTTGAGGGCGAAAGTGTGGATGACGCCGGCAATCAGTTCGTTGGCATCTATCTCCCTCATCTTCAAGTTGGCTTCGCGGTGTTCGTACATGGACAGTTGCAGAACTTTCTCCACCTGAAACCGCAAGCGCTTTGTCTCGTCATTTATCGTGGAGGTGAGACGGTCAAGCATCTGAGGGGTCTTCTTCACGGAAGGGTCGTTGAGCATTTGTGCCGCAAGAGAGATGGATGATATCGGGGTCTTAAACTCATGCGTCATGTTGTTTATGAAATCGTTCTTCACTTCTGTCAGTTTTCTTTGGCGGAATATAAGGACAAGAGTGACGATGAATGTAATAAGCAGTACTAACGTGAAAATGATGGAGGGCATGATGAACCATATTGAGCGGTATATGAAGCTGCTTTGGTTCGGAAAATGCACTTTCAGTATTCCCATCTTCTGTATCGGGTCGTTCTTGAAAAGTGTCTCCGTGTAGCACAAATCTTCTCCCGAAGCGTTGTAGTCTGAACACCGGTAGACGACCCTTCCGTTGTTTGTCTGTACCGAAAAATGATACAGTATGTCGATGCCGTTGTTGCTTAGCTCTGTCTTCAACTTCTGGTCGAGTTCGTTGAAATCAATGCGATCTTCAAGCGGACGGTCGCTTGCGGTATACAGCATACTGTATACAACCTCATCAAGCAACTTTTTGTCGTAGTTGTATCGTTGCCTCATGATTTCCTGCAAAGAGCGCGTCTTGTTGGAGACATTTCCCTTTTGTTTGGTGAAATACTTGTCAGAGATGTTGGTGCTGGCTGTCGTTTCAAGAGAAGAAAAAACGCTTCCGTCTTTGGCCGTCACCTTATGTACGCGCTGGATGAGCGAAGAGTCTGTACTGACGATGATGGAGTCGTAGGCGGTGGCTATGCCTTCCATAGCCACCGCGCCTTGTTCCAGATAACGTGTGGCTTCTTCGACTTCAAGGTGGTGAGCCACCTGATAGAGACTGCGACTTACGGATTCGTCGAAATGGATTTTGCGCATGCCGATTATTTCCTCGATGTATTGCACCTGAAGATAAAGGAGGCATACAAAAGATACACCCATTACTATTGTCAGTATTGATATGATCGATTTCTTCATCTTTTACCTTGTTTGGTTATTGAAAAGTTCTGGCCGGATCATGATGACTCTGTATCAGTGGTCTTTATTGGCTTTTGTTTTTAGATTATTAACAAGTTTCCGGGCTTCTTGTTTGCAAATTAATGAAAAACTTCATTCTTGTCCAAACTTTCACTTAAAAACTTAGATTCTTTTATGCAAAAAAGTCAGCACTTTTAACAAATGCTGACTTCGAGGTTGTGGTTAAGTTAATCTGTTAACTAAAATTTAGTCTTCATCTTTGTTCTGTTCTTCAAACTCCTTCATAAGTTTCTGCTGCAAATCAGTAGGAACAAGTTCGTAGCTTGCAAACTTCATAATGAATGAAGCTCTGCCGCCTGTAATGGAGCTTAATACGGTAGAGTAGCTTGACAAGCCTTTCAAAGGTACTTTTGCGATAAGTTTCTCATAGCCGTTTTCGCTTTCGCTGCCGATAATCATTCCGCGTCGTCCCTGCAAGTCGCTCATCACGTCTCCCATCTTGTCGCTTGGGACAAACACTTCCACATCGTATATAGGTTCGAGGAGCTTAGGGCCTGCGTTCTTGAACGCATCGCTGAATGCGTGACGTCCTGCAAGCATGAAGGACAATTCGTTGCTGTCGACCGGGTGCATCTTTCCGTCGTATACGATGACACGTACATCGCGTGCATAGCTGCCGGTAAGGGGGCCTTGTTCCATGCGGCTCATGATACCTTTGAGTATGGCCGGCATAAACCTTGCGTCGATAGCGCCACCGACTACACTGTTGATGAATACGAGTTTGCCACCCCATTCAAGGTCGACTTCCTCCTTGCCTTTGTTGGTGATTTTAAATTCCTGGTTATTGAACTTGTATGTGGTTGGTTCCGGCATTCCGTCATAATATGGTTCCACAATGAGATGGACTTCTCCGAACTGTCCCGCGCCTCCCGACTGCTTCTTGTGACGATAGTCGGCACGGGCGGCTTTGGTGATGGTCTCGCGGTATGGAATCTTCGGCTCTTCAAAACGAATCTTGATTTTCTCGTTGTTCTCGAGACGCCATTTCAATGTGCGCAGGTGGAACTCTCCCTGTCCCTTTACGAGAGTCTGCTTCAGTTCCTTGCTCTGCTCCAGAATCCAAGTAGGGTCTTCCTGACTCATCTTCTGTATGGCAACCATCATCTTTTCAGAATCGGCTTCATTTTCCGGTTTGATGGCACGTATGTATTTTGAATTTGGATATTTCACGAAGTTGAAACGGTGCTCGCAATCTTTGCCGACAAGCGTGTTGCCTGTACGGACATCCTTGAGCTTCACCGTACATCCTATATCTCCGGCAACGAGTTCTTCAACCTTGATGCGGTTGGCGCCGGCACAGGCGAATATTTGAGCAAGGCGTTCTTTTGAGCCTCTGTCGCTGTTCGTAAGGTCATCTCCTTCGTACACCTTTCCGCTCATCACTTTGAAGTATTGCACACCGCCGATATGAGGCTCGTTTGCCGTCTTGAAGAAATAGAGGGAAGTCGGTGCGTTCGGATCCGGATTGACCACTTCGCCACGTGTGTTGTGTACTTGTGGCATTTCGTCTACGAATGGCACGACATTGCCGAGGAATTCCATAAGGCGGCGCACACCCATATCCTTGTATGCACATACGCAGAATACCGGAAACATGGAGCGTGAAGCCAGTCCTTTTCGTATACCTTCCCTCAATTCATCCTCCGTGAGAGATTCCGTGTCGAAGAACTTCTCCATCAACATTTCATCGTTTTCGGCAGCAGCCTCTACGAGAACCTTGTGCATTTCCAATGCCTTTTCCATTTCCTCGGCCGGAATTTCCTCGATTGTCGGTTCGCCCCCTTCGGGCTTCCATGAATACTTCTTCATCAGGAGGACGTCGATGAGTGCATTGAAGTCCGGACCTTCGTTGATTGGGTATTGAACCGGAACGACCTTCTTTCCGTATATTTCTGTCAAGCGTTCGAGCACATTGTGATAATCGCATTTGTCGCTGTCGAGCTGGTTGACAAGGAATATCACCGGCTTGCCGAGTTTTTCAGTATAACGGAAATGGTTCTGTGTGCCGACCTCCGGCCCGTATTGGCCGTTGAGCAGCAGGATGGCTGTGTCTGTTACATTGAGAGCGGTTATTGCCGCACCGACGAAGTCGTCAGACCCCGGGCAATCTATGATGTTGAGTTTCTTTCCGTTCCACTCCACATGGTATACTGTAGAAAATACCGAGTAGCCATATTCCTGTTCCACGGGGAAATAGTCGCTCACTGTATTCTTTGCCGTGATGCGTCCGCGGCGGTTTATAATTCCAGCTTCATAAAGGAGTGCCTCGGTAAGAGTCGTCTTACCTGAACCGTCATTGCCGAGGAGGGCAATGTTTTTGATTTCGTTGGTTTGATAGACTTTCATATTCTGAGAAAGATTTTAAGGTTTTTACTCGTTAGTGAACAGCCCTGCATTGCGTGTATGAACGGCTCCTGCATTGCTTTTCCACAAAATCGGTCAAAAATACGCAAAAGTTCCCGGTATGATGCAATTAAAGTTTATGTTGTAAAACATTTTTCTTGTGACAGGTTCGTTTTGCCGTTTTTTTGTGTTTGGCAGGTGTATTCACAACCATAAGATTTATAGGAGGAGTCTGTGAAAACACTATCTTAAAACCACAAGATAGTCTGCAAAAATACCTGCTTGATTCACCATTCCATCCCACAGAAAATTCATTTTCACCGCACTGCTTTTTACAATCGGCAGTGCAGATTATAAAATCAACAGTGCAGATTATACAATCAGCAGTGCAGTTTTTACAATCAGCAGTGCAGTTTTTACAATCAGCAGTGCTGATTTAAGAAAAACGTACAGTGATTTTGATTTTTCTGAAGGGTGGTTTTATATTTCCGGTGCAGTCACTCCAAAAATGTAGCGTTTTGTACGGACACATCTGCTATGGGACATAAAAACGGTTTCCTTATATCAAAATGGGGTTAGACTGAATGTATTTGCATGCTCCTTATATATTTGAGTGGATTCAGACCGAATGTATTTCAACTGCTGAAAATTGAACACCTTTAAGGAATAAGTTCAAGGACGGATGTCGGTTCTAAGGAAAAATTCGTACATTTGTGGCACTAATACAGATAATGTTTAACTTTAAATCAAGATAATAAATGAGACGAATCATTCTTGTCTTGGCCGCAATGGTGTATTTTGCGCCATGGACGGCTTTGTCTGCAGGAAACGGATTGACGGCAAAAGATGCATCAGACACATCCGAAAAACGGCAGGTATCGTACAACAAGGTTACAGACCTTTCCGGAACGTGGAGCTTTCAGACGGATAGGGAGGATGTCGGAGTTAAGGAGCAATGGTATGACGGCAGCAAGAAACTGTCGGACACCATGCGTCTGCCTGCTTCAATGCCGGAGCAACTGAAAGGCGATGACATTTCTGTCGATACGAAATGGGTTGGAAGCCTGTATGACAGTTCGTATTTCTATAATCCTTATATGAAGAAATATCGGCAGAAAGGCAACATGAAGTTGCAGTTCTTCCTTACCCCCGACAAACACTATGTGGGAGTGGCATGGTATAAGAAAGAAGTCAGCCTCGCTTCTGTTGACAAGAAGAGCAGATATGTCGTTTATTTGGAGCGTCCGCATATAGAAACCACACTGTGGGTGAACGGCAGGGAGGTCGGAACAAGGAACAGCCTGTCTGTGGCGCACGAATATGACATTACCGACTATATATATAAAGGTGCGAACACTCTCGCCCTGCGCATAGACAACAGAGTGGAGACGGTGGGGGTTGGCATCGACAGCCATTCCGTGACGGACCAGACACAGGGCGACTGGAACGGCATTGTCGGACGTATGGAACTTCGTGAGATTCCTGCTACGAGGTTTGCCGATATACAGGTCTATCCGGATGTAGACAACCGCAAAGCCGTTGTCAGAATGAAGATAGAAGGAGAGGATGGTGGCAAGGCCGTTGTCAGCGTGTCGGCAGAAGCGTTCAATACGCAGCAGGAGCATGTTGTACCTGCGGTGAAGGAAACAGTGAAACTGCAGAAGGGGATGAACGAAATAGAAGTGACGCTCGACATGGGTGACGGTATGTTGCTTTGGGATGAGTTCTCGCCTTCCCTCTACAAGTTGAAAGCAGAAGTGAAGAAGGGCGGACGGACAGACGGACAAGAAACCGTGTTCGGAATGCGTAAGTTTGAGGCACGCGGAAAAATGTTCTATGTCAACGGACGTCAGATACAGTTGCGCGGAACAGTCGAGAATTGTGACTTTCCGCTTACGGGTTATCCTCCGATGAATCTTGAAGACTGGCTGCGTGTGTTCCGTATCTGTCGCGGATACGGACTTAACCATGTCCGTTTCCATTCTTACTGTCCGCCGGAAGCGGCATTCCTTGCAGCGGATATGATGGGATTCTATATCCAGCCGGAAGGACCGAGCTGGCCGAACCACGGTGTGAAGCTCGGAAACGGACAGAAGATAGACACTTATCTCATGGAAGAGACAAAGGAGATAAGCCGCGTATATGGCAACCATCCTTCGTTCTGTATGCTTGCATGTGGCAATGAGCCTGCCGGCAATTGGGTGAAGTGGGTTTCGGAGTTTGTGGACTACTGGAAAAAGACAGATTCGCGTCGTGTCTATACCGGAGCTTCTGTAGGCGGGGGCTGGGCTTGGCAGCCGAAAAACGAATATCACGTGAAGGCCGGAGCAAGAGGACTCGGAGAGTGGGCACGTCGTGCTCCTGAATCGACTTATGATTTCCGTTCTAAAATAGACACTGTGAGTCAGCCGTATGTGTCGCACGAGACGGGGCAGTGGTGTGCTTTCCCTAATTTCGACGAGATAGGAAAATATACAGGTGTGAACAAGGCCGGGAATTTTGAGATATTCCGTGACCTTCTGCGCGACAACGGCATGGAGTCGAGGGCCCGGGATTTCATGATGGCAAGTGGCAGATTGCAATATCTCTGCTACAAACATGAGGTGGAACGCACGCTCCGTACTCCTAACTATGCCGGATTCCAATTACTTGCGCTCAATGATTATTCAGGTCAGGGCACGGCGCTTGTGGGAGTTACCGATGTCTTTTTTGATGACAAAGGCTATTGCTCGGCGGAGGAGTTCCGCTCGTTCTGCTCTCCGGTGGTACCGTTGGCGCGTATCCCGAAATTCACATACAAAAACAATGAAACATTTGAGGCTTCGGTCGAGGTGGCGCAGTTTGCCGGCGAAACCATAAAGGACGCGCAGCCTGTGTACTGCATTTCCAAATCCGGCACTTCGGAGGTGCTTGCCAAGGGAAATCTCAAGAGGGGTGACATTCCTGTCGGGGCGAACTTTGAACTTGGTACAGTCCGCATGGAATTGGGCTGCATCAAAGAACCTGCAAAGTTGTGTCTGACAGTAAACATTCCGGGTATGGACGCTTATCACGACAATGTGGAGAACACCAATTCCTGGGACTTCTGGGTGTATCCGGCAGAAGTGGAAGACCACAAAGGCGATGTGCTCGTCACGGACACTCTCGACGAACGGGCTAAGTCTGTGCTCAAGAAGGGCGGAAAAGTGTTGGTGTGCGCAGCAGGGAAGGTTACCTATGGAAAGGAAGTGGTTCAGCAGTTCACTCCTGTATTCTGGAACACATCTTGGTTCAAGATGCGTCCGCCTCATACAACTGGCATCTTTGTGGAGAATACCCATTCCATATTTGAACTATTCCCGACCGATTGCCATAGCGACTTGCAGTGGTGGGAACTTGTAAACCGTGCACAGGTGATGCAGTTCACGGATTTCCCGACAGATTTCCAGCCGCTTGTGCAGAGTATTGATACTTGGTTCATTTCGCGCAAAATCGGCATGCTCTTTGAGGCGGAAGTGCTGGGCGGGAAGCTTGTCATGACCACGATGGACTTGACGAACAACCTCGACAATCGCATTGTGGCGCGGCAGATGAGGGCATCCATTCTGCAATACATGAACTCAGGAAAGTTCAATCCGAAATACAAGATAGATGTGAAACTTGTGGATGACTTGTTCACGAAGGTCGCTCCTAAAGTGGATATGTTCACGAAGGATGCACCTGACGAATTGAAGCAGAAGAAGTAGGTGTGTACGAAGAAGTTTTTATACATAAATATAATATAGTCATGAAAAAAACATTGATGTTGTGTGCTTTTGCTGTTGCGCTTGCAACAGCTCATGCACAAAGTTTCCGGTTTGCATTCGACAAGAAGGTGAAGGACGGAACGCGGATAACTGCTGCGGATGTTTATTCTGACAGCAAGGGCTATGGTTACGACCTGATAGAGATTCCGCAGACTGTCAGCAAACCGTTTTTCTTCTCGGTTGCCGTGCCCGACGGTAATTATAAAGTCACGGTCACTCTTGGTTCAAGCAAAGTCAAGGGTGTGACAACTGTACGAGCTGAATCGCGAAGGCTTTTCCTTGAAAATGTGCCGACCAAGAAGGGCGAATTGAAGACTTATTCATTTGTTGTAAATAAAAGAAACACGAAAATCAGAGACAAAGATCGTGTAAGAATCAAGAAGCGCGAAGAGTCAAAGCTCAACTGGGATGACAAGTTGACTGTTGAAATCAACGGCGATGCGCCTGCGTGTGCGGCGATAAGCATTGAACCGGCAGATGCCAACGTGCCTACGGTGTGGTTGTGTGGAAACTCCACAGTCGTAGATCAGGACAATGAACCGTGGGCAAGCTGGGGACAGATGATACCGCGATGGTTCGACGACCGTATCTGTTTTGCCAATTATGCGGAAAGCGGTGAGACGGCATCTACATTCATTGCGGCTAACAGACTGAAAAAGATATTGTCGCTGATGAAGAAGGGCGACTACATCTTTATTGAGTTCGGACATAACGACCAGAAACAGAAGTTTCCGGGAGCCGGGGCTTATTATAACTTCGCTACGTGTTTGAAGACATTCATTGATGAGGCGCGCCAACACGGTGCCACTCCGGTCTTTGTCACTCCTACACAGCGAAGGTCTTTCGGTTCTGACGGAAAGATTCAGGAGACGCATGCCGATTATCCTGATGCCATGAGATGGGTTGCGAAGCGTGAAGGCGTGCAACTCATAGAACTGCATGATATGACGCGTACTTTCTATGAGACAATGGGTGTGGAATCGTCGAAGAAAGCCTTCGTGCATTATCCGGCAGGAACTTACCCGGGTCAGACTGCCGACTTTGCAGACAATACGCACTTCAATCCGTACGGTGCGTATGAAATATCGAAGATGATAGTAGAAGGCATGAAATCGATCGGCCTGCCTCTGGTGGAGTATTTGCGTGATGATTACAAGGCTTTCGATCCGGCACATCCGGATCCGGTGGAAGAGTTCCATTGGAATGATTCTCCGTTTACGGAGATTGCCAAACCTGACGGAAATTGAATGGACTGAGTTAGTGAGGAGGTGTCTATTTTTGTTACAACGGTGTAATGAAAATAGATGCCTCCTTTTTTTAGAGTGAAAGTTAAAATATTGATGCACAGTATGCTTGCGCTTGTGGCACGCTTTTTGGTATATAGTAGGATAGAGAAATAAAAACAAAAACAAATATGAAAGCTACCACATTTATAAATGGAGCGATGAGTAAGAGATATGGGTTTGAGGCAATCAATGCTTTCGACTTCTGCTATGGTATGCGTGGTACGTATGAATTTCCCTTGAACATACAGTTGGCAACGGATATTAAGATGTACTCTCGCCGTGGATATAATGAACCGTCCATGAATACGAATGATCTTGTATGGGACGCTTCAGTGGCACATACATTCCTCAAAGGGAGGATGACGGCCAAGCGTGTCGGATTTGATATTCTCGGACAGCTTTCAAACAAGAGGTATAATGTGAATGCGCAAGGTGTGACCGAAACATGGAACAGTTCCATCTGCAGGTATGCCATGTTGAGTTTGAGCTATAAAATCAATGTGATGCCGAAAAAGAAATAGCAGTCCGATGGTTGTGGTGTGTGGGGCAAGGATGGGGTAGTGCTTATGTATGCGCGAGTTCGGTTTAAAAAAGTCCTGCAAAAAGTTAGTAATCTTGCAAGTTTTTTGCCGGTGTCTTCATAAATCAGCTTGCTTATTCCCACTGCCACACCATCTATTTGTCATAAATTACGGACTTTTTCTGACAATTTGAAATGTTAAAATTCAAGGCTCGCAGAATTGCATAAAATCGGCCAAACCTTACTGAAGTTCCATTTGTGCAATTCTAAGGCCGTTTTCAGGCCTTGAATCCAAAATGTGAAAATAATGTAAATTTTAATTCGAAAAGATACATTTATTCACACTCGCGTATACCTCGCCTGAAAAAAAAGAGTACGCTGGAAATAAAATTCGTTCACCTTGAAAATGTTTTTAAAGTGCCTTGTGAAAAAATTTTCAAGGTGAACAAAATTTATTTTCAAGGTGAACAAAATCGAGAAGGACCGTTTTCGGACTGAAATTTGATGCTGCACAAAATTGATTTCTTAAAAAGTCTGAATCGGATTTTTCTGTGCCACGAAAAATAAAGATGGGTTTCGGCGGTGAAAAACAGAAGTCTTCGACAAATAATTTTATAACTTGCTGATTATCAGTATGTCCTATTTTGTCACAACCTGTGCTTCTTGCACCTAAAACTGCATCATTTTGCTGAAAATAGTATTTTGTTGATTATTAATTATTTATCAATAAATCTTCAAAAATTCAACGATTGACAAGATGTGAATGAATCTTAATTATGTTAAAAGTGTTCCGTTCGTTACAAGTGGACTTAGTATCAAAAAGAAAGAAGAAATGTCTCTTAAAAAGCCAGATGCTTTTGCTGTTGTATTCACAGACTCCTCCGTCGCTTCGCGCCACGCCCTCCGTCG
>CAZKOB010000004.1:0-63578 GCA_964554265.1 uncultured Bacteroides sp. | reverse complement strand
GCAAAATTACTACCCAACTATAACCCCTAAAAGGTGTACTTCTGTTAATGCTTACCGAATAGCTATCGGGCTTTGACTTCTTTGGCAGTCTTACCCACGAGCATACGCCTTGGTATCAAGTTTCTGTTCGTCAGGCCAGTGCTTTGCCGCCGACTTCCTTCACACCCAATGTCGCCATTGGCAGCTTGTCTTTGGCTGTACGCTTGCCGCTATTAGGCCGCGTTGGGGACTTGCACCCGTTAGATTATGCCCCTGTCGGGCGAACCAAAAAAAAGGCAGTTGGTTTATGAATCACCAACTGCCTTTCCTACATTTTATAAGACCAAACAATTATTTTCTTGAAAAAAGTCTTTTCCAGAAACCAGGCTCGTCCATACCCTCCTCTTCATCGTCAAGTTTCGTATAGATATCTTCATAACCAAGTCGGTCATGAATCATCTGATAGATAACTCCCCACTCAGGAACTCCGCCCAAATTCCTGTCATCAATAAACATATCAGCCTTCAACTTTCTGGAATAGCCGGCACTCCCGACAATTTCTCCTTCATAATTGCTGTTCACAGCATAAAACTCAAGTCCACGCTCGCGACAGAAATCCACAGCTTCCTGCAGAAGCTCACCTTCACGCACAGACCAAAGTATAAGACGATGCCGTTCTTCCTGCAATTTCTTCAACGTAGCTATCGCAAAAGGTCGTTCACGGCCAATTTCAGGATACTTATGTTCCACTATCGTACCATCAAAATCTACAGCTATAACCATATTCTATCATTTCTCAAAATGTCATATCCAATGACATTTGTTCAACCAAAACAAGTTCAACAAAGGCAAGAGAGTCCGGTATACAGACCTTACATGTTTACAACGTAACAAAAATACGGAAAATCATAGAGAGTACAACTTGTCTTTAAACCATTCTTAAAATATGAACTAAAAAAATCAGAAGTTCAGCTCCATTATTTTCTCTACAATCGGAGCCATGTCATAATATTTGTATTCTGCCAAACGTCCGCCGAAAATTACATGCCGCTCCTTATCAGCCAATGTTCTGTACTTTTCATATACCATGGTATTCCTGCTGTCATTGATTGGATAATAAGGATCTATACCCTCTTTCCATTCCACCGGATATTCCCTGCTTATCACCGTCTTATCTCTATCATAAATATCCGGACCAAACAATTCAAAATGTTTGTGTTCTATAATTCTGGTATAAGGAACAGAAGCCTCGGTATAATTGATGACCGCATTGCCTTGATAATTTGCCATATCCAACACCTCTTCCTCAAATCTCACAGCACGATACTCCAACTTGCCAAAGCAGAAATTATAAAACTCATCAATTCGCCCTGTAAAAACAATCTTGTCAGCGATGCCCTCCCAATATCGACGGTTGCCAAAAAAATCCGTACAGGTTTTAGTCTCAACACCTTCAAGCAACCCATTGATAAGTTTATTGTACCCTCCAACAGGAATGCCCTGATACTTGTCATTGAAATAATTATTATCATAAACAAAGCGGACAGGCAATCTATTGATAATGAACGCAGGCAAATCAGTACACTTACGTCCCCACTGCTTTTCTGTATAGCCCTGGACCAATGTTTCATAAATATCAGTACCGACAAGCAGCAAAGCCTGCTCTTCCAGATTCCTCGGTTCGTCGACACCATCATGCCTCATGCGGTTTACGACTTCAAGTTTCTGCTCCTCAATCTTTCTACAAGCTTCCTCCGGAGTGCGCACACCCCACATCGTATTGAAGGTGTTCATGTTGAAAGGCAGATTATAAAGCACACCTTTATAGTCTGCTACAGGAGAGTTGGTGTATCTGTTAAACTCCACTATCGAATTGACAAAATCCCAAACCTTTCTATTTGATGTATGAAAGATATGCGCTCCGTATTTATGTACATTTATACTTTCTATATTTTCACAGTACAAGTTGCCTCCTAAATGTTCGCGTTTATCTATGACCAAGCATTTCCTGCCAGCCAATGTTGCGAAATGAGCAAACGTAGCGCCATAGAGTCCGGAACCGACAATGAGATAATCATATTTCATCCTATATTATATTTATTAAAGATATTTATTGAATACCCATACGGAATCGTTCCTTGTAAGAATCATTTTCTTACGACTTAGGTATTCGATGTTGAACAAAGCAGATTCCTCTTCCAGAAAAAGAGCCTTCAAGCTTCCTCCGTACTGCAACTTACCAAGAAACAACTCTTTATCATTTCTTATATATATGCCCCAATTATAAGTCCAACTGGGTTGATAGGAATAGGCTTGCCCCTGAAAGCCTATAAAAACAGTGTCGGGACGAGCCGTATTCACAGGACAAGAAAAGCTTTCCAACTTCCAGCGGCCATACAAATCACCTATGTCGTCTCCATTCGTACACTGACAACAAAACAATATAGCAGCGATCCCAAATAAAATATTCTTCATATACCAACTATTGCTTTTTGAAAAAAGAACCTACTTTTCTTACAGACAAAGCCAATCCGAAATTATCACCATAAAGTTTGCCGGAATCAAAAGCGACAGAAGGAACAAACGTCCAGCCTTTATCAGCATGGTAGCAGCATTCCAGCATGGCGGAAGTATTTTCTTTCGGAGATGGCGACAAATAGAGAGTTGTTCCCCAAGTCTTCCTATATGAGAACATAAACCTATAGTCAAGTTTCTCTGCCAATTGTCCTTTCATTCCTATATGCAAGGCCCTTACAAGAGTTTCCGCAAACATTGGCAAACGATTCTCGTTATATATGGGCGATTTCAACATAGGACTTCCTAAAGCCATTCCGAAATTGCTCCAAGCCCCATAATGTTGATCATCATAGTATGTACAAGCATAGTAATGATACTCCTTACCGTCATACTTATATTCCTCATTTGCATAAACAGGACCTCCCTGATTGGTTGTCTTCAAATATTCAACAATAACATCAGACAAGAATCCACTCTTGCCGGTCCGCCATTCCAATCCCCACAAACCATCCGTTCCGTTCTGCCTGAAACCTCCATGCCGACTGATTTCATCCATAAAAAGTTGAGTATATGCACTCAAAACACCTTGTCGGAAATTCACATCCGCCCTCACATCAATAGAAGCCAAATGGCTATATTCATTGCCGGCATTGCCCGTGCTTGCCAGAAAGACTTTTGCATAATCTTTCAAATTCACAGCATTTTCTCGTCCGTTGACAGTACCACCAAACTGAGATGCATGCTCTATCCCGACAGTCATGACAAGCTTTTCGTCCTGCTTTGTCCTAAAGAATAAGTTCTTGCGATGCAGCACAACATTCTCTGTTATGTGGTAATTCCTACGGTCTGTATTCACCAGCTCCAAAAAGTCGCCTACTTCTCTGTTATATCCTCCATCGCCTTGCCAACCATAAGAAAAATCAAAATAAAAATTAATCCATCCGCCGGTTCCCGGTACAGACACGTAATCTGTCGTACCAATTTTCATACGAGGGACAGGACGTGCATTCTCCGACCACACCATGTTGCCGGAGCTCAATTCCCCATTAACCAACATCGAGGACTCTTCACACATACCGACAGACATTCCCACCTTTTTATATGAGATATCTGCATAAAGCTGATGTAAGCGCACGGCATCATAGTAAGGACTTGTCTCAGCCGTATAGCCCACAAGATCCAACCCCATACCTAATCTGAAACCGGATGAAGTCTCCCTGCTATATCCTGCTCCGGCCCTTAAGAAGCCCACACCCGACTCAGGTGAAATGATTCCATGACGGTTGCTGACCATATAATAAGGTATAAAACAACCAGAAGTATAGCAACCTCCTGTTTCCAACTTATAATCAAACAGATTTTGTACAGACTGTCCTTTACAAGCCCCCAAAAGACAGAATCCCCATACAGCCAATCCAATTCTTTTCATACATATGTTTTTACAAAATACCATCTTGCCAAAGATTATAGTCCGACCACACACATATCACGGCCTATCAGGAATGTGCCAACTGACAACATCCCCTTTCAATACCGTACCGTCATCCAATTTCACATAAGCCTGAAAAAAATAGTCCTGTCCTCTCTGAAGATTGCCCAACAGATATTCAAAGTCAGAGGATGCATCTATTTCAGCCACATACTCCTCAAGCCCTTTAATCCAATAATAGAATCCCTTATGACCTGATACTTTCGTTGCGCCTTTCAACATCACACCATCTTCTGCAGTCCGCGATATTCCGACAGTCTGCACATCAAGCAAAACAGGATACCCTTTGTTATATCCATCAGTATCCAACAAAAATGAATAGTTGTCATTCAGCCCTGTAATACCCTTGTCTGAGTGCAAAAATGAAGGAGAGCACAATTGTTCTGCCGAAACTTGCACACCTACATTCTTGGGATACAAGATTGAGTTACCGTCGCTCAAGCTTTCACCGCGACACCAATCCAAGATAGAATAACAACATTTCATTTGGGGCATGAATGACGAAAAATCGCCCATCAGTCCTCCATAGTTCAGATATGCCATGTTTGCGCCTTGCCCAAAAGCATACACATATCCAGCATTATAGCTATAGGAATAGGAAGAAGAAGCGAAACTTCCCATATCAAATCCAACCAGACCTCCGGAATAAACATACAACACTCCCGAAACATCAGACAAATATCTGACCACAACGTCACCCATATTATAAGATGTCAGAATATTTCCATATCCCATGCCCAACAAACCTCCGGAATATGCATGAAACTCAAAGTTTTCACCTATGTTTTTGTAGGAATAAGAACTAACCTTACCTTCATTGTAACACTCCGAAATGTTTGTATTATTCAGCATGCCGCCAATTCCACCAGCCACCACATCATACACATTATCCGCTCCCGAACTTCTGGCTGACACTTTTCCTGAATTATGACATTTCACAATTTGCGATGTTTGTCCGTCAGCCATGTCTTTGCCAACAATACCGGCACAGACATTCGTACCCATAATTAAAGATTCATTATACGAATGTAACACTATCCCGGCCGATACTCCAACAATACCTCCAAGCACATTAACATCAGCATTCACACTGACAATATCTCCCTTGTTGCAGCAAGAACGTATCTTCCCCTCTGATATTCCAGCAATACCGCCGACCACCGGTACATTTACGGCTTTCAGAACTGACACATGTGAACAATTCTCTATGACGGAAGAAGAATCAACATGTGCGACAACAGAACCTACAGTCTGTATTCCCGACAAAGCCCCTACGACCGAAACGGCCAGATTACGTATTGTAGCTGATGCCACAAAGCCAAAAACACCTCCCAATTCTCCGGAATGCATGTTTCCAACAGTGATGCAATAACCATTTCCATCAAATGTCCCTGAAAAAGGTTTCAAAAGAGTTCCTATCGGGAACCACAAACTATGACTGGCATCAATGTTGTTTCTCAGATAAACGGTCTTGCCAGCAAAACTCTCACCAGCATCAACAAGTTCAGACAATGCCTTCAGTTGTTCAGCTGAAGAAATAATGTATTCATGGGTATCAACATTATACCACGACCTGTCCACTCCACCCTGCATCTGTGAAAAGACCGGCAGCATTAATCCCACATAACATACCGTCAAACAAAAAACTCTCTTTATCTTCCTCATGCCATAAAAGATTGAAGATGAAAAGCCGGATATTGAGGAATCGTTTTTTTATTCATGGACATAACTATTATATTCCGAACATTTTGAGCTTCACTTCGTTTGTTTCCATCAAGTTACATTTGTTACACAACTCCTCACATTCACTCTTACTAACGAGAACAAACAAAGCAAACCCTCAAAATGTCACAGACTATATAAAAACCTTTCTGAAAAATGGAACAAACTGACAATCCTCAATATCCAGTCTTCTTATTATAGTTCGCCTCCTTCACCCTGTCCCGGGATTTCAGCACCTCCACCAGCAGAATCGGAAGAATCCTTGCCGTTTTGGTTGATTGTTATCGTGCGAACCAACTCACCGGCACGCAAAGTAAGTTCTGCACTTCTGCTGTCTTTACCCGGATTCTCCTGCACTGACACAGTTATATTCGAACTTTTGCTGCCGCTCATATTGTCTACAGAAATCCAAGACGGAAGATTGTCATCAATGCTCCATGACATGTTCGTCTCAAAATGACAGATATCAGAACCGGAAGTAGCAAGGAATGTAAGTATAGGATTCTCCACATTGAGAACCGGGAAAAACAAAGGAATACTAACTGTATATCTCAATCCTTTGAGAAGATTACGCCCATTTTTTTCCAACTCAAAATCTCCCAAATCTGTATGAGCCACAAACCTGAAATTTCTTCCTTCCATATTACAAGGGAACAATGCCATACGAAGAGTTACGGATTCTCCCGAAGCTATTGTGTTCCACCCCTCACCTGTAGCAGAGACCGAAAGTTTACCGGTAGTGCTTATCGGTTTTACTGCCAAGAAATCTACATTACCCTGTGCCGCAGCCACATTGACAATTCCATTCAGGACCAAAGTCCCATCACTGTCAATTATATCGACAGAAAAAACTGTCATATTCTTGTCGTCTGTATTCTTCAGAACAAAATCAAGCCAAGTCATCAAATGATTAAACTTCAAACTGACACTCGGAGCCTGACAGGCTACCGGAGTGGCAACCAAATAGTCATACACAGACAACTGATGTGCATCTGCACTGTTCTGCTCCTGTACAGAAGGCAGAGAGAAAAGGACATTATCAGATGTCTGTTCTGAATTATAAGGATAATATCCATATACAAATGTATTGGCATCAAACAGCCATAGCATTTCGCTTACAGACTGAATCTTGGCAAAAGAGCCAGCCTCGGTCACTTCAAACTTCACATTCGGAGTGTTTTGCGCTATTCCCCCACAAAAGACACCAAGTTCATCACCTTGAACCCACTGTACATCAAGACCATCAATTGCCGTCCTCGTTTCAGACTCTGGGAATGAAACATCAAATGTACATGATGTTATCCCCTTCGGAGACATATCTTCTATATTAAAAATCTCCGCTTCGTTCTGGCATGAGGCTAAAGCCAACAATAGCACAGAACAGATAATCAAATTCTTTTTTTTCATAAATAATTATTTAATAAAAATTGCAGTAAAAATACAACAACAGACAACCAGCAAGAGTATGCGTCATTACCATTCTCCTCCATCGGTCACTCCACCCACACTTGCTCCTGAATCGAAAGTCTTATAATCTTGTCTAACAACAAGAACATGCTCCATTCCATCTGCAACAAAACGTATATCAGCAGAGCGTTTTTTTGTACTATTGTTTTCCTTTATATCAATAACCACGTCACAACTGCCACTTCCTGAATACGAAGATAATGTTATCCATTCCGGAAGAGCAGACTCATCAACATACCAAGCCACATTGGAATATACCTTAATCTGTTCACTATATGCTGAAGAAGCCACATCCATAGCTGTAGGACTGACTACAAAGACAACCTCACCACCGTTCTGCATCACCAGAACCTCTATGATACGGATGTTGGAAACTATCTTTAGAGAAGCACTTCTTTGCTCAACTCCCATATTCTCATCAACCGAAACAACAATGTTTCCGTCACACTTTCCTTCCGTTACAGACAAATGAATCCATGAAGGAAAATCTTCTATATGCCACGACATATTAGAATAAATATTTAATGTCTGACGACTAGATGAAGCAAGGAAATTCATTGCAGAAAAAGATGTCCCAATATAAGGTTCCGTCCCATCTTCATTCCGAGTGATGACTGTAAGCACATCACCATAGTACGGTTTGCCGTCAACGACAATTACCGGACATATATAGTAAAGCATACTCGGATTCAACTTGTCCAATACAGCAGCTATAGAGAACGTACCATTCCCATTGTTGACTTTTTCAGCAACCGCCAAAGAAGTACTGCTCAACCCCGGATTCTTATTTGTTGTGCTATAACAGAAATAACAGTCCGACATATAACCACCTCCGTCATTATAAGAAGTCGAAATCCGCATGGAACCAGCAGTAACCTCAGTGACATAGTTTCTACCCAACGAAGGAAATCCCAAACTTCCAGTGGTGAAAGTAAATGCCTCCCCATATCCAATACCTTCACTATTAATAGCATAAGGACGACAATAGTACAAAGAATTTGGGTACAGCCCCACAACAGACACCTCATATACACCTTCTGTGGAAATACCGGATGCAACGACTTTATCGCAAGCAATAGTCGGATTCTCCTCCGTCAGGCTATAACAGAAACCATATTCCATTATGTCGGATACCCCTTTGTCAACGACCGTTCCTTGAAGACAGCCCCACGATCCATGTATTTCCAAAATCTTAGACATACCCAACAAAGGAACATTATTCTCATCCATACGAATCACAATTGTCTCACTATGGACACGTCCGGTCTCGTTCATGGCAAAAGCATAAAATTCATATTCACCTCCGACCATCAGATTAAATATCTCAACATCAAAAGAATCATCTTGAAGTTTAGCATCCACTTCATTCCAATCGTCAGTACTTCCTAACAGTCTGTAAACAAAACCACAATGTGAGACAGCTGTTCCACCATCATCAACAATTTGGCAAGCAAGCGTAATGCTACTAAAAGAACCAGAAACCATCCGAACATTTCCAAGAGCCGGAATATCCTTGTCTAGTGTTCTGAACGATTTCACAACATCCGACACCACTGTGGAAAAACCGCTTGAAGCATAAAACCTGTAGTAATAAGTTGTGGCTGGTTTCAAATCACCAAGAAGAATATCAATCACATCAACAGCATCAGACTTCACGGAAAACTTATCCACGAAGTCCTGATTTTCCGATAATATTATGCCAGCTTCATTTACAACTTCATCACCCACAGGTATTATTTTGCCCGACAAACGCGCACTCATCCTTGTAATGTCAGACACATCGCCAACCACAAAATTCGGAGAAAGCATCTCAGGCTCTTTTTCTGAAGAACAAGCAGCCAATCCCACCAATATCAAGGAAAAAATAATCCAACAAAAATTTTTCATCTGCATTTACTAAAAAACAACTCCTAATCCGAACTGAATTTCACTGTAAGAGAAACCGACAGTCTGCACTCCACATGAGACAGCCAATTTACCCAACCGCAGAATAGCCCCACACTCTGCGACTATGCCGGACACAGAAAGTTCTTCATTTTTGACATTCACCTCATCAACAGTTTTCCATACCACGTTGCGAACACCATACCCTGCACCAACATACAGAACAAGAGGCCTCCACAACTCCCTCAAATACCCAGCAGAAACAGCAAATCCAGGCCGAGAGGTCTCCGATTTATAATATGGATAGTAAGGATGGCCTTCCACCAAAACGGTTCCCTTTTCATTGCAAGTCAACGAAGATATCCCCTGTTCTAACGTAACCAATGCCCTTAAGTACAAACCATTCCTCTTCAATAAACCAATCATAAGTCCTAAAGACAGGTCTTGATTAAATCCTCCCTGAGGCATTACCAGAATGCCGGTTCTTCGCTTCACATGCTTTGTATTGTTCACGGACAACAGAGAAGGAACAAGAATGACGTTATAGAAACTCGTAGCTCCACCCCTTACAGCGAAAACCGTATCGACAGGCACAAATCCTCTTTTAAAAAAATGGAACTTATGAATCCCAACAGGAAGAACTTTGTCAAATTCGGATACATATCTATGGTCATCATATAAAATTTCCACACTGTCAGGAAAGGTAACAATATCAACAACTCCTGTATCCACTGCATTCCTGACAATATTAAATTCCAATGTATCAGCACGAACAAATCCAATGTCCTCCTGAAACAGTGTATCATCCATCATTGCCGCCCCTTCTTCTAGACCGAAAGCAAAACCATTGACAGTCCAAAAACAGGCAACAAACAAAACAATTATATTTCTCATCCTTTAATCAACAAAAAGCAATGGAAAAAATCCCACAGCTTTCATTTTGGACTTTATTGTTTTACTTCAAGAATGACAACACGTGAATAGCGCGCATTCTCATTAGGATAAGGAGGATTGTCAAGATTGCCATCACGCACAATCACTTTTGTGGCAGGAACTCCAAACTTTTCAATCAGCATGTTTGCTACAGAATACGCACGCTTCATCTTCAGCTTTTCATTGTAACTCCTTGCCCCAGTTCCAAGGTCACAATATCCATACACCTCAAAGACAACATCTTTCGGTGTATCCTTAATAGCTTCCGCATACTGTGCAAGAATCAACTCACCTTCCTTGGTAACTTTCGAACTATTCAGATGAAAGAACACACTCATATCAGGAAAAACTTTCACGTCACGTTCCTTCAGCAGACGTATAATCTCCGCATTTTTCGTATCAAGCTCTTTCTGCATATCAGTCATGCGCTTGTTCATCTCAGTCAGTGCGTTTTCATATGAAGTATAGTCCGGAGTAGGAGCATAGGCTATACGGAAGCCACGATTATTGAACTTGTATGCAACACCGACAGTCAAAGACATAAAGTTATGACATGGGTGACCATTGTACCAACCTTCTATCGCAGCAGGCATGAACTTGTCTGCATATTCTACACTGATATCAAACTTGTCATTCAAATGATACTTCCCTGTCACACCAACTGTAAAGAACAAATCATCGCTGTTGGTACTGTTTGCCATCGTGTGTGTCCAACCTGCACCAACAAAAGGATATACAGAGAAACTACGATGTTGTCCCGGTTTATATCCAGTGATAACGTTTAGAACATCAAATGTCAAATCAGCCTCAATCGTCAACATATCCATCTTAAACTGATAAATCCCCGGTTGCTGTGCAAACGTGGTATTGTAATTATTGGCCCATGCCTTCTGACGCGCATAGCCAACCTGCAGACGTCCTCCGAAATACGGAGAGAAATGAAGTCCAGCATTCACATTAACTAACGGACTGAGATTCTTACCAAATTTGGAAGAATTGTCTCCATTCACAATAGCCGACACACCAGCACTGACTCCAATATAAGTGTTATCCCAAACCGAATAATCCTTATACCCCTTGCCTAAAGAATCTGTCTGGATATTGTCTGCCAATACAGCAGAAGAAGCCATTAATCCAACGGCAAGTAAATTAACCTTTTTCATAAACTATAAATGATTAGATATTAGTATTTTCAAAATACAAAACTGTACCACCCCAGCTATAGCCAACCCCAAAACCAGCAATCAGAAGATTGCGACAGCCACAAAGTTCATTTCTTTCAATGCAACGCTTCAAAGCAATAGGTATGGTCGAAGAAACAGTATTTCCTACATTTTCAAGATCTACATAAAAACGGTCCTTAGGCAAAGCACAAACTTTCCGCAAAGTATCAAGCATAAACTTGTTAGCCTGATGAAAAACAAATTTGTCTATATCTTCTGCAACCAGATTGTTCTTGCTCAACACCTCCTTCAACAAAGGAGGTACAGCTTCCAACGTAAAATTAAATATCTCAGAACCATTCATGTAAAGATGATTCTCATGAATCCATTCCGACTCAGCATTGTGTACCGTCAACCTTTCACGATTTCTGGCACCACCTGTACCAACAATAAGATTAGATGCCCCTCTGCCATCAGTGCCAAGAGAAAAATCACCAATCCTTGCAAAACCATTGTCAGCCACTAATGTGGCAGACGCGCCATCACCGAATATCGAACGATTGCCTTTGTCCAATGGATGTATATACTTATTGTATGTTTCTCCCGTCAAAAGCAATACACATTTCGCAATTCCTCCTACAATCAATCCCTTCGCCAAAGAAAGTCCATAAACATATCCGGAACAGCCCAAATTAAAATCCAAAGCTCCGCAAGACACAGGTATGCCTAAACGCTCTTGAATGAGACATGCAGTAGTAGGCAAACAGTAATCAGGACTTTGAGTACAGAAAAGGATAAAATCAATATCACAAGGCGAGACATCATATTTCGAGAAAAGAGCTTGCGCTGCCTTCACAGCCATATCACCGGCTGTTTCATCGTCAGCCGCCACATGCCTTTCCATTATACCGACTTTTCTCGCCACCTTCTCTACACTCCATTGAGGAAAAGCCTCAACAAGTTGTTCATTTGTAACAACCATCTCCGGCAAATAGTAAGTTACAGCTTTTATATATGCTTCCATAAAACCTTTTTATTGCAAAGTTCTGCCACCATCCATGAGCAACTCTGTACCGGTTATCCATCTGGTTGCGTCTGACAAAAGATATACAATGCCAGAAGCTACATCTTCCGGTGTACCGTAGCCAAGTGGATACCTCTTCTCATCAGCGACAAAATCTTCTTCATCCAATGAAAAATTATCGAGGAACTTTGTCCTGACCATACCAGGCATGACACAATTGACCCTGATTTTGCGTCCAGAAAGTTCCAACGCCAAAGTCCGAGCATACGCGGATAATGCCGCTTTGGATGCCCCATAGAGGGCATTACCTTTTTCCGCCAAGATGTTTCCGCCAACAGAAGAAATAAAAACAATGGATGCTCCACGATTTATTTTCTTATTCTTGAGAAGTGCCGAAATCAACATCACTATCGCATTAAAATTGACCGACATAATACGTGATATACTTTCCGAATCCAACATCTTACATGGTAAGGTTTCCAAAGTTCCAGCAGCAACTACCACACCATCAAGAACAGGAAGTCCACAGACAAGCGAACTTATGTCTTCACTATTCAGCAAATCGCACACAGCTGTCAGCACTTCTGTGTCAGATGAAGCTGCCACTTCACGAGCCATTTCCTCAATAGCCGGCAAACAACGACCTGTGAGTATAAGTCTTCTACAAGATTTTGCACAGACAAGTGCTGTAGCACGACCAATGTCGGAAGTAGCTCCAACCAAAAGAAGAGACTTGTTATCCAGCGAGAATAAATCCATTACCTATTATTTGTTCTCAACCAAATTATAGAGTTCTTCAACGTTAGAACATGAACGAATCTCCTTTCCTGTCACATCCTTTTTACAATTGGTCTTGACAAAAGCTATGACCGAAAGCACCATGAGAGAATCCCACTCATCCAATTCGCGAAAATCCGTTTCAGCAACGATTTCAGATGGATCTGTATCTTCAAACAGATCGGCAAAACTTTTTACAAACTCTTCAAGTTTCATATTCATATTTATTAAGTAAAATTTATCTGTATCCATACAGCTCTCACAGAGCCTCTATATATTCAATGAAATCGGAAATAAGCGTATCTATTTCGTATGCCCGATTCAGCCTCTGCACAGGACGACATCTCACATAATTGCAAATAAGATTGGCAAGTGTCTCATCATCCCCCTTATTTATCAACCATTTATGTGGCTCATCCACCAACTCCGAAACACCCTGATTATAACATGTCATAAAGGGTACACCACAGGCAAATGCTTCCGTAAACACACATCCGAAACCTTCAAAATAGGAAGGCAAGACAAACAAATCAATAGAATTATAGAATGCTCTCAACTCAGTGTGTTTCATCTCAGGTGTGAACACAACATATTCATCAAGTCCATTTTCATGCACATAATCTTTACAATTCTGTAATTCAGGACCACTGCCGACAAGTTCAGCCTCAATGTTGACAAAACCTCCATCAACAATTCTCTTGACACTTCTGAGCAAAGTCATCTGATCTTTCCATTCCAAAAAATTACCTATTGAGCCGACTCTGAACTTATCGCCAAGTAGCCTGTCCATCTTATAGAATGTATGAGTATCAACTCCATTATACAAAACATAACAATTCTTCAGAACGGCAGAAGTTAACCGACAGACATGCTTCAAAAGACTGATATATCTCGGGTAAACCTCTTCTTTCCCATAGCAGGGAAATGCACGCAGGTTATGTTCAACTTTTTTACTAACGGAAACATGAACATCGATACCACTGTAATTTTTTATGAAATACAGAGAGTTGCAACGAGTGTTCCATCCCCAACCAGCCAACCGTCTACTCATGTTTATGGAATAAGGGTCCGGATCATGATGCTGTAATATAGTTTTAACCTTAGGATTCTTGGATTTCAAAGCCAAAGCAAAACAAGCATTCAAGGACACATGGGCGTGTGCAACGGATATATTTTCGAAATCAACAGACAAATCTTGCAGTTTTTTAATGAAAAGCCTGCGATTGACCGCATCAGGCAAACCCACCAAAAGATTGGATGGCATCTGTATTACAGGAAAATAATGAACATCATAACCTTCATATTCATAATCAGCAAAATTCTGCCACAAAGCACATGGACGCATAACCAAAATACGGTCATACTTTGCTGTACGTTTTATCGCACAGACCTGATCATATATAAATGCTCCCCTGAAAGAATCATGGGTTGGAAAGAATGGAGTTATGACGACATATATCTTCATTTCTTATACAGATATTTATTTAGGAACAGGAAATAACGATAGCCAAGACATTCTGGCAACAACTGATCTATATGAGCGATCTTCAATTTGAGAGGGCTTGCCATCCAATATTTCACATCCATCGGCATACGAGAAATCCTATAAAAAAACAAGAATGTGTCGCAATCCATTCCATCAGCCAACAGTCTACGATACATGTAATTACGCATCTCATATATATACACGAGCATCTTGTCTCTTGAAGCACCATGCAACAGAGGCAATGTTTTAACCATCTTGTCAAGGACAACAACGGAACTATCAACTCTTCGCTTCATCTTCTCACTGTCAAACTGATTCATTATACTGTCAGGATTGGTAGAATAGCAATATGTCACTTCCGACACCACACTTAACGAAGCAAGGCAGGCCATCAGTCTGAAGGTCCAAAGGCAATCTTCATGATAGATTCCATTTTCAAAATACAGATTATTGGCAAGCAGGAAGTTTCTGTCTACCAACTTATTCCAAGCTGTAACAGGAATACTTTTCCTTGTAAAAAGGTTTATCGTCTCCTCAGATGAAGAGCAAGACAGGTCATCTGTGTATTTATATGGTACAACCAACATTTCTCCGGTGTCATCCTTGCAGTCGGCATACTCTCCAACCACACATTGTGAATGATTCTTCTCAGCAACCTCAACAAGATTCTGCAATGCCTTTTCAGGAAGCCAGTCATCGCTGTCAAGGAAATAAACATACTGTCCTTCAGCCACATCAATTCCTGTATTACGTGCAGCAGACAACCCTCTGTTATGTCCGTGACATTCTACTCTGTATTTGAGTCCAGACACTTCTTTCAGAACCGATTCTGCAATAGCAATACTATTGTCCTGTCCGCAATCATCGACAAGAACAATCTCAATATCTTTATAGCTTTGAGCCACTACAGAACATATACAACGCTCTATATATTTCTCAACGTTATAAACAGGTATAATGACAGAAACCATATATCAAAATCCGTATTCTTTCTGTATGTACTCCATTACCAGTTTCTTATCAAATCCACATCGTCTTTTGATTTCAAGAATCTTGGCATCCACAAGAAACCTGTACCAAAATCCCTGTAGGACATGCCATATAAAACCTTCCCGGCCATCCAGAAAGCCAGCTTTCAATACATAGCGAACAAAAAAATTCATAAAAGGACGAAAGAAGAGAGGAGAACGAGCATACTTGATTTTCAACCATCTTTTACGTTCTGCTCCATTTCCCCAAAACTTAGGAGATACAGAGTTTCCGACTGAGTCCACCCCATAACACATCATCAACATATTGACAGCTTCACGCTCTGCATAACCAATGTGCTTATGCGACCACCAAGACATATCATTTAGATTTTCATCTATCTGATCAGCATCAACATAAAGAGTTTGTCCAGAAAACACAACAAGGTGCTCATCCATAAATTTGTTTTCACTGGCCCCACACCCTTTCCTTATTATCTTTATTTGCGGTGCAGGATACCAACCTCCATGCTTAAGCGGACGTCCCATGAAAACAATCTTTTTATTTACATAAATACCATTTATATCCGATCCACATGTTGCAATGACCTCCATCACCTTTTCCCCCAATTTGGGTTCTATATATTCATCAGCATCCACTCTCCAAACCCAATCCGCATCAATAGCACAATTATCCAATGCCCAATTAAACTGAAATGCCTGGTTCTTAAAGGGATGCTGATAAACGACAGCCCCCATTCTTTCAGCAACAGAGCATGTTCCATCAGTACTGAAAGAATCGACAACAATCAACTGCTTTGCAAAGGGGACAAGAGAAGACAAACAGCGCTCCAAATGTTTCTCTTCATTATATGTCAATACAACAAATGCAATATCAGCCATGTCTATCCTTTTATTTTTCTATACAACCTCAACACCCACTGTGGCAAGCAATCTTTCATCTGCCTTTTCTTCCTTATATATTCAGGCATCCAAGAACCGGAATAATGATGAATGGAATAAGTCTTATCAGTAATGTTTGTCAATTGTGAAATCCATCCTTTAGGACAAAAATAATCACACGAAAATACAGGTATAATAAATTTATCTTCTTTAAGCTCAAGAGCCTCCTCCAACGACTTGACACAAACGAAGCGATAACCATTCTGCTTCAAGATCCTTGTAACCAAAGAAGGACAAAGTATATTCTCCATTGCATCATTAGCATAAAAGAAATCATTATGCTCATAATATTCCATAATCAACTTTAACCACGGTAGTCCTTTTTCGGTTCCAAATGTTGCAACCTCCAACAAATCCGCACAATCTTCAAATCCCACCATCGTATGCAATGGCATAAAAGGATTATATGATTTCAAGACCTGAACATCCATATCAAGATATATTCCTCCATAGTTATACAAAGCATAGAATCTTATATAATCAGCAGCAAAGGCATACTTCTTCTGTTCATATGCTTGTTTTGTCCAACGACATGAATTTATATCAAAACGCGACTTGTCCCATAAAACGAACTCATAATCCGGCAATATCTTATACCAAGTTTCCATATAGCGTTGTAACTTAAAAGGAATAGGATCTCCACTAAGCCAACAATAATGTATGATTTTAGGTATCATATGTATTCAAATATTTTCCAAAATAAAAACAACCAACCTGTCTTATCGCTTTAATCTTACTCAAAACAAAATTAATCCGTATAAACTCTTTCCCCCATCCATTTTGCAGGATTTCCTACATATATGCCCCACGCCTTAGCTTTTCTCATCAGTACAGCTCCTGATGACACAACAGCATATTCACCGACTTTCACCCCCGGACCAATGAAAGCCTGCGTACAAACCCAAACATTTCTCTCCACTGTTATCGGCGACAAAACAACAGGGAAATCAGGGTCAAAACAATCATGCGACCCTGCACACAACTGACACTTATGAGAAATCACAGCATTATCTTTAATGGTTATCATTGCCCACGAATAAAGCAAAGTGTCCTCACCTATCCCCACATTGTTTCCAACATTAAGATTCCACGGCAACTTGATATTTACATGAGGATATATATGGACATTCTCTCCTATTTTTGCCCCAAATAGCCTAAGAATATTATTTCTAAACTCAAACAACGGACGCGGAGAATAAAAGACGACGGGCTTAACCAACTCCCAACATATACGCTTTACTTTCATTGAAAAAGAAAGAGAATCATTTGCGTTTACAATCTTCTTCATTTTATACAAAGTATCTTATTATACAACTTAACCATTGCTGAAGCAACAAGCCCGGAATTACATTGAGCCTCTATCAAACGCCGAGCATTTTCTCCCATAACCCTAAGTTCTTCATCAGATTTGGCAATCATTTTGCCGACAGCTTCAATGACAGAATCTACATTCAACGGTATCCAAAATCCACAATTATTTTGTTCCAATATCTCCCACGGAGTATTCTGGGTGGTTATGACAGGTGTCCCTACAGCCAAAGATTCAGCTATCACATAACCAAAGTTTTCACAATATGTTGGAAGAACAAAAAAATCAACATTGCGGTAAAGTTCCCATTTTTCACCATTATAGACTCCACCGACAAATTTCACCAATGTCGCAATCCCATATTCTCCGGCTTTCCGTCTTAAGGTTTCCACATATTCAGGCTCCCCTTCACCGGCTATAATAAATTCATATCCTGAAAGTCTATCTTTCAAAACATTAACAGCTTCCAAGAGAAACTCAATTCCTTTCTTCGCATGTAATCTTGACAAAAAGAGTACTTTTTTTCTTTTACTCCAGCATCTCTTCACTTCTATTTCATCACAGCCAATCCCCAACGGAATAACTTCTATAGGAGTTTTTTCACCCCATAAAAGCATATTTGATTTCTCGAGTTCTGTTGTCGCATGCAAATAATCTGCTTCTCTGATGGAACGCTGCTGATAAAACATCAAAGCCAATTTTTTCAGCCATGCCTTATTGTGTACACACCAAGGTTCCATCATTCCATGAGGAGTAATGACCACTTTAATGCCACGTTTCTGCGCCTCACGCTGTACAATCCATGACTGCAACTCCCAAATACCATTGTTATGTACAATATCCGGTCTGATTTCATCAAGCAACTCATTCCATTGCTTTTTCAATTTGAACAAATTGCCTATACCCGAACAATCAACATAATGGACAGAAGCATTCTCTATGGTTATCGGGGAATCTGTTTTTGCAGAAACAATATGCAAGTCGACCAGACGACCAAGATACCGAGAAAGCAACTCCAAAAAAGTTACGGTTCCACCGTTCTTTCGATCGATAGAAGTGATAAAATGTATTACTCTCATAGAATATTATAACCAAGGCTGAGGAACCAATTCCTCTTGTACAAGATTATCAATCATATATTTTGCCACAGTTCTGCCTTCAATACAACCGCTCCATCTACGACGTTGAGAAACGCTCTTCCGGAGTTGTTCCTTAGAACCAGTACACCACTCTATTTTATGTTTCAGATCTTTGTAATCATCATTTCTAAAAATCAATCCACGCTCTTCAGATTTCAGCAACAACCGCGCTCCGCATTTATCACTGCAAACACAATACAGACCGGACATCAGAGCTTCATTGACCACAGCCCCCCATCCATCATACAAAGAAGGAAGCACCAAGACGTCATGCAACTGCATCAGACGACCCACTTCATCCATTCCGACTTTACCATACAATGCAACATGCTCCACCAACCCATTCTTTGCT
The DNA here is from genome assembly GCA_964554265.1 of uncultured Bacteroides sp. Taxonomy (GTDB): domain Bacteria; phylum Bacteroidota; class Bacteroidia; order Bacteroidales; family Bacteroidaceae; genus RGIG8745. Next base: position 44,406 of record CAZKOB010000004.1, on the reverse strand, counting down.
ACATAATCTTCAAGCATCGCACGCTGTTCACCATCACCATAAATATCCAGTTTTATTCTTGCAGGTTCTTTCAAAGCATGTATTGCCTTCAGAAGCACCATTACATTTTTTCTCTTTGAAAGACTTCCCACAAAAATCATCGACAATCCCCCATGATGTACTATTTCTTCACCAGCATATATACACGGTTTCTCCGTACAATAAACAAAAGGTATCACTTTCCAGCGTTTTGACCAGTTTCGGTAATATGTCACAGCATCTTCACCGATAGCAAATACATAGTCAAACTTAGAAATAAACTTCCGGTCCTGCAAGAAGAAACGTATATAGTGCATCCACAAAGGTTTATCGTATGTATAAGGAGGTTCTTGTATAAATCCCCTCCTCAATTTATGATTCAGACTTTGCAAAAAAAACTGAAATGTCTCATAATCCCCTCTGATACCGGAAAAAAGATGAACCGAACAATCCGGTTCGTATGCCATCAACTCGTCTATTTTTCTTTTTGGAGGAGCTATACACCATTCTATATCGACATCTCCAAGCATCGCCCCTGCATCCCATCCCATATTCTTCCTTTCCTCATAGTCGATACGTGGAGCTATAAGAAAAACCTTGTCAACCCTACTGTCTTCTATCGTTCTACGGATATACGGAACCTGATGGGGGCTTATACAATTTTGCCAAAAAAACAAATTCATCCCTTATTCCTCCTGTTCATCATCTTCTACTTCCTCCACCTCTGCTCCTATAGCCATAGCTATATCCACCTCTTCCTCTTCCATAGTTTCTGCAGGCATCATCATACACGACAACAGAAGCCAGAGAAATATACATTGCATACTTCCCGCATGGGTCGCATATCCTTCCACAACCATATGTACAGCCAAAGCGGCAAAAACGGACAACAGCCAAAGCGGTATCAGAGAATCTGTCTCCTTCATAGTCTTCCAACACCGCCACAACGCCATTACAAGTATAGCCACAAATCCGATCATTCCCAATATTCCGGTTTGTGACATGACCCCCAAATATGTGGATCCCAACTCTACGGTTCCCATAAGGACATTATACGGATTGTAATAAGTGTCATCCTCTTCTATGGAAGTATCTACAGAAAAACATCCGACTCCTAAAATAGGGTAACGCCTGATTTCTTCCATACGGGTCGCCCAAATACCATCACGACTTAAAGTTCCGCTGCCAGCCTCCTCCGCCGCATTTTGTTTATACAAAACTCCGTCAAGATAAGGCTCATACAGTGGAAACGCAACAGCGACAAGAGCTGCCACAACAATCACTACGGTCAGCAATCGCGACAAATTGTCTTTATAATACAAATAAATGAACACCAGACACCCCAAAACAGTACCGGCCAAACAAATTCTGGCAGCAGACAGCATGACCGTAAGAAGTGAAAAGACGAAAAGCCCTCCTATAATCAAACGCACTTTCTTCTTTGTCGCCAAGAAAAAAAGCATCAACAAAGCAATCGTGGTTATCATAGAGAAAAATCCCAAGAAATTAGGATGTTGCGCATATCCGAAATATCCCACACTTGTTATTCCTCCACCTGCACATCGCAAAAGAAATGATGCAATTGTAATTACTGTCAAAGCTATTATCACCGTCTCCATCATCTTAAGCCTAAAGGCATGGATGCCATTTCCCTGGAGCAATGGCGAGAAGCTCAAGAGTACCACGATATATTGGATAAAACGTTCACCGGGATGGAAGAAATCGGGTATATTATTCACTAAAATACTCAGCAAACAACAGACAACAAAATAAACAGTGGCATAGCCAACCTTATCGACACCCTTAAAGAGTACAACCAACAAACATGTCACAACCGCAACATTCTGCCATATACTTCCTCCAAATGCATATATAGAATTTGAGAAAGCAAAACAGAAGACAAAAAAGAAATACAAAAACTTATTCATCTGTGTCACTCCCTATATTTTATTACACGAGCCGGATTGCCGACAACTATCGCATATGGAGGCACATCCTTAGTCACCACACTACCGGCACCGACTATCGCACCTTTGCCAATCGTAACTCCGGGAAGGACTACAGAATTGGCGCCAATCCACACATCATCTTCAATAACCACAAAATTATTGTGCGTTGTCCAAGGCTGATTCTTTATATATTCCCCTCTTTTATGCTGATGATTGCTGACCACAATAGTTATATTCTGGGATATGCTACATTGCCTGCCTATTTTCAACACACCTCCGCCGGCTCTGAGGTTACACCCCTCGCCTATATAGGAATTATCGCCTATTATCATCCTTGCATTCTTGACCCCCGTATTATAATCATTCATCACACTGATTGTCGTGAAATCATGAATACTCGCATGCCTTTCCATCTCCAAAAGATTGATATTCTCGTATTCAATATAACTCCTTGAACTGATATACCCTTTATAGAAATGGAATCTCTTCCTGATATATCTCGGACTGAATATCAAGTCCCATTTATATCGGTGTATGACTCTTAAGAAATCCGTTACCGTCATCATCAACATGCTTTTATCTTAATCCAATCAGCAGGTACCCTGCCGTCTATCTTCTGTCCGACCAACCATTCATCAGGGCATACAACCATTTTATGTGGATTGGCATTAAGAAACGCTCCCCACCAAGAGAATGTGCTATTGGCAATGATATTGTGTTTACATAGACTCATGAGCAACATATCCTTGAATGAGTCCGAACCTTTGTTCCAATCGACAAACACTATATTCTTTTCCTGCATCTGCCTCCGCACCCATTCCATGTCATCAGAAAACACATAAAAAGAAGCTTCCGGATATTTTGCCTTTACAAGCTCTATCGCCCGATTATAATAACTGAATCCTTTAATAACCAGATATTGCATTTCTTTCAGATAGTCACCTCTACGTATATGAATACCAACAGACTCTGTTTTTGATATCTGTTCCATGATTTTCTTGTCACGCTCCGTCGCAAGTGAGTTGTAATGCATATTCTTGCAGAACAAATCCTGCACAGGAAGCAAATACTCCAGCTTTTGCCAATGCCCCTTCAATGTGACATTATCTTTACACGACAAGAATGTTCCATCAAACAAATGCGCCTCATCTTCCACTATATATTCCGAGAACCTCTCGGCCAAAATTCTATGATAATGATATCTCAGCCAGAAACCTATTTTCTCATTAAAAAATTTATACCATCTGCGACGCGAATCTTCTGTCTTCCTTATCTTATCATCGTATGGAGTCTTCAACAGTTTGTTCAGTTCCAGTCCCTGATGAAAATCATAATATGTATATTCACAAAAATCAGGCACGGCATTGACCCCGTTCCTCTGTAAATACCATAAAAATCCCAACTGATAGAGTTGATTTCCCAATCCTCCGCTAAAACGAACTTTTATCATGCCTGTCGGTTGAATTAATTTCTCAATATTTATCAATGAAAAGCATCTTCATGATGACCTTTAGTATATACAGGAAAACGTTTCGGGGATCGTTGCAGATGAGTGCGGGCAAGATGCAACTTCTTTGGAGCGATTGCACCGGAAATATAAAACCACCCTTCTGAGAAATCGATTTTACTGCACTGTTTTCTTAAATCAGCACTGCTGATTATAAAAACTGCACTGCTGATTGTATAATCTGCACTGTTGATTTTATAATCCGCACTGCTGATTATAAAAAACAGTACGGTAAAAACAGCTCTTCAGTAAGGCGAAATTAAATCTTTACAGGCCGTAGCACAATGATTTTCAACATTCTACAGAAAAAGTTCTGATTAAACGGAAATCAAAATACCGTTCAAATCAAAAAAACAATGGATTTCAAATGTGCTGCAACAGCAAAACAGGCCCCGACAGACGGAGCGTGCCATAAGATGCGGCCACTCCTTCTACAATATAAAACGTATAAAACAATAACAGCCCTGATAAATGTCATCAAACTTTAAAAGTCAATGCCATCCTTCTTGAAATAAAGATCATAGAAAGCTCCACGAGGATCTATTGCCTCGGGCTTCTTCTTACCGTTCTTAAGAAAAAATACAACATTATATCTTATTTTGTTCTTCAGATATGTCAAAGCACCAACCTTACATGGGTTATCAGTTACATACAATATAGGCTGATATTTTATTTTCCTACAATTGTGCAAAAAGAAAAGCGGAGTCAGAATCTCTCCCATGAAACCATAAATCCGCTTCTGATATGAATAGTCACACGGTCTTCTATATTTTTCTACTTCTGCCAAAATCGAAAACATCCATTCCGCATACTTATCAAAAAGCTCTTTCCGACAGAACATCATATTATAAGCCATCCATTTGTTGGAACAAAAATAATGTTTGCGCAATGTCTGCTCATATTCCGGGTAAAGTTTTAATATAATTCTGCATAAAAGATAAAAATCTTCAGGCACATGCGACATTATATAATTTGTCGCCACATCATGAGGCAAATAAGATGGACGTCCCAAGATTACTTCTGTACCATCTCCCAATAATGCAACAGGATCAACATCCTCACAGCGCGCCTTTATTTCATCATATCCTACATCCTCCATATCATTATTAACCAAGCCCGGCTTTGCTTTAAAATCGAAATAACGCCTATAGTGACAGAGTCCGATATAGTCTGCATCAAGATTCTTCCAGGCCCAATAATGGGCAGTAAGTTCACAATAGCTCCCGTTCTTCCTGCTTATATTGTCTCCTGTATCATCTCCTATAAAATCGAAATTCAATTCAGGATGCAATGCTCGACCTACATGTATCGGCTGATATAAATCAGACCGGAGATAAAAGCTGTCTGTATGCGTGCAGACTAAAATAACGACAGGATTCATAATATACTAATTAAAATAAACGCTCACCATTATATTCACGGTATAAATATAGGTGGGACGTTGTTTGGTCTCATTAAATACACATCGAAAAACTATAACTATTTACCACCCAATAATAATCTGTTCAAAATAGGATATTTTTTATGTAAAAGAACAAGATAATTACAAAAAACAAGTTCTATGACAGATAAAATAAATGCAAACAGATAAATTAAACTTTGAGATTTTAGATGTATCCCTATATACATAAACAGTATCTCCAAAAAGAACTTTTGCATTATATATATTCCCAACGTATTCTGGCCTATTAAAGAAATTCTACTTACAACACTGTTATTTTGTATCCACGGAGAAATAAGCTTTCCAAATGACATTATAGCCAAAGAGCCCATAAAACCTATCAGATACCGATAAAGAATCTGACAAAAATTCACAAAATCAAACGCATGAAAAGAAACAAATTGCACAGGAATTGCGTACATGGAAAATCCAAAATTCCATTTTACAGAGAGTGATAAATATCCGATTGTACAAATAACAAAAAGCCATTTCAATGTTATTCTGTCTGACGGCTCTTTTTTCTTATAAAAATAACCTGTCCAGAAAAAGATAAATAAAGAATTTATATAGCAGACATTAAAATACCTGTTACAGATTACAAACAACAAAGACACTAACGCCGCACAGTATGCGTTTCTAAACAGTTTGAGAGAAACCCATGCAATGACGAAACAAACAAAAGCACAGGACAAGAACCATAAGAAATAAGACCATGAAAAAACATCCCCCCACAAATTATCTTTCCCTATAAGGAAAAGCCAACATCTCCAAACTATATTGCACACAAGCAATGGAAGAATAAATTGCCGTGCTTTATCTTTAAGAAAGACCCATAATGGTCTTTTAAAAGAAGAATGAGAGAAATATCCCATAATAGCCATAAAAACAGGCATTTGGATAGAAACGAGATGATTAAATAAAATATTATCATATAAAGCGTCCTTATCACTGACAGCAATGAGTGAATGTCCAAAACAAATAAAATAAATTGCTACAAATTTCAAAAGATCGAAATATACGATTCTTTCCATATATAATTTTACTATTTTATCTCTATTGCAAAATCAGTTTCTTATAAACCTTCCTGCGAAAAAAATCTATTAATAATGCGAATAAATATATACTCGTCAAAAAAAACATGACTAACATTATAAACAACAAATCTGAAGCAATATTCACATACAGATATTGAATAACTCTTTTAAAATATGACCCAAGAAGATCATTTGTGATTTGCCTCTTTCATTATAAAACCTATTATTATGTTACCTCGATGTTTTTATCAGATCCTTCTGTGCAAAGCAATACGGCAGATATTTTACACAAACTGGTATAAAAAGAGATGAAATCAATACACATAAAACAAATTTCATAATCAATATACCTATATTATGAGTATTCAAAGAGAACAATATACATAGCTTCTCAAAAACACGACTTAACAACAAATGATTTACAAGTTGATGAATACCCAAAACAACTATTGAATACCGTCCAATGTAAGATATGTACGGTACATAACTTATCCTTTTGGACAACAGCAAAATTATAAAGATTCCAATAAGCCCGACCGTATACAATCTGAAGACCTCCAACTCATAATAGTTCCAGACATATAAACAATGAGGAATCTTACCATCAACAAAATCCGGTAAAAGCAACACCAGAAACAAAATCACCAAGAATGGTATGAAAATACTATTATATCTATCATATTTGTTAGCATAGAGTATATTTACACTGCTATTTCTCAGAAAATAACCAATAAAAAAGAATGGCATAGCAACCAAGCAGGTATCCAAATACATAGGGAGATGTATATTATAACCTATAATACCACTCAACAGGCAACAAAAAAACATTAATGCTTTTTTATAACGACAAACCAATGATATAATACAAAATAGTATATTCACTTCAAACAAGCAAAGCAAAAACCATATTGCACTATTCACATATCCTTTCTCTAAAACAAATCCATAGAAAACACTTACATCAAACTCTTCATTACCGAAACAACTTTTCAATAAAGACAATCCTACCACAGTGAATAAATATAAAAAAAGAAAAGGTATCAACAGCTTATTTGTCTTCTTTATGAAAAATTCATAACCTCCACCGTAAGTCTTAAAAAACAGCCCTGAAAGAAAAAAATAGAGAGGAATTCTGAAACTGCTAAAAAGAAGATTAACAGGAATAGCTCCCATTGTATGAGTGGCAACAACCAAAAGTATACAAAATCCTTTTGCAAGGTCTATAAAAGCAATTCTCTTTTTGTCAGACATCTCTTTTTATCATCAATCTTTTGAACCACAAACATAAGGAATCGTTAGATACTATGATTCCTTTATTACAAAAATACAATATACAAGCCACTATGATATTCATCAGAAAATAGACCACAGACTTTTCCGACGCAGAATCCACTAACCTTACCCCTAAAGATGTTGTTATGTTCGCAAGATAAATTTCCAAAGAATGCTTTCCGCAAAAGGAGATGAAAGAGTACAACCATTTAACACGTGAAAACACGTCAAAAAGCCAAGCCAGTACTATTATAACCAAAGGCGACAAGAATGTATACTTCAGGAATAGACTCAACTCAGGAGAAACGACAATACCTGCTATTATATACAGAAGAAGAACAACAGCAAAATGCTTGCCGATGCCTTTACTATAATAATATATACCTAATAAGAATATGGGGATACGCGCAAAAAAAGCTTCATGCGACCATTGGAGTTCTATGCAACCCAAGACTACTGTTATACCAATGCACACCATTATCATCCCCCACATTCCTGTTTTCTTGACAAAAACAAAAAGGAAAGGGAATAAGATATAAAATGCAATCAATGCGCTTAAATACCAGTCAACAACCAACCCTCCTATGTAATAGGAAACTGTAGAAAAAGCACATAGCACTTTCAATACGCTCAAAGATTCACCACTATATACATATAAAGCTATTCTATACAGACAGATAACAAAGAATAATGGGAGAATCCTTTTCGCCCGATTCCTATAGAATTTCAACAACGAATTTCTGGTATAAGAATATGAACAACCAAGCGCACTGAAAAAGAGAAAAATATCCACACCAACAAATCCTCTACCAACGAAAAAATGCAACAGTTCGTTTTTTATGCTATAGACGCTACCTTGATAATGGTACACAATAACCAACAATATTGCAACACCCATAAAATAAAACCTCTCAGTCTCTATTACATGACATAAATGCGGCATATCAAAAAGAAGACTTTTTTTCGTATTTTCTTTCTGCATACTTCTCACTGAAATTCATTAATACAATCTTTCTGACATACATACTTAAGAGAGGGAGTCCTATACCGACCACAACATAAAAGCACAACAAAAAGATATTATCCGTTTCCAACACAGGATATGAAGCCAAATCTCCAGCAGGCAATCTGTATACCCCAACCACCAGCGCAGTAACAATCTTGAAAGCAAGAAAATGCAAAGCGAGAATCGGTATCGTATTTGTTCCTATATAGCATATAAAGTTCCCTATCTTTTTATAGAAAGTCAGACAATGCGAAATTGCCAACATTAAATAAAAGCCAATCAAAGCACTCACAACAAGCATAGAAGCACTGAAACTCATTTCCCCCACCTCAAAGGAGAAGAACATAGCCAGCACCAACAGAACGATTAATGCTATAATTATATAAGATATATTATATTTGATTCTACATTCCACAAATTTATGATATAACCATCCAATGCAAATAAACAGCACAACGCAAAGTTCTCTATTCAAGGTTTTATATAAAGGACATTGTATATTATGCCTTTGCAAACCAATCCCTATTGCATATAAAGCCAATGAAGCAACAACCGTGATACCCACATTATGCCTTTTTGATGACAGAACTGACAACTTGCGCACGAACATAAAAAACAAATTACTGAACAGAAGACTTTTAAGGAACCATATAGCCCCCAAAAGAGGAGGTGTATATTTGAACAAAGACAACAAGACTGCAGATTTCACTCCTTCCATAAAGGTCATAGGAGGATTATCCACCCAATGTAATGCAACAAAAGCATTCACAAATACAATGAAAGCAACTCCCCAACATATATAAGGAATATACAAACGGACAAATCTCCTCCATACAAATTTCGATACACTATCGAGATATTTATCTTTAAAAAAATATCCGGAAACGATATAGAAAAGGGGAATATGGAAAAGATAAATCAAATTATGAAAAAAACCAGACATGAATACATGCCCAGCCACAACAAGCATAATCCCTAATCCTTTTAGGATATTAAATTGTTCATTCATTATTCTTGCACTATAAATTACCGCTGACGAAACAGACGATTAACCACCGGTATATGTTCCGTCAACAAAGGGATGCAGCATAAAACACTCAATTTCAATAAAATCATAGCAGGAGTTCCTATTTCCGGAAGATATTTCCAAAGATTAAAAGACATCTCCAAAGTATGGACACACAAAATCACAAGTGTATTCCGCCCTACATAATTGAAAAAGCCACACATTAATGCCATCGCTTTTATATGACGGTACGTTTCAGCCATACGGAAATTATAAATCACAAGATAAGCGATTATACTTGATGTGACAATACTGAAGAATTTTAAGGGGAAATTATAGGTGAAAGCCAACACTACCGCCGGTGAAGAAAGAAATGCGATAAAAGAGACTACAATCAGATTAATCTTAGAGATCTTAATATCAAACACATCATAACGCTTCATCAAATACCCAATATATACATACAAAGCTGCAATCATACCGGATATCAGCTGGCAAGGAATCATATATGGCACATAATTTCCTATTACAAAGCCTAAAGAGGCCAATATCAACAAGCAACTAAACGTATATCGTTTCAAAGAAAGAAAAAACCTAATATAAACCTTTGCCCAAAATAAAGAGAGAAGAAACCAAACAGGTCCTATATCCCCATAAAATGAAGAACGGAGTATCTGACAAAACTGTTTTACATCATAAGAGTTTCCAGCACAAACATGCTGTATTGTTTGAAAAGCAATGAAGAAAACAAATACACACAAACATGTAAACAAATAAGGCCTGAGCAACTGCAACCATCCCTTCTTCAAAACTGTCTCCCAACCATCAGATTTCAGGAAAAAACCTGATAAAATAAAAAACAATGGCATGTGAAACGAAAATATGAATTTATTACATTCGGAAGGAATATCGTTATGTCCAAGAATAACCAACAACATGGTAAATCCCTTAGCAATATCTATATATCTTATACGTTTCTCCATACTTATCTCCCTACAAAAATATTATATTCGTTATTTGAACAGTTTATAAATATATACAGGGAACAACAAGATACGCTTAATCCACATGATAGAATAATACAACATATTATATACCCACAACATGTTACGTTGCCGAAACCACAGCCTCAGATTATTCAAATATATCATCTTTCCCAAGGAATATTGGGAATCATTCTGACGACGGATAGGAACAAACCCTTTCCATTCGGTCAACTCAAGATATTTGTAATACAGTTCCTTATATCTAAGATGAGGTATATCATACCAAGGTTTCAGGACCAAAAAGTGTATGATAATAGGATTGTTCAAATATTCATTCTTATCACTTTTAGTGAGAAAATGCCAGTCCTCAAGATATCCCATGTTAAACTTATTCCATTTTGGAGCAAGACGGAACCATTTATCGTGAAATACAGCATTAAGAGCATCCTGATCATGCAAATATACATGACGAGGTTTCTTTGCATAATATAACAACCGCTGCTCCACATTATGCTCACGCCAATAATCAAGATTTATCAACATAACTCCAGAGCAGAACATGCATTTCTCATAAGGCAAGGACATCTGCATCCTGTGATCATCTTCATACATATCAACATCCTGAACAGCAGCCAGAGCATACTCGTTCAAATCAATATTGAAAATCTCATCAATGCATCCGTTTACAACAATGTCGCAATCCAAATAAAAGATTTTATGAATCGACTCATCAAATATAGAAGCATACAAAATACGGTAATATGCAGCTTCTGTCAACGGACGATTCTTACGATACTGTACTCCTTGTAGCTTTGTTCCATCTACATGATGAAATACGCAAACGGACTCATAATGCTCGACCAACCGCTGAAGTCTATTTCTGTTTTCAAGTCCGAGAGTCGTTTTATTCATCAAAATATGAACCACATACCTTGACTGCTTATTGTTCTCAAACAAAGAACACAGCATAACCCCACAATGTTGCGCATAGTTATCATCAGTAGCACAACTTATATGCTTATCTATCAAAATTTCCATTTTTCATTTTTTATCGCCCGAACAGGAAGCATTATAATTTTTTTGGAAAATGTCAGGATAGTCCAAAGAACATTAAAAGCCCATGAAGCATTATGCTCAGCCAACCATAGGCGCATATTGCTAAAAAATATCATCTTCCGCAAACCATAGTAAGATTCGTTCTCACGGCGTTGCGGAGTAAAATCCTTCCATACTGTCAAAGCTAAATACTTGTAATAAAGATTACGGTAACGAAGTCCGGGGATATCTTGCCACGGTTTCAAATTCGACAGGAAATGAATTATTACAGGATATTTCAAATACTCTTCCATATCCTTCCTTGTAAGAAAATCCTCCTTTCTTATATATCCACTATTAAACTTATTCCATTTAGGCGGCAATCTGAACCACTTATGATGGAACACAGCATTAAGGGCATCTTGATCGTGCAAACATCTGTTGCGGACCTTTCTTGCATAATACAATAATTTTTCTTCAACATTATGTCTGCGCCAGAAATCAAGGTTCACATACATCACACCAGAACAAAACATGCATCTTTCATACGGAATAGGAATCTGCATACGATGCTCGTCACTATAACATTCAACATCTTGTACTGCAGCCAAGGCATAATCGTCAAGTTCAAGCTCAAATATTGCATCAATATTACCATTGACAACAATATCACAATCCAAATATAGAACGGAGTGAACAGATTCGTCAAATATTGAAGTATATAATAATCTATAATAAGCAGCAGCCCCCAACGGACGTATTTTACGATCAGGCATTCCCTGAATTTTTGAACAATCAACATCATGAAACACACATGTTGAATGATATTTCTCAACCAATGCCCGCAGTTTTTGACAATTATCTCCGCTTAAGGTCCTTTCATTCATCAATATATGAATAATAAAGACAGAATCCTTGTTGTTTTCAAACAAAGAACACAGCATAACTCCACAGTGTTGTGCATAATTATCATCGGTAGAACAACTAATGTGCTTGGCCACTTCCATATAAAGAAACTCTAAACAAAATTCAATCAGTATGCATCATATTAGCCTTAAAAAAACTCGTAAAAGCCTTTGCACTCATTTCATCTAAATGCAAACCATCAGAAGTAGGATAACAAGTTGAATCAACAGGCATGTAATGATATACGGAATCAGGAAAGAATGAATGAACATGTCTGACCAAATCAGAAATCTTCGGTCCACGCTCAATTTCTTTATTCATCGGAACCATAAAGAATACGACCTTTACACCTCGGCTCTCCAATTTATCAATATAATTTTTAAGCATGGAAAAACCTTCGATACAATCCCTATAATCCAAATGCCATCCCCATTTGAGCCATCCATCTTCTTTCATATAATCGACAGAGGCTCTCAACACAACAGTATCCACAACAGAAACAGCTGTTTTGCCCATATTTTTTCTCAGAACTTTCATCATGTTAGATTTCAGCATTGTCATAGGCCTGTATTCTTCACGAAGATTGGGTATATAACTCTTCAAGAACCCCTCAAGCGGAGAATCAAAAATGCTCAAAAGAGATGTATTAAAAGCATTTGAATGAGCATTGTTTATCTCAACATATACAATATCCGGTAAAGCATCATCCGGCTTCATCGATACATAATGCAAACCATCCAATGCACAAGATCCCAACAATCCTAAATTATAAAAATCAGGAATACTGTCGGATATGATTTTCTCTGCCATACTGCTACCGACACAGACATATTTGTATCGCTTTGAAGTGTACAGAAATCTTTGTACAATAACGATATTGCTGTCTTTCTGCCCCATGGAACCTCCAGCGTCCGGCAATGCTATCACTATGCACAAATGAGCAAAAAACAGAACAACAGCCATGAGAAAACTTTTCTTAATCATACCCCATCAAAACTGAAAATAAACAAAACTGCCGGGTGATCCGCTGTTCACAACTATAAAAAACAACATCATTCCATAGTATATATAATCATATTTAGAAGCAAATATGGCCCATTTTTGCCGCTTTACATGTCGTAGATAATAAAAGGCGACAGGAAGCATAAAAACACATAAGCCGAAATTAGCTTGTGCACCAATACGAGTATTTGAAAACAAAGCATTCCAAAATCCTAAAAAATACTCCGCACTTTGCAATCGAAAAAGCAATAAAAGAACTGCAAATCCTACAAATACCACTATTCCATACCCCGGGAAAAGTATGCCGCCATGTTTTTTTTTAATAAACGGACGTTCTATGGCAAGAAGCAAGCCGTGAGCAAATCCCCACATAAGATACCCCCATTGCGTGCCATGCCATAGCCCCCCGATCGACATTGTAAGTATCAGATTAATATAAGTTCTGAATTTTCCTTTTCTATTTCCTCCAAGAGGAATATACAGATATTCAAATAAGAATGTAGAAAGCGAAATATGCCATCTCGACCAGAAATCTTTAAACGACGTAGCTAAAAACGGATAATTGAAATTAATACGCAATTTATATCCGAAAAGCAATGACAATCCGATAGCAATCAATGAATACCCTTGAAAATCCGCAAACATTTGTATAGCATACCCGAATACCAAAAGAATCAATTCGCGAGTTCCATAAAATTGATACATAGGAAAATCTATACCCACTGTCCAATCCTTAAGATTATCTGCCACGACCATCTTAAAAAAATACCCCAAAACCAGAAAACGGAAAACAGATTCCCACTGAATGTCTGCAAAACGCTTGGGGGCTATCTGAAACATAAATTCATGCGCTTTCACTATAGGACCGGCTATCAATTGAGGGAAAAAAGATATAAAGAACAATGTTCTTTGAAAGTGACGGAAAAACGATCGTGATATGACCTCATGAGGATTCATATATTTCCGATTGAAGACATCAGCGACAAGACTTATTCCTTGAAAAGTGTAAAAAGAAATACCTATGGGCAATGGTATTTTTACAAGAAACTCACCTACACCTCCTGCCGTATCAAAAAAAGAAGAACCAATCAAAGGACTGTACTTAAAAAAAGCAAGTACTGCTATATCCAAAGTAATTCCTGTTATAGCATATATTTTCTGGATTTTCAGATTGTCTGTAAAAGCAATCCCGAAACTTGACAACGCATTTACAAGAACTACGCAATACAGCAACAACAAAAGACAAGGTGCAGTCCATGCATAGAAAACAGAACTTGCCACAACCAGTGTCCACACTTGAAATCTGCGCAACAAAGGCGTGTAATAACATACGAATGTTACTATTAGTAAAAATGCAAACTCCCAAGAGTTGAACAACATATCAGCTGATTATTTTATTCTTCACGATATAAAACCACACTCCTGAATACTTATGCAGAAGAGTCCATATTATTCTGATAAAGAAGTTTCGAGGCATTGAGGGTGAAAAATCCTTCATATCGGGATGCCTGTAACAAACATTTAAATCCTTATCAAGAGTCAATGAATTACACACATTCCCCCCATGCAACAGCTCGGCAAAGACCGGTTGTTCATTCTCCACGTTCACCACATATTTATGATGACTGAGAAGCAAATGATTATAAAATAGTATGGTGACAAGATTCCTGTCATTCTTCTCTGCCAATGTCGTAAAATGATTATTCTCAAACCTGTTCCTAAATACAATATTATCATCTACAAAATATTGATAACCATACAAGAAGTTCAAGACATATTCTCCCGGATTGTCCATATAACGCTTCTGCACTTCATCCACAAATGTCTTATGAAGTGAATCATCATTATCCAATCTTGTCGTCAAAATCCATTCATCATCAGATGAAGTATATATTCTTATGGATTCTTGCAAAAAGGCAGGAGTTACAAGTCTTTGCACTCTCTCCACATATTCTTTATCATCACGCTTTACTTCCGTAACATAGATCCGGCTGTTTATCATATCATATTGTCGCCTTCTCTCCATGATCGCGGAAGGAATCTCCTTAAAAGCATCAACATCCAAATACAAGGGTATGAACTTCTTATACTTCATCTGCAATTTTTGTATGCGGGCTTGTACCTCTGCCGGAGTATGAATATCAAACAAACAAAGCCACAAAAAATTTTGATTTGTCTGTTGCACAAGCGAAGGAAAGCAAAACGCTTCGAACAAGTCCATCCGATAGTTCAAATACGACAAGTTATTCACAGGATCTTTCTCTTGCGTCCTCCAAAGCGGTATGTTGAAACGAGTAATAATAAAATGCTTAAAGTTCATAAATCAAAATCATTAAATTACACGAGCTCGGTTTAAGAAAGTCCTATAGAAACTTGGTAATCTTGCAAGTTTTTGTACCCTGACTTCGTCATCGTGTCACAAAAAAGTTCTCATCGAAAGTTTAGGAATTCTTTGATGTCTTTTCATGAGTCCCAATGTCCTCACAAACCGGCTTGCTTATCCTCGCCATCACACTATCTATTTGTCACAAATTACGGACTTTTCCTGACAATTTGGAATGTTAAAATTCAGTCTTCGCAGAATCGCATAAAATAGGCCAAATCTTACCGAAGTTCCGTTTGTGCGATTCTAAGGCCGTTTTCAGGCTCTGAATTTCAAATGTAAAAATAATACAATTTGCATTCTGAAAAGATACATTTATTCACATTTATACATGCCTCGCCTGAAAGAAAGGTACACAGAAGACACATTTTCAAGGTGAACAAATTTTTTAAAAAAGGCGCTTTAAAAACAATTTCAAGGTGAACGGAATTTATTTTCAAGGTGAACGAGTTTGAGAACGTCCGTTTTTCGGGCTGAAATCCGGTATTGTCCAAATTAAAATTCTAAAAAATCTTAATCTGATTTTCAATGCCACGGAAAAAACAAAGACGGACTCCGGTGTCGAAAAACAGGAATCTCGGACAGATAATTTTATAACTTACTGATTATCAACATGTCCTATTTTTGTCCTTACCTGTACCTTTTGCACCTAAATCTGTACCGTTTTACCGAAATAGTATTTTACTGATTTTCAATTGCTTATCAATAAATCTTCCAAAATTCAACAATCGACCGAATGTGAACGAATTTTAATTATGTTAATAAGATTCCGCCCACTACGGGTGGACTTAATATCAAAAAGAAGGAAGAAATGCCACTAAAGAAGTCAATTGCTTTTGCCGGTATATTCACAGACTTACAACCATAAGGATCATAAGAGGAGTCTGTGGATACATCAGCAAAAAACTTGCAAGATTACCAACTTTTTACAGGACTTCCTTAAACCGAACTCGCGTATAAGTTAAGTAAAAAGAGTGTCACACATCATACTGAAAGGCCTGAAAACAAAAGCCTTCAGCTTGTCTATCATAATTGCTATGCAAAATACAATGACCGCATATGCAAGAAAGAAAAATATATTCCACGACAGCTCTTTTGCTACACCATATATTACCTCATTTATATCAGGATTGTCATGTAATAAATATACCGCTAAAGTGGAAGAGGCTACATAATTGACAAAACGATTAGTAAATGAACATTTTACAAATATCAAGAAAAACAATATTGCTAAAATATAAATGCCCGGACTATTATATGGATAAAACAACTGCATTGTTATAATTGAATATTTTTCCGGCAACACAAAAATTGCAAGAACCAATACAATTGTCAATATTAAATAAATCAAAAAAAATCCTTTCTGATGTAAAAAATCAAAAGTCTCACTATAAAGACGAATATAACGCCCTATCAAATACACAAATATAAAATTCAGCAAGTTCTTGCCATCTATACAGATCATATTATGCCTGAAAAATCCCATATAAATGCAGAGAAAAGCCAAAGCAGACAAGACATAAAGAAAATCCCTTTTACTCAGATTCGCAGATGCAACATTCAGCATCGGTGATACCAAAAACAGTTGCATATAGACAGAAACAAACCAGTATTTAGCAGACGTAAACAAATACAAGGTGTCGGCAATACTTTTTATATCCAATTTATTGATACCCAACAAACAAGAAATTCCCAAACAAAGCAAAGAATAAAAGATGACCGTTCCGGCTAATTTTATAAATTTTCGTACTGTAGGCTTTATCATAAAATAACCTGAAAGCATTACAAAACAGATTACTCCTATATGAAAAATCACTCCCATAGCTCTTACAATCAATTGGTTGCTTAACTGGAAAGAGAAATGATAAAGCAATATATAAAACATGCTTGCAATTCTCAATAATTCCATATTAGACAGACGTGATTCATTCATAGAAACGGTCCAACAATTTTACAGCCCTGAACTCGTCAAGAGTAATATCTCGCAGGGATGCACTCTTTACAAAAAACAGCTTGGCTTCTCCGAAGAAAGAAGCCCATTGGGAGAATGTACTCGGGGGACCAAAGATGTAATCGCATCTTGACAACGCATACAAATCCACAATAGGAGCAGAGTCCTCAAAGCGAATCAATTCTTCCGCCGCAAAATGTACGTTCTGCAACAAGCTTTTTTCCTTAATATCAAATTTCTCATTGCTGCAAATAACAAACTTCACTTTGCAGTTTCTATCTATGAGCTGTTTATATATACAATCCATCAACCGGTAGTAATAAGATATATCATAAAAATATCTTCCACATGAGAATCTGGCATAATCTCCTCGTCTGATATGCACTCCAACATAAACAAAACTATCTTTTTGCATCCTCTTATCCACCTCATCTACAACTTCCTGCGACGGTATAAATAAAGATACTATCCGTTTCTTCTCTTCCAATATATAAGATTCATCAAGCCTGCACTCCCATGCACCGGAAAAGATCAACGGATTTGCCGGATGTATATTTCTGAAAGATTTTTTCTGTAACAAAAAACAGTCATAAAGTTTCCATACACGACGTATCAAACGTCTGTATTGAAATATATTCTTACTAAAAAGGAATACAACATTTCTACATTGCTGCAGATTAGGGAACAACTCTATATAGGGTTTAAAAGCCCACAGAACAACCAATTTTTTATTATAGTGCAAAGCAAATGACAAGGCCGGCAATATCGCCCATATCCGGTTGCATAACTGCTCATAATGCTTTATATAAAAAATCATTTAAATAAATGTTTATTGTTTCTTATCTTATTTATCGGTATTCTGTACAACAAGTCTCTGGTGCCAAGCCCGATAGTAAACAATACAGACAAATATATTACGGCAAAGACACCCATAAAACAAAGTGCAAAAAACAACCATTCCATAAAATCAGTTATCTCATAATGAAGATATGAATGAATCCAATACATTCCTCCAAACGATATGACAAAAGCCAACAAGTTACGAAGATACCCTTTCCAAAAAACCTTTATGGACAGTTTTATACCTGATGAGAACAAATAATAAGGTTTCCACAGCAGTGAAAATATCAAAACAGACAATCTTCCTAACAATATTCCCGATATGCCCAAATAAGGAGCAGTCAAGAATGTTATAGTAAGAAACAATCCGGCTTCTACCCACACAGACCAAATATCTGCATAATGCCCATAAGCATTATTAAATGCATTGACCGTGCCCAAAGACTTGTTCACAAAATCTATCGCGATCAATAAAAGCAATACACTGACCGGCATGATGTACTTAGCACCAAGCCATACAGTGATAAACGGTTCTATAAGAAAAAAGTAGCCTGTAAAAAGGATTCCGGCAACAATGAACTGAATGGAAATCAATTCAAAAAACACTTTGATAATCTTGTCCTTGTCATTTTCCGCCACTAAATTTCCAATACTCGCTCCTGTGCTTCCCAACAAAGAAGTAAACAATCCCGCAGCTTTCGTTATAATCAATGTATAATTTCCATAATGGGCTACCATGTCAAGAGATACATACATAAATATGAACATCTGATCACAACGTCCGACTGCAAAATTCTTGAAGCTATGTATAAAAACTTGCTTTGTCGATTTTAATATTTCCGGATATCTTTTTATCAACTCCTTGCCTTCTTTCAGGTTCACTTTCAGCCAAGGATATGTTGCATTTATTTTCCAGTTCAATATAATACAAGCCACCCAACTGAATAAAAATTCAAGCAGAACCCATACATACAGATTCTTATATGTATAGGCGAGGAACATCTGCAGTCCTGTCTTTAGCAGAAATGCCGTTTGATAATAGCCTGTAACAATATATTGACGTTGGTCCGCAGACAAGACAATCTGCCTGTAGTTGATAAGATATGATATTAAAGAAGAACTTACAAAAGAATAGAATGTAACATATATGAGCAACGTATCTAAATGCGTATCAGAAAATATACAAGGAAAGAATGCGCTCAAAGCCAGCGCCCCTAATCCTATGAACATTCCGACTCTGCGATAAAAGAATCCAAACAAGGATATTAAGTCATTTATCTTTTGATAATCCTTACACTGTAATGGTTTATAGAGATTAAAACCGACAGCTGTCCCTATCCCCATTTCTGCAAGATTCAGGAAACCCAAGAAATCATACAACGTACCTGACAATCCTATAAACTCATCGCCAAGATTCTCCAGAAAAATTTTTCGAGAAAAGAACGACAGAACAAGTGTCAGTATATAAAAAATGCTACTTACTTTTGCATTCAATATACTTTTGTGTACTCTGGACTCTCCCATCACATCTCACAATTAGAAAAGTTCCTACCGTTTACAACTTGAACTTATCTGTATCCAAAACAATTGTATCCAATGAACCCTCTTGTGCATACCGTTCCCTCAAATATTGTTCTGTTTCGGAAGAATAGATTCTCCTAAATCCTGTCTTCAACAGCTTGACGGGAGATCCTCCCACGATAGAATAAGGAGGAAATAAAGAGGTGTAATTCCTGGTAAGCAAAGCATTAGGAGAAGCAACTATGGTATAATCAGGTAAAACTGTTCCTTTCTTTACATTTGTTCTACTCCCCAGCCAGCAATCATGGCCTATTTTCACGGCTCTCTCATTCCGACTGACTTCGTGGGTAACCACATTTTCCACATAGTGATCATCCGAATCAACAATTGAAGAATTATAGCCTATTCTTGTATTTTCGCCAATAAACAATCGGGTTGAAATAGAGACAAATGTATTTTCCGATATTGCAGAATTTTTCTCCATCACAATATGCCCTCTATTAAACAGATTGACACCTGCACGGATTTTCACATTGTCTGCCCAACAAATTGTGCCCCAATTACAAAACCGCATCTTCTGAGTCGACTTAAAGAAATCTTCTCCCAAATGAATCATGCCGCGATGAATATGGTCTGTCGTAATTTCAATCTTACCCACCCTGACAAAAGCAACCGATCCATAAACATATACAGGAAAATTCAATGCTATATGCAATGGAAACGCTCTCATATTAAAACAGAATGTATTCCAAGCATTCCATCGGTTTGCGTATCTTCGTAGGTTTACAGAAGTTATGAACTTATCCAAAACTTCATGAATCTTCATAAGATGATGCCTATTTTATATGACAAAAACAGTTTCAATCTCCACCTGAAGGGTATATTTGAAAATAAAAACATTTGCCTGTCTGCTATGGCGTTGAGCCGTTTAGAAAACTCCTTACAGTCTGTAGCATTTGCCTCATTCAGAAATTTCTTCATCTTCAGCAGAATTGAAACATACACTACATGAAGCTGTCTCTTCACTTTTTTCGGCATCTCACCGCATAGCATCATATCCAGAGCGTCAAAGCAAGTCAGATATTTCAGATCAAAACCTTTCAGCGTATTCATCGCCCCACAACTATTCATCAGGTAATTATACGTTGAAACGGATGTGCAACTGACCTTACTTGCATGGTGCAGATAATCGAAGATGAAAAGACGGTCTTCGCCTATAGCGATCGCCGGATTAAATTTGATATGATGACGACTTATGATATCTGCCTTGAAAAGTTTCCCCCACGGATAGCAAAAAGACATGAAACCTATAGCCTCAAACAGGTGGAACATAGCCTCCTCCGCCGTAAAGACTGAAGCACAAGCGATGGTCCTTGTATCCCTTGTATTGCTCCCCTCCTCATTGACTTCACGATAGCCGGTAACAGCAAGCTCTGCATCTGCATTCGTCAGGTTCTCATAAAGCAGTTCTAAATAGTTCGTATCCACCCAGTCATCACAATCAACGAAACAGATATACCTGCCTTCAGCTGCCTCAATGCCAGTGTTTCTTGCCACAGAGACCCCTGCATTCAACTGATCTATGACTTTGATTCTATTATCCCTAACTGCATATTCTTCACAAACAGACAAAGATTTGTCACAACTTCCATCATTTATGAGAATCAACTCAAAATCAACCCACGACTGCGCCAACACACTGTCTATGCAACGACGAAGATATTTCTCTCCGTTATATATTGGAACGATAATAGAAATTAAAGGCATGGAATAAACGCGTAACGTGGGTTCGGTTTAAGAAAGTCATGTAAAAAGCGGGTAAAATTCTTATGATTGCAAGCTGATGTATTCACAGACTCCTCTGATCTGTGAATACACCGGCAACAGCAACTGTCTTTCTTAGGAGCATTTCTTCTTTCTTTTTGACACTAAGTCCACTCATTGCAAGCGGAACTTTATTAACATAATTAAGATCCGTTCACACTTGTCCAATCGTTGATTTTTTGAAGTTTTATAGATAAACACCTGATAATCAATGAAATGCTATTTCATTAAAACGATGTGGTTTTAGGTACAAGAAGTATAAGTAAGAACAAAAATAGGATATGCTGGTAATCAGCAAGTTATAAAAATACTTGTCCAAGACACTTGTTTTCCGCCGTCAAAATCCGTCTTTGTTTTTCGTGGCATTGAAAAATCCGATTTTATGTTTTTTAAGAAATCAATTTGTACAATATCGGATTTCAGCCCGAAAAACGGACTTTTTCAAACTCGTTCACCTTGAAAATAAATTTCGTTCACCTTGCAAATGTTTTTAAAGTGCCTTTTAAACAAATTTTGTTCACCTTGAAATTTCAGGTTCCGTGTACTCTTCTTTCAGACGAGACACGCGAAAATGTGAATTAATGTATCTTTTCTTGATACAAATTATATTATTTTTACATTTATGGTTCAAGGCCTGAAAACAGTCTTAGAATCGCACAGATGGAACTTCGGTAAGGTTCGGCCGATTTTATGCGATTCTTGAAGGCCCAGATTTTAACATTTTCAGATTGTCAAAAAAGGTCCGCAATTTATGACAATCAGATAGCGCATGACGATATAAAGGTTCACGTCTGTATCCGCTTCGTTGCATTGAAAGTGAACCGGAGAGGATACTGCAGCTTACAGACATAAAAATGAGCGTAGATAAAGTGTCGGCTCTTGCCCATCTGAAACCCCGGACTCGCGTGCGTAAAGTCGCAGCAAAGAATTACTGCGGTTATCAAAAAGACAGATGATTTTATTTTTTCCTCTTATGCCTTTTCTCGTTGCCATAGCCATAACCATAACCGTACCCATAGCCCAATTGCTTTAATGACACCCCATTAAGCACCAAACAAAGATTCTTATAAATATTATCTTCATATTGCTCGTTAAGGTCGAGAATATAACGGCGGTTAGTCATTCCTGCACGGACCACATATACAGAAATATCTGTAACACGGTTCACAATCGAAGCATCAGCAACCACATCCATCGGCACATTGTCAATGATGATGTATTGATAGCGCGAACGAAGTTTCTCTATCAGTTCATCCAAACGATGGCTCAAAAGCAGCTGCACGGGATTAGGAGGTATAGGGCCTGCAGGTATCACATCCAGATATTCATTGTATACACTCCTGTATATGATATCATCAATATCATGCGAACCGGCAAGGAAAGTGGTCAGTCCGCATGTTCTTATGCCTTTCTTGCCCTCCACAAAGTTAATGGTATGACGCTTACGTATATCCATGTCTATCCATATAACCTTCTCATGAGTCGAAGCTATAGATGCGGCATAATTTATAGAGACGTACGATTTACCGGCCCTCGGATGTGCAGATGTAAACAGCAGTACTTGTTTTCTGTCGCCCTCTACACCCATATACGACAGGTTCGACTTCAGTATGTGCAATGCCTCCAGCACTTTATTGGCCTCTTCGTTTCCGACCACAATATCTTCACTTGTGTCCTTCTTGTGTTTCAAAGCAGGGATTACTCCTACGCTCGGTATTGAGGTCAACGCCCTCAGTTCTTTCTTGTTGTGTATGGAAGGGTCAAGAATACGTCCAATGAAAATGACGGCAAACGGCAATCCAAGCCCCACAAGCAGGAACATCATCGTGATGCTCTTCTTGTTTGGAGATATAGCCCCTGTAGAACCGAAAGGCTTCTCGATTACACGTATGTCGGTTTCTGTCGCAGCAAGCTGCATGGCAGTTTCCTCACGCTTGTTCAGCAGGAAGGTGTACAGACCGGATTTGATGTCCTGCTGTCTTTCTACATTCAGTGTAAAACTTTCCTGCATAGGTATGGCTGCAATCCTGCTGTTCGCCTGACGTTGCACCGAAACGGAACTGTTCAACTGCAAATTAAGGGTATTCAGGTAGTTGTCAAGTGAACCCGTTATAGTAGTACGCATAGCTTCAAGCAATGTATTCATTTTCACCACAACCGGACTATTCTCACTCGAATTGAGAGAAAGGCGGTTGCGCTTCAACATAAGTTCATTGTATTCAGCTATCTGGCTCTGTACTCCGGCATCTCCCACCCCCGACACGTTAGGAATAAGCTCATTGCTCTTTGTCCTGTCTTGAACATAATTCTTTATATATTGTGCCACACTAATCTGAGAACGAATCTGATTGACTTCCGCACGTGCCGAACTACTCTCGCTCAAATAGGTATCAGCACTCGACTCCACACTGACAATCTGATTCTTCTGCTTGAAATCCGTCAGTTTCTTCTCCACATTTCCCAACTCTTCTCCAATCACCTTGATACGCTCGTCGATAAATTCAGCCGTGCTTTCAATTATACGTTTCTTGTCATCCCAAAGTGCCTTTGTATACTCATCGGCAAGGCAATTAAGAATGGCATCCACCAATGTCACATTGTTGTGTGTACATGTAATCTTAACCAGCGAACCACCTTTTTTCATCATCGTCGTCTGTATAGCCCCCTGCAAGGCAACTGCCGCTCCACTGACACTGGTACGGCCGACTTTAACGACCTTGTTGAAATTATACTCCAGATTCGCTTTCACAGGATGCACGACAATACGTCCGGCCGGAGTCTTGATGGTATCATCAAAAGCCACAGCACTGAAATCCGATGGAATCTCCACACCGTTGACTTTCAGTTCCGACAGCGAATAATTCTTTGCATTCAGGGGAACAACCTTAAAACTCGTATATCCCCGATAGTTATCAAGAAAATCCACCTTTATCGGCGACTCCTTATAGACAGGGAAATCACGGAAACGCCCTTCATAGCTATATGCCACGTCAAGATTCAACCTGTTTACAACCTGCTCCAGAATCTGCAGCGAACGAATGATATACAATTCATCTTCTATCGAACCGCTCAGATTATTGCTTCCCATATCGTTCATCTCCAGAAACGAAGACAAATCCGATGATTTCTTTCCATTCTTTATCAACAACACCGATGAGCGTTGAAACAAAGGCTGCTTGCGCTCCATATACAAATAACCTACAGCCATAGCCACAACAACTGATATGACAAACCAATACCAGTTGCGCACCAAAATAGTGACAAGCATCGATATATCAAAACCTGCCCCTTGACTGCCATTATTAGAATTCCGGTTCTTCCTCTGTGTTTTCTGCACCATACCAATACTATTTTCCTAACAATATTATAGCCGTAATCGTTGAAATGAATCCCATGACAGAACCCAATGCACTCAAATATTTATATACCGGGCTTCCATCGACACGTGCGGCACTGTTCGGCTCTACATATACGATGTCGTTCTGCTTCAGATAATAAGCTGGCGAATTGAACGTCTTTTCGGCATTCGACAGATCTATCCTGTACGACTGGAGTTTCCCATTCTGCTCACGCACGACAAGCACCTTCTGACGTAATCCCGTAGGCTTGATATCACCGGCCTGAGTTATCGCCTCATATATGGAAAGACGTTCTCCCGTTGTTGTCACAAGCCCCGGAGAACCGACTTCTCCAAGTACGCTCACCTTGAAACTCATAATTTCTACCGACACCACAGGGTCTGACACATATCCTCCACTTTTCAGACGTTGTTCCAACATTCGGGCAAGTTCATTGCGCGTATATCCCTCGACTTTGACAAGTCCGAAAACAGGAAATTCTATCACTCCGCTCTTATCAACCGTAAAGTACATTCCGGCCTTTCCATTTGAACTGCCGCCTCCGTTGCCCGACGAAGAGCCTATCAGTATCTTGCTGGTAAAAGGTTCAAGCAGTTCCTTTTCCTGACTGCTCACAGAAATAGCCAGCTGGTCATCCGGTTGAATCTTTATTTCATAAGTCGTATTCTGCAACTTGGCCTCTGAATAGATCTCATCTATCCCTTGCATATAAGTAACTTTCTCCTTTGATACACATCCGGCCAGCGTCAATACTGCCGCAAGTATAAGCATTGTACATGATTTGCATGCTGAACAGCATGGTTCCTCCTTTTCCGAATCTTTCTTTATTTTCATCTTCGTCAAAATTTTGTTTAGCAAATAAGAATAAAAGCCGGACTGGCTTACATACTGAGGTATCTTCCGTCCAATTTTACAGGCTAAAGTAAACGGAGCAACATATCCATGACGCGAATAGAGCCTCATATCTTCCTTCCATTTCTTTATCGAATCCCAAGGCGAAGTGCTCATGCCTCCCATACGCATACGTATCACATAGTCGTCCATCCATACAACCTTCAGGTCATTCCGCCTCAAAAACCTCACCAACAAGTCCGTATCACCGGCAATCCTGTAACTCTTGTCATACAATCCATACTTCATATATACCTCTCTCTTAATGTATACGGTCGGATGCAGAGGAAGCCATCCCCACTTAACGTTTCTTCTGTCATAAGCTCCGCCAATCCAATCACGGACAATACATTTCGTGTCATTAGCAGACACATACACTCCATTACCATACAGGATGTCACAGTTTGTATCCTCGATTCTCCTGACAATTTTCGATATGGTATCGTGCCCGAAAAGCATGTCATCTGCATGCACAAAACCGATATAGTCGCCGGTCGCCATGCTAATGCCTTTGTTCAGGGCATCATACAAACCTTCGTCCTCTTCCGATACAGCTTTAGAGATTCCATGACGGTATCCGGAGCGGGCCATATAGTTCAAAACAACTTCCCATGTATTGTCCTTGTCAGATTTCCCTTCAACAACAATATATTCTATATCGACATAATCCTGTTCCAATACACTTTCTATTGCAGTCCCGATACAGGATTCCTTGTTATAGGCTGCTGTGATTATTGAAATTTTCATAATATATCATGCTATTTATATTCTGTTTATTCACTCCATGAAACTCCATATAACCTCTGTTATCTTACGACAATGGCACACAACCGCAACGCCACGTGTCATAAATAAAAAATCCGTTTGAATCTTTGAAAAAGCCCTTGTTCCATCCTCACGGACAACAAGGGGAAAGGGGATAATTATAATATATTTAAAATGAAAATAAAACTTTACTTAGCATCAAATCTACAAATTACTAATGAATCTTTCCATTCTAAATATATGCTGCAAGAAAAGTCCCTTGGGCTATTCTTTTATAACTTCAATCAAGTCAGGAGCAATCTCTGTAGTAGCTACTGCTGTCAGTCCCTCTATCAAGACTACAACTCTTCTGCTTCTCACTCCTTTTATCTTTACAAAAACACCTCTTACACCATCAAAGGGACCACCAATAATCCGCACATTCGTGCCTTTCTTCAAATCAATCTCCTCCGGCTTCAAATAAATGAGGTTCTCATTGCTGTTCCTGCATACCGCGATAAACTGGTTCATCTGCACATCAGGCACGATAATCGGGATATTTCTCGCATTTTCCTTTTTTGTTAAGTACTGAAGAAAAGGAATTTCTTTTTTCTTTTCCTGAATTACCGACTTCGTCGTTCTGACAAATATCAGATTATGAACGGCCGGAACCAACTCACGTTTTTTCTTTCCATCCTTATTTTTTATGACCTTATAACACATAGGAACAAAATTCTCTATGCCAATATCATCAAGACACTGTTTTGCATCAAGTTCCTTACAAAAGGGGGCACACATAGCAAACCAGACAAAACTTCCATTACTATTATTTTGTTGCGTATTCATTCCGCATATTGGATTCTGTTCTGTTATCATTCCGTCTTAGTATTCGGTCACATCCTCGGCTCCCTGAACCAGAAATATATATCTGAATTTCAAGCTATTATATGAACACTCACACTCAATGCACCCCAACATGTGCCGTCTCTAAGTAAGAAACATCAAATTTCTAATGCAAAGGTAGAGAAAAAACAAAAGCAAACAAATTTCTATCAATAAAAATAATATTAATTTTCAATTTTGAAAGTAACAGTTTGTTTATAATCAATAAATTATATAAAATTATTTTGATATACATATTCTCTTTATATCGTTCCTTATAATAAGACAATATTGGGTATCAAAAGCTTGTAAAAGCAGTAAATAAAATTGCAATAATTCTGAATATCTATAAAACAATGAAGGATTCATCTGATATTCAGAGTTATTGCATCATTGATGTTTCTTACTTAGAAACACGACTACCCAACAAATCCAGAATCTTTTTATTGGCCTGATCTATCACAGATTCCTCTAAAGAGGCAAGATATATTTGTGTCATCTTCTCAGACGAATGTCCCATTCCTGCACTGATTACAGATATGGGAACATTCAGATTACGAGCTGTCGTAGCCCATGTGTGGCGAGCCACATAAGAGGTAATGCCGGTTTCTTCTCCTACCATAACTCCGAGACGTTTCAATTTCCGGTTATAATACCCCAGTGCCGTCTGATATTGCCTGAAAACATCCTCCGGAGAATCTGCGGATATGACAGGAAAGACATACGGACTGCCTACTGTATCTTTTTCATACCTTTTTATAATATCCTCTATACAAGGTTCTATACGTATGGCCAGCCTCTTACCGCTTTTATGCCTCATATAGTATATGGTTCCATTCTTTATGTTATCTTTTTTCAAGAAAGCGATGTCGACAAAAGCCATTCCACGAGTACAAAAGCTGAAAACAAACAAATCTCTTGCCAAAGCAAGTGAAGGGGAAAAGGAAAGTTCAAGATTCTGCATACGGACAATGATGTCCTCACTAATAGCTCGTTTACGAGTACGGTCAACTCCCGTATACACATGTACAAACGGAAATCTCTGTTGGGTGATACGTTGACGGACAGCCTTGTTGTATACAGAACGCAACACACGCATATAAAAGGATATGCTATTCTTTACTATATTCCTCTTTTTCAGCCATTCTGAATATCTCTCTATGAGGCTCTCATCGAACAGCGTAAACGAAATATCCTTTCCTGTAAGAAAAGCAGAAAAACTATTGAAAGTACGCTGATAGTTGCGAGCAGTACCATATTTGCCATGCGACCTCAACACATCCGTCTGTTCTTTCAAAAAGGAAAGAACATTAATGCATCCACGACAAGAGCGAAACATCGATATTATGGACGATACCGTATACTCTTCCCCACGGCTGTCAAGTTCACGGATAATATCCTCCAACAGCTTCACATCACTTTCTATCTGTCTCTGACATTTCTGCAGAAAGTTCATGTTTCCGGAATCGGATATAAACTTCTTGCCATTATCATCCCAATATTGCGGAAGTACTTTGATTCTTGCAGACAGCTGTCTGCTACTGCATCTATGACAAATCTGATAGTATACCACACCAGCCTTTCCTTCCACTGTAGATTTACGGAATTTCACTTTTAATGTTGCCATGATAAATCAATTTATTAATTAACACCTTGCCAAAAATAATCTTTTTAGTTTTTGCACCTAATCCACATTGCATTTTGCATTCTGTACTTTCCCCAAAAAACATACAGTCACTTCAAATCCTCACTACAAATAGCCCACAACTTATCATACCTACGACAAGAAGACCGACCTCAACCCGTCTGAAAGAAGGTTTTTCACAGGAAAAAGAGAAAAAAAAACGAAAATCCAAGAAGCTGTACTTTCACAAAGTGGGAAAAAACTTCTCACAAATCGGGATTTTTACGACATGGAACGCGCACAAGCATTGATTCTAATCAATAAATATAGCATAAGATGGCACTTTTTATATTAAAACGCTTGACAGAATATGAGAAACCCCTATCTTTGCATCGTGTTTTTCATAGTATTAGATTTAAGGTTAACAAAGGTTGGGGTAAGGCGTTACCCCTTTTTTTATGTCCTTTCGGAAACGGTCTCTTGCTTCCGCCCCCACAATGGATATTTTGGGTCAGTATAAAACTAAGTTATTTAATTATTAGCAAAAGATTGCAAATGATGCGCATCTTGTTAGATATCGCAATTATATACTATTACAATTGCGATTTCAAATTCTCCTCTCCAATAATAAGAACTATATTTTCCGATACCTTTTCAAATTACCTGATAGCCAAATTAGTGGATTCCGACAGGATGTATCCACAGAGTTCTCCGTTGCTCCTCGCTACCCTCACTCTTCTTTTTCACAAAATACTCTGATTTTTGGAAAAAGGCATCTTCGTTTTTTAGGGTATTAAAATGGCGTATGTGCAGATTTATCACTTCTGGGGAGACCTTGTAAGCACGAATTGTACCTTGCCGAGCGCAATAAAATTGTTTATATAGGTCTCCCAAAAGTATTCAATCAAAAGTCTATTCTGCGCAAACCGAATGCGGAACAATGTGGAACTCAAATCTTTTGTTTTCGCAAAACGAAAATCAGCGACTTACATTCGTTCGTAAATCGCTGATTTTTAGTGTGGACCAGCCTGGGCTTGAACCAGGGACCTCCAGATTATGAGTCTGTTGCTCTAACCAACTGAGCTACAAGTCCGATATATTATATTTAACAATATATTCAAAATTTAGGTTGTTGTTCTACCCTGATTCGAACAGGGACAAACAGAACCAAAAACTGTTGTGCTACCGTTACACCATAGAACAATCCCTGTAAAGCACTCTTACATCTTCCGCTGCCCGAATGCGAGTGCAAAGGTAGTACTTTTTTATTAAGTGGCAAACATTTCAAGGAAAAATATACATTTCATTCGAAAATTTTATTAGGTGACCGAAGCGACGAAGAAAAGCACCACGACCTACCGGATCCCTGCGTGGAACGCATCGAGCGAAAGCATGTCGCTCAAGTCGGTAAATCCATTTTTTCATAAAAACAGCTTCCCAGTCGCAAGAGCGATGTCAAAGATGCCCGGTGGATAGCTGAATGTCACTTGAAAAATCTTATCAAGGGTAGCTTTGTGCCACCCGGGTGGGCAGGACATGCGCAAGTACAACCACCGCATCTTCGACCTCAATGAAGACATGGTCTACAACACCGACAAGCTGGATGCCACACTACAGAGATGTGGCTTCCGCCTGAACAACTATACGCGAGTTCGGTTTAAGAAAGTTCTGTAAAAAGTAGGCAATCATTGCTTGTTTTTTTTGTAAGTATTTGAATATTAAATGTAAAGACACAAAAGGTTTGCAGGATTACCCACCTTTTTACAGAACTTTCTTAAACCGGAACTCGTGTAGACAATATATTTCTGCTGTTTTTTAAGTGACGAAGTCGGGTGCAGATATATACCTTGTTTACCGGTCCGGCTGTCACGCCGCAACAAGGCCGGCATCCTCATAAACCGGCTTGGTCATCCCCACCGTCACACCATCTGCCTTGTCATAATTTACGGGCTTTTTCTGACAATCTGAAATGTTAAAATCAAGGCCTCGCAGAATCGCATAAAATCGGCCGGACCTTGCCGAAGTTACATTTGTGCGATTCTGAGGCTGTTTTCAGGCCTTGAATCCGGAATATAAAAATAATATAATTTGCACCCCGAAAAAATACGTTTATTCACATTTGCGTGTATCTCGTCTGAAAAAAGAGTACGCCGGAAATAAATTTTCAAGGTGAACCAATTTTGTTTAAAAGGCACTTTAAAAACATTTTCAAGGTGAACGGAATTTATTTTTAAGGTGAACGAGTTTGAGGAAGTCCGTTTTTCGGGGTGAAATCCGGTATTGTCCGAATTAAAATCCTAAAAAATCTTAACCTGATTTTTTTGATGCCACGAAAAAACAAAGACGGATTCCGGTAACGAAAAACAGGAATCTCGGACAAATAATTTTATAGCTCATTGATTATCAACACATTCTATTTTATCTCCTACCTATACTTCCTGCCCCTGAAACCTCATCGTTCTTATCGAAATAATATTTTATTGATTATCAGCTATTTATCAACAAAATTTCAAAAATTCAGCGATCGACAAAGTGCAAACGAACCTTAATTATGTTAATAATATTCTGTCCGCTATGGGTGGGATTAGTGTCAAAAAGAAAGAAGAAATGCCCCTGATAGAGGCAGAATGTTCACCGGCAAAAACAATTGATTTTACATTGTTTGTTCTGACTTTGTCATTGCGTACTTTGATGTAACTTAAAAACAGATCACTTGACTTTTTACAGGAGTTTCTTAAACCGAACTTGCGTAGGACTTCATCAATGTTTACCTCAAACGTATCGAAAAAGGAGCCAAGATACAGCGTCAAATCCAAACATTGGAATCAACATGGCATCATAAGCCATCCTTGACACAACCTTGCCGACAACATAAGTACCTTTGTGGCATCGCATGAGCCCACTTCGCAAAATTATTGAATCCGCGGGGAGTTGGACACCGGTATAGGTCGCAGAACCTGAAGAGGGATTTAACAATCTTATAGTCTGCACCCATGATGCGCATTGTGGGACAAGCATTTATGTGCTTGATTAAAAGCCCCAGAAGCCTAAACGCTTGACAATGATATAGACAGACAAGTTGGGCAACCTTTACTTGTTAGAGGAAAGGCAAGTAACCTCTGCCCCCCAAAAAAAACTTTTCATCCCCTTCGGCGAAAGAACCGTTCATGTCTGTTTCATATGCAAATTATAGCTCCAAACAAAGAAAATAGTGCTCCAAAAGAAAGATATATTTCGATTAAAGCACTATTTTCAATGTTTATGTCACATATAACTTAGCATCTATTTTACAACGACCTTCTTTCCACCAATAATGTTCACACCTCTTTGCGGTTTACGCAGACGTTGACCATTAAGGTTGTAAATTGTATCATTAGAGTTATTACTTTGCTTTTCCTGTACGGAAGGCGCATTGATAGCATCAGGCATATCACCTCCTCCAACAGGAGTCACCCGATACAAACCACTGGCATGACTGCGAAGCAATGGGGAAAACTCTGAGTTCCGGAATATTCCAAGTTCCTCCCCTTTCCACATTTCTGTTATTTTGCATGCATAATCAGGTGCAAAACCGAGTGATGTAAGATCTAGAACCACATTCTCATCTGTCTCCGGTGCAGGATCTGAGGTGTACACGAAAAATTCCATTGTCACACCATTGGCTGCAGAAATAACATCATCGTCATAACCTACAGTGGCTTTGAACTTAACATACTTATGATTGTCAGGAAGAGTAAAGGTCAGAAGAGAAGGTGCATTTACTCCAAATCCCTTCTTATATACCACCCCATTTATCTTCATGGTATTGCCATCATTATTTGTATTCTTCTTTGGGGCATACCAACCGTTTATCGGATTCGCATCCCAATTGAATGCCGTCAACGACGTTTCATTCCCATCAGCATCTACAAGTACAGGATTGCCCCAGTCCGCATGGTCATAATTAAGGTTATCCCCACCATTCGACACCAAAAGATACAGTTTGTCGGTTCCTGTTATATCCGCCTCCATCTCAACAGCGTTATTGGTATCCCGACTTATAAATCCACTTCTTGCTACACTCTTCGAAGGATCCGCCTTAATTGTTTTGCTACCGGCATTAGCATCAGTAGTCTGATTTATCATAGCCGCATCACAATTGAAAACAAGAAATTCAACAGAAGACTTTGAACCTTGATCTGTCCCTGTATTGTCAATCCCGGCAAGAGCTGTAAATTTCACGACTCCTTCAGGAAGATTGTAAAGAAGCTGTGAATTGGCATGTGTCGCTATACCATTTGCATACTTATTATTATTGACGGACAAGGTCCCACCATTGAGGTTCTTGTTTATATGCACACTCCCCCAACCACATGTTTTTCTTGTCAGAGTAAGCGTTGTCAACAACACCGAAGTTCCGTCCTTCATCCTAAGAGTCGGGTTTATCCAATCCGCATGGTCACTGTCATAACCGTCTCCTCCATCTGTAACGACAAGCAACAACTGAGTCGAACCTTCCGGTATATCCACCGACACATCCGTTGAATATCCGGTAGTAAGATAAGATATTGTTCCGCTACGATATAGGGCAGCCTTCTCATTGACATCCTCATTACCTCCCGTGTTAAAGAGAGCCACATATTTGTCCTGTCCGTCAGGAGCATCAGCAGCCCACACTATATGATTACCATCATTCGACACTTGACGATTGTTTTTTGAATAGTGATGCATGTACAACACATCCTCATTGGTCAGAAGCGAATTAGTAAAATCATCGTTCATCGTAAGCTCGCCTCCAAACATCAACGGCGATTTGAAAATAGTCCACAAGTTCATCAATGTATACTGTTCATCTTCCGTAAAGTTTGTCCAGCGTTCATTTCCACGCTCTCCACGGATACTAAGTCTTCCGAGTGGCAACATATCTGCATCCGGCCAATGTCCCTCCTGAATATAAGGTGCCCATTTCGCACAAATGCCAAACTGATAATTCAATTGGCTCCAGTTATCCCAAAAGTCATCAACAGTCCTCCATAAATTGGCATTCTGGCGCAAGTGATCGATTTTGTCTACAGGAGTCTCACCCGGCGACAAACTCAAGACCATAGGACGTCCGCACTGCATAATAGCTTTATGAATCATCTCAATCTCCGCAGTATGATAAGGGCGAGCTATATCATCCACTTTCACATAGTCCACACCCCAGGATGCATACAGATTGAAAATAGAATTGTAATACTCCTGCGCCCCATTCTTTTTATAATCAACCTTATAATTGTCGCGCAACCATGTACATGCAGAATCATTGTTGCAGATTTGATCACATGTCACTCCTTCTGCGCCAAGAACAGGACATTTTCTCGTTGTCGCAAGCTTTGGAACTCCCCTCATTATATGTATACCAAACTTCAGGCCTTTTCCATGACAATAATCGGCAAGTGGCTTGAAGCCTTCGCCATTCTCGGCCGAAGGGAAACGGTTTACGGCAGGAATATAACGTCCATATTCATCCATATCATAGATAGGGTTGGTCTGGTTGTATCCTCCCGCTTTGTCATTCTCCACATACCACCGAATATCCACCACTACATATTCCCACCCATATTTCAGAAGGTTGTCCGCAAGATAATCTGCGTTTTGCTTCACTTCTTTCTCTACAACGGTCGGCCCATAACAATCCCATGAGTTCCACCCCATAGGAGGAGTTGCCGCCCATCCACCGATTATATCAGCATCTGTATGCTGTGCATTCGCGCTTGTCCCGGCAAGCAGTGCGCACGACAAAATCAAAGTCAGTTTTCTAAGCATATTTTCAAATTGCATTTTTATTGTATTAAAATTCTTTATCGAAAAGACTCCATCAACACATTCTACAAAGCTGTACTTTCAATGCCTTCACAAAAGCATACCGTCATTTGTCCGACAACAACGGTATCAGATGGACATCAGAGTTCAATCCTGATACCACCGGCGCCCAGTCCGAATAATCCTTTTTCTTGTAGTTCAAATCAACTACATTTATTTCCTTAAATCTGCGCCACTGCACACCATCACGGTCAAGCTTGGCTATGCGGTTGGCCGGAAGATTCGTGACTTCTATTTCAAGTTTGTTGTCGCCTTCATGCAGGTATTTACTGATGTCCATTCTAAACGGAACAGCGAACAAGACACCGCACTCTTTGCCATTTATACGTACACGTGCCGACTCGCGCACATCCCCAAGATCAAGCAGATACCCGACCGATGCATCTTTGACCGCAAAAGTTGTTGAATATACTCCTGTGCCCATCGTCACATCGCAAACAGTATCACCAAGTTCTGTCCACGATTTCGGCCTCTCCATCGCAAATTGTACGGTTTCCACCTTTGGCGCACTCTCAACAAAGCGGAGCGTCCACCCTGTAAGAGTCACAGCTGTAGCCTCATCCGGATTATAGTACTTATAATCCGGCAATTTGCCATCCGCTCCACTTTCAGCCATAATCTTATCTGCCGACAACGCATTGAATGTACGGAGTATCACAGATTCACCTGACGTAAGCTGCACATGCACTTTTATTCCTTTGTCTCCGTCCATCGTAGCAGCACGCCCAATCTCTCCCGTCATCGGATTATAGAATGCAGCGTCTTTTGCCATCACACTCAGTGTAACCCAACCATCAAAGTCCTTATCTTGCAAGTTTGAAATGAAATAGTGATAGCCGTCTGCATTCGATCTTCTTATGCACGACAACCCCTGTTCATTACGCATACTTTCCTTCACAGCCGCAAACGCAAGTCCGTCTGTATAGTTCGGAGAACAGACTACATGCCCCTTTCCGTATGGCGACACGCACACCTCTGAGAAATCTGTTCTGACATCTGTGCCAAGCTGCTTCAGCACAGCATCGAATTCCTTCTGACGTTCTTTCAAATTACCAAATCCCGGAACACTTTGCGGACAAGAACCGACAAATATGACTTTTGCTCCTTCATGAGCAAGACTCAGGATTTTCTTCAGCGTCCCCACCGGCATGAACTTCACATCAGGCACAACAATTGCCGAATAAGCATTCTCTCCAGTTGTTGTCAGATGTCCGTCATTCACTTGCGTGCGTTCTATATATTTGTCAGAAACATAATCCACGTCATACCCCGATGCCACAATATTCTGTATTGTCTTGATAAACTTCGGAGCGCGCTTGTCCATCGAATGTATGTCAAAAAGCACTATTCTGTCCGGCTGTTCATAAATCATGTCATAATAAGGGAGGTAGACCAGAAAATCATTGTCCGGCTGTCCCCATTGCAAAAATGACTGGCAGCGTTCTATATACTTCGTAAATGCCGGCAAATCATGCCATATACTGTTATTTGGTGTCATATCCACCGAAGCATAAAATCTCCATCCCGGCCATTCTGCATCACGAGGCGAATAGCATGAACCGTGGAAAAAGACATGGTTGATACCCGACAGAAACATAAGATCAATGTCGGGTTTGCATTGCGACAAAGAGGTGCGGAAATGCTCTGTAAGCCATGTGAAAGTTTCTGAAGACGTATATTTCTTTCCGGAGATATGCGCACCGGAAGATGCATATTTCAACATGGATATATCAGAAAAATTCTTACGTGTGTATGCCGTATCGCTTCTCAGCCCCTTTATACCAAAGTCACTGAGTCCAAACCCTTCGCATTCCGGAATGTCCACCTCCGCATAAAGGTCTATCAGATTCGCAGGACTTCCGTGTGCTTGATTGCGGGTTATGGAACCATGCTTATGCGCCCATTCCGTCCATTGTGTTGTAAAATTCTCATAAAGCAGTTCACCCATTGTCTGTCGATAGTCGCTGACAATACGGTGGCTCATATCTGTCTGCTGTGCTTCTACACGCATGAAATCAGGGAAATAATTCTGCAACTTGTATCCTCTGCGCTTCTCAAATTCCTCAAGGAGACGTGGGGTCCAGTCCGCTCCATAAACTTCATAAGAATCATTGAAGAAAGTATGCGGAGGCTTTACTCCCTGATTGACAAAAGCTGTATCAAAACGCTGCAAATAATGCTCCACGGACTTTTTGTCAAAATGGTCAATGACAAGTCCTTCACCACCGGGAGCGGCACGCTTCACTTGTTGGCGAGTACGTCCGCAATAGAGAGCAACAATACGCCAATCGCCTTTCGGAAGTGTCTTTAAATTCAGCTCATTCTTCGTCCCGGATGCAGCAGGTGTACCAACCACATGCCGGGTCAGATCCAATACTCGCTCATACTTGTATTCTCCTTCTCCTGTCTCTTTCAGGTCATATGCCATTACACACGAAAGCTTTGCCACATCCTTCTGCTTTGGCTCAAACACGGATATGTCAAGCATTTCGTCAACACCACCCTTCACCTCATAATCCTTGAATATGGCCTTGGCCGCACCTTCATCGGCCGGAACAAGAGGTCCGCCGAACGGCCATCCCGTGCCTGTTGCCATATTTGTCTCTATCCCGACTTCATCGCCTACACTCTCCACATGTTTCAGCATCTGCATCCACTTGGGCGAAAGATAAGGAATGTCGTTCTTGTCATTGCCCTGCACACCATAGATAGGGGTTATCTCCACACCCCCTATTCCCGCATGCGCATATTCCGTCAAGTTATAAGTAAGATTCTGCTCATCAACAGCACTTCCCAACCACCACCAGCGTGTATATGGACGGGCCTCCCGATCTGCAGCGATCCACTGCTGCCCCACAACCGTCTGACTTCCGGCAACCAACAGTGTTAATATAAAAAAGCTTTTTGTTTTCATTATTCCGATAATATTTAATTGTATCTCATTTAAGGTTTACATAATATGCCAACACAGAGCACATTACAAATGTCTTTGCAAATTTAAACAAAAACAGTGAAATTAGAGCCGGCAAAACAAAGAAATGCACATGCCATTCCATAAAAAATCTACCCCATACTTCGCAGCAAGGGGTAGCCAGGTGAAATGTTAATATTTCTATTGGGGGAAGGACCTGAGTTTCACAACTCGTTTCATTCTTACATTTGTTTGGGACAAACAGGTAAGAACTAAATGTCCATTAGCATAATATATGTATGAATATTCATTTCCATGTCCATTGAGGAATCTCTCTGCATCGTGTCTTATGTAAAGACTACCGACCATTGCAAATCCTCGAAACAACTTCATTTCTGAATCGCGATGTAAAGATAGCTATTATTATTTTAGTACAATACATTTAAGCATAAAAAAATACCGCTTATTTACAAAAATTACCCACATAAGCACATATTTAACATGTATTCACAATCGGGGGGGGGTAATTTTGAAGGTTTTTTTTGAAAAAAAGAGGCCTTTATTTCGGCAATCCGAAAGTTTCGGATAGCTCCCTCATCTGTTCCTCTGTCATACCATCAGGAACAAACCCCATATTTTTTGCTGCAATGTATATCAAAGCGGACTTATTAAGCACATCAACCTGGTCAAATGCAGCCATAATATCCGTATCGACAGCAAAGACTCCGTGCTTTTCCCACATCACCACATCATAATCGTCGTCGATGGCCTTTATCGTTGCCTCGGCAAGTTCCACACTGCTTGGCATCATATAAGGCACCATTCCAAGTCCACGAGGACAGAATGCCTTTGTCTCCGGTATCATGCTCCAGAGAATCTTTGTCGCCACATCCTTTTCCATAAACTTCTTGTTATGTGTAAGAGCCACAAGTTCTATCGGATGAGTGTGCAGAGATGCACGATAGGGAGAGCCTTTTGCCAACAGATAGTCATGTACAGAAAGATGCGAAGGAAGCTCCGATGTAGGCTTTACCGGATTGTCTGCAATGATGACATAGGAAGCACAATCGTCAAGAATGCGTATTATACTTCCGTTCTCCATAGGCCAGCGTGCCAAATCGCGCATGCGCATCTGTGTGCCTTTGCAATAGAAATAACAGCCTTTAAGATGCGGCAATGTCGTACCTATAGGCATTACATCGCTGATTGCAGGCATTGCCTTTATTTCGTCATCCACATACTCTGTGATATTTACGGTGATATTACCACCATTACGTTCTGCCCAACCTTTTTGCCACAAATAACCGGCAGCTTCTGCCACCTGATTCACGGCCTTAGCAAGTGCCGGACGATTTTCAAGAATTGAAGCCATATATATGTTTTTTTGCGGACAAGTCAGTGAGCGGCCCGGGAATCTGAGCTTTTGCCGTCAGGGCCACTTCACCTCCTGTCATTTTTTCTAATTACTTTATTATATAATAGGTATAAGCCAACGCTCCTTTTCCACTATAGCATTTGCGGCAGGAACGAGCTTATGATAAGTATAATGATACCGATTATCAATACCGTCACTGTCTTTTGCGAACATCCTTTCCATTCTTTCAATATGATGCCCCATACATTCGAGAACACCACATTGAGCGCCATAAGGATACAGAAAGAGAGCGTCATGAGTGTCTGCGACTCTGTAAGGAATCCTTTGCCGAGCGACAATCCGAAGAACTGGCTGTACCAAAGGGCACCGGCCAAAGCACAGAACAGCAAATTGTTACCCCATACACTTTTCTTCTTGTAGTCGCCCCATGTACCATTCTTGCTATTCTGGCCGAAACAGTATATGGCATTGGTGACAAAACCTCCGAGAGTCACAAGGAATGTAGCCGGCAGTGTCTTGTACATATCAGGTGTAAGTTCTCCGAAATTGATGCCTTTGCCAAATTCAAGACCTACGTTGAAGCAGCCGCTCATGAATCCGGCAAGCAAAGCTATAGCCAGTCCTTTCGGAAAGTTGAAGTCCTTGACTGCCGCTTTCTTCTCTTCTTCCGAGAGCGATGCCGCCTTCATTGAGCCAGCCACTCCAATGACGGCAATGCCGAGCAATGTCACCACCACGCCGAGTACGACAGCAAAGGTCAACGACGACAGCGCATCCTGTTCGGGGAAGAAGATATTAAGCAGTACAGGTCCCATGATTGTACCAAGTCCGGCGCATGTGCCGAGAGCTATCGACTGACCGAGCGCCACACCAAGATAACGCATGGAAAGCCCGAACGTCAGTCCGCCTACTCCCCACAGCACACCGAAAAGTATGGTCATCCATATATTGAACGAAGCGCCGGCCGTGAACAATTCGCAGAAGCTGCGGCCCTCCGGCACTGCCAGCATGGCGCCAAAAAGCGGAAGCACGAGCCATGCGAACACTCCCTGTACAATCCAATAGGACTCCCAGCTCCAGTCTTTGATTTTGTTTATAGGAACATAGCAGCTCGACTGGCAGAATGCACCGACTGCTATTATCAACAGTCCTATTATTATTTCCATGGAATCAGACGTTTTTTGAAAGCCAAAGCAACGAGGCTGCAAGATTAGAAGCCACACATCGCATCAAAGACACATGCCTCATAACCTTGCAACCTCACCACTCAAAGCCCGTGGGCTTTTATCTCTTTGATGTCACTTCCGTTTCGTACTTTTCGACCTCTGCGATGAAGCTTTCGCCTACAGGCACACCATTGCGCAGACAAAATTCGTCCCACACTGCGCCCCAAGGCAAAGACTTGCATTCCTCAAGAAGCGCAAGACGTTCAAATCCCTGGCCGTTAAGCTCATATTCGCGAAGTGTCTTCAACGGCTCAAGCAGGGCATGAAGCATACACTTCTGAGTTGCGCGGCTACCAATAACATAGGCACCGATACGGTTGATGGAAGCGTCGAAATAGTCAAGACCGATGTGGACCTTGTCCAGAGCATCGCAACGCACGATTTCCTTGCAAAGATCGAGGGTATCGTCGTTCATGATTGTAACATGGTCTGAATCCCAGCGTACCGGACGGCTTACATGAAGCATCACTTCCGGAGTAAAAAGCAGCAATGACGAAAGTTTGTCTGCCACGCTCTCTGTCGGATGGAAGTGACCGGTATCGAGAGTAACTATCTTGTCGCGACTTGCAGCGTATCCGATATAGAAGTCATTCGAGCCTACAGTGTAGCTTTCAAGACCGATACCAAACACCTTGGATTCCACACAGTCCTTCATATTCTCATACTTCACCTCGAAAATCCGGTCAAGCGAATCCTTCAGCAATTCACGGTAGAGTTTACGGTTGACTGTGATGTCCTTGCTTCCGTCGTGTACCCAAAGGTTCATAATACAAGGATCGCCCTGTGCCTTACCCATAGTTTCGGCAACGGCACGGCAACGCTTCGTGTGCTCTATCCAGAACTTGCGTATACCCTCATCCGGGTTTGAAAGAGTAAGGTTTCCGCTCTTCGGGTGAGAGAATGAAGTGGAATTGAAGTCGAGCTTCATGTTGTTCTCCTTTGCCCAGTCTATCCAGCTCTGGAAATGCTTAGGTTCAACCTGATCGCGGTCTACAATCTCACCCTTGAAGTCGCCATATATTTCATGAAGATTCAAGCGGTGGTTGCCCGGAATCATCGAAGCCGCCTTAAGCACATCCTGACGAAGTTCGTCGATATTGCGTGCCTTGCCCGGATAGTTACCCGTAGCCTGGATGCCGCCTGTGAGGTCACCTCCCTGGTTTTCAAATCCCGCCACATCGTCTGCCTGCCAGCAATGGAGGCTAAGCTGTATGTTCTGAAGCTTTGCTACAGCCTCTTCCGTATCGACACCGATGGCTGCATAGCGTTCTTTGGCTATCTCATAAGCCTTGTTGATAAGTTCTTCTTTCATTTTCGATTTATTTTCAGTTAATAATTCAAATTCTTGTCCAATCTCCATCCGCGACGAACCGCCTACGATTACAGCTCATCCGGAAGTTCTTTTGAAAATGCCGGAGTACGGACCGGCCGGTCCATTGGTTCATTCCTGACAGACAGCAAGATACTTCTCGTAAGCAGCATCCCAAGCCTCCCTGTCTTGCGGAAGATAAGTCTTCAGTTCGATAGAGGAAGCGATGATCCGCCTCATCTCAAACATGTCGTTCACCAGCCCTGCCGCCTTCGCCTGAAGCATAATGTTGCCGATAGCTGTTCCCTCCACGGGTCCGCATACCACAGGAATGCCCACAGAATCAGCTGTAAACTGCATGAGGTGGCGATTGTATGTGCCTCCGCCGATGACATGGAGCTTTTCTATTTCAAACGGAGACATGCTCTTCAGATAACCAAGAACCTGCCGATAGCGCATGGCAAGACTCTCAAATATGCAACGTGCCGTTTCCTTATAGCCTTCCGGTACAGGCTGCCCCGTCCGGCGGCAATAGTCACGGATGGCATCCACCATCGAAACAGGGTTGGCAAAGCACGGCGCATCCGGATTGATGAAGCAACGGAACGGCTCGGCTTCAAGACTCTCGTCGTTAATCACATTCACGTTCTTCGGTGCGTCCGTCCACTCCTTGCGGCAACGCTCCAGAAGCCACATGCCACAGATGTTCTTCAGGAAACGCGTCGTGCCGTCAATACCTCCTTCATTGGTGAAGTTGTACCCAAAGCTCTCCTTACTTATAATGGCATCCTTTGTCTCTATACCGAGCAACGACCATGTTCCGCAGCTCAGATAAGCAAAACGCTCGTTCCGGGCGGGAACGGCTGCCACGGCAGAACCTGTATCATGGCCCGCTACTGCCACAACAGACACAGCGCCAAGCCCTGTCTGCCTCTGCACTTCTTCGCTCAGCACCCCTACTCTGTCGCCCGGATTCACATAGCGTCCGAACTGACTTTCCTTCAACCCGATGGCATCGAGCAGCTCTGTGTCGATACGCTTTGTGCGCGGATCAAGCAACTGGCTTGTAGACAGGATGGTGTACTCGCATACAGCCTCTCCTGTAAGCATGTACATCAGCGCATCAGGCACAAAAAGAATCTTTTCCGCCACCTCCAAGGCAGAATCGCCATTGCGGCGAAGGGTGGACAATTGGAACAGGGAGTTGAAATTCATAAACTGAATCCCGGTCTTCTCGTATACCCGTTCCTTCGGCACAAGCTTGAAATATTCCTCCATTGCTCCCTCGGTATGAGGATCGCGATAACAATACGGATTGCGCAGTATGCCACCGTCCTTGCCTATCATCACGAAGTCCACGCCCCATGTGTCTATTCCGACAGACTGTATTTCAATCTTCTCGTCGGCAACGACTTTCAGGCCCCGAACAATCTCTGCATACAGAGCATAAATATCCCAGAAGAAATGACCTCCTGTTTCTATAATGCTATTGGGGAATCTTGTCAGTTCACGCTGTTCAAGTTTCCCATCCACAATGCTTCCGAGAATAGTACGTCCGCTTGTGGCTCCCAAATCGACAGCAAAAAAATTGCATGTTGCCATATAATTCCAAAGTATTAGTTTTGTTAATCTGCTTCAAAATTACACTTTTTATTTTAAAAGCTATATATCGATCTCTATTTTTTTCAAAACAAAAGTTGAAATATGGTGACGAGCCGCCAAATGCGTGGTCATGCCCATACTGTCCGCCTCGTCTTTTCATAAATCAGCTTGGTTATCCCACCATCCCACTATCTGCTTGTCATAAATTACGCATTTTTCTTGACAATCTGAAATGTTAAAATCCGGGCTTCGCAGAATCGCGTAAAATCGGCCGAACCTTGCCGAAGTTCCATCTGTGCGATTCTAAGGCCATTTTCAGGCCTTGAACTCCGAATGTAAAAATAATACAATTCTCATCCTGAAAAGATACATTTATTCACATTCACGTGCGTTTCGCCTGAAAAAAGAGTACGCTGGAAATAAATTTCGTTCACCTTGAAAAATTTTTTACAGGGCACTTTAAAACCATTTTCAAGGTGAACGAAATTTATTTTCAAGGTGCACGAGTTTGAGAATGTCCATTTTTCGGACTGAAATCTGGTGTGTCGCAAATTAATTTCCTAAAAAGTCTAAATCAGATTTTTCAATGCTATGAAAAACAAAAATAGATTTTGGCGGCGGAAAACTGGAATATTGGATAAATATTTTTATAACTTACTGATTATCAACATATCCTATTTTTGTCATAACCTGTACTTCCTGCGTCCAAAACCGCATCATGCTATTAAAATAGTATTTTCTTGATTATCAATAATTTACCAACAAAACTTCAAAAATTCAGTCGTCAACAGAATGCAAACGAATCTTAATTGTGTTAAAAGGATTCCGTCAGTTATGGGTGGACTTAGCGTCAAAAAGAAAGAAGAAATGCCTCTGAGAAAGACTGTTGATTTTGCAGGTGTATTCACAGACTCCTCCGTCGCTTCGCGCCACGCCCTCCGTCGCAAGCTCCCCCAAT
>CAZKOB010000003.1:0-64278 GCA_964554265.1 uncultured Bacteroides sp. | reverse complement strand
AATTGGGGAGCTTGCGACGGAGGGCGTGGCGCGAAGCGACGGAGGAGTCTGTGAAAACACCAGCTTGCAGCCATAAGGATTATAATAGGAGTCTGTGAATACACCTGCAAAATCAACAATCTTTCTTATGAGCTTTTCTTCTTTCTTTTTGACACTAAGTCTACTTGTAGCAAACGGCATCTTATTAACATAATTAGGATTCGTTTACATTTAACCAATTGTCGAATATGAAGAGTTTTATAGATAAACAATTGATAATCAAAGAAATACTATTTTAGCAAAATGATGCAGTTTTAGGTACAAGAAGTACAAGTAGGAATAAAAATAGGAAGCATTGATAATCAGTAAGTTATAAATTTTCTTGTCCAATGTACTTGTTTTTTGCTGCCGGAGTCCATCTTTGTTTTTCGTGGCATTGAAAAATCCGATTTAGACTTTTTAAGAAATTAATTTGCGGAACACCAGATTTTACCCCGAAAAACGGACATTCTCAAACTCGTTCACCTTGAAAATAAATTTTGTTC
Source organism: uncultured Bacteroides sp. (assembly GCA_964554265.1). Lineage (GTDB taxonomy): Bacteria > Bacteroidota > Bacteroidia > Bacteroidales > Bacteroidaceae > RGIG8745. The sequence goes on along the minus strand of CAZKOB010000003.1, from coordinate 63,754 downwards.
ACCTTGAAAAATTTTTTACAAGGCACTTTAAACAAATTTTCAAGGTGAACGAAATTTATTTTCAGCGTACTCTTTTTTCAGACGAAGCACACGCAAATGTGAACAAATGTATCTTTTAAGAACGCAATTTGTATTATTTTTACAATTCGGGTTTAAGGCCTGAAAACAGCCTTAGAATCGCGCAAATGGAACTTCAGTAAGGTTCGGACGATTTTATGCGATTCTACGAGCCTTGGATTTTAACATTTCAAATTGTCAAAAAAATCCGTAATTTATGACAATTAGATAGTGTAACGTGGAGATAACCAAGCCGGTTTATGAGGCCAATGTCCACATGAAAAGACATCAAGGAACAGCGAAACTCTTCGATGGAGATTTTTCGTGAACGATGACAAAGTCAGGAAATCTGCTAATTATACAAGTTGTTTTATGTTTGTTTTTACAGATTTATTGTACCTTTGCAACATCAATGGAATTAATTTTTTTATGGGAGGATTTTTTGGAACCGTATCAAAAAAGAAGTGCGTAGCTGATTTGTTCTATGGAACAGATTACAACTCACACCTCGGCACACGTCGTGGCGGCATGGTCACGTATAGCGAAGAACATGGCTTTATTCGCTCGATTCATAATCTTGAAAGTACCTATTTCCGTACCCGGTTTGAGGATGAGCTTGACAAGTTCAAGGGGAATGCCGGCATTGGAGTGATAAGCGATACAGATGCTCAGCCTTTGCTTATGAATTCTCATCTCGGCAGATTTGCGTTGGTGACTGTCGCCAAAATCAACAACCTTGAGGTTTTGGCTGCTAAGTTGCTTGATGAGAACATGCATCTTTCGGAATTTAGTTCCGGAAAGATTAATCCTACAGAGCTGGTCGGGCTGCTTGTTATTAAAGGGAAGACATTTGTTGAAGGAATAGAGAACGTCTTTCGGGAAGTAAAAGGTTCTTGTACGATGCTTCTGCTGACAGAGGATGGGATTATTGCCGCTCGTGATTCCTGGGGGCGTACCCCTATCGTTGTCGGAAAGAAGGAGGATGCGTATGCTGTGACAAGTGAGTCCACATCATTTGCCAATCTTGATTTCAAGACCACATACTATCTCGGGCCGGGTGAGATTGTGCGTCTGCGACCGGACGGGATGGAGCAGTTGCGCAAGCCAAACAAGCGTATGCAGATATGTTCTTTCCTGTGGGTGTACTACGGATTCCCTACCTCTTGCTATGAGGGGAAAAATGTGGAGGAAGTCCGGTTTGCCAGCGGAAAGGCGATGGGTGAGACAGACGATACGGAAGTGGATTGCGCCTGCGGTATTCCGGATTCGGGCATAGGCATGGCACTCGGCTATGCGGCCGGTCATGGTGTGCCTTATCAGCGTGCTATTTCCAAGTATACTCCTACATGGCCTCGTTCGTTCACTCCGAGCAATCAGGAGATGCGCAGTCTGGTGGCAAAGATGAAGCTTATTTCAAACAAAGATGTGCTGAAGGGTAAGCGGGTACTTTTTTGCGACGATTCGATTGTCAGGGGCACACAACTTCGCGACAACACCAAGGTGCTTTTTGAGGATGGTGCAAAAGAGGTCCATATGCGTATTGCGTGTCCGCCACTTATCTATGGGTGTCCGTTCATAAACTTCACTTCTTCAAAGAGTGATATGGAATTGATAACCAGGCGTTTGATCAAGGAGTTTGAAGGAGACGAGAACAAGAATCTGGATAAATATGCGACGACGGATTCTCCTGAATATAATCGTATGGTCAACACGATTGCCGAGCGTCTGAATCTTTCTTCATTGAAATTCAGTAAGCTTGAGACGCTTATCAAATCGATAGGGCTGCCTAAATGTCAGGTGTGCACCCATTGCTTTGACGGAAGCAGTGCCTACACGCTTGAAGAAGTCAATGAGTGACAAGACTCACTGCAGATATGTATTTTGAAAATCGCCTGTTCCGGATTTGTTGGTAATGGAACAGGCGAAACTTTTTTTGAGGGGGGATTTGTGAAACTGAGATTGTGCTTTACATGTTGTTTCTTGAAAGGTTGCTTTCAGCGAGATATTGCAAGCAAATATCAGGTGCTATAAGGATATTAATATCAAGAATTTTAGAATATTGAAGCATAGGCATTGTCAAAGTCAATCGTCAAATACGGACAGAAGGGATCTCCCGATATGCTTAACCGGACTTTTGATGAAGTCTGATTCGGCATTTCCTGATTTTTGTCATATAGCCAAGCTGTTCCTATTTAAGGAAAAAACATTCCCAAATCTTCATAATAGACGACTCATTTCTTGATATAACCTCAGCAGAGCGAGTAAAAGCCCTATACTCTTTTTTCCGAGAAGGATCTATTCTCTTTAATATATTCTGCTCTGAGGCTTCAAAAATTTCGTTTTTGTATACAAAATAGAATGTGTCGAAAACAGGCAGAGGCTGTTCTTCAGAATTCACTCCTGCGTTCGCATCTGCAATCCTTGCTGCAAGAGACGAGAACAATCCACCACCGGAAGAAGTCAGCATAGAAGAAGTGACTTGCGAGTTCGCTGTATTATTGCGCCTCAATTCTGCATGATCAACCTCTTTAACTCTTATGATACGTCCCAAAGTTCCTCCTATGGAATCTTCGCGTATTACTTTGCCAAACTTATTTCCACTAACAGGTATATACACCCCATCAGGGAACTCCACTCTAAGAATAGAGCCGGGAACAGCTTCCATCAACGTATCGTTTTGCACATACCAGAGTGTCTGATTGCCGATATGAATGTTACAGGGTACGACAGTCTTATGCAATTTGACAAATCCGGACACAACTGTAGCCGTCTGGAATTTACGGTTGATAAAAGGCCACACACCAGTCGGTTGCCATTCAGCTTCCTGTGCTGTCGCCAAACCGCACAAAGTGCCAAGCATGAAAATCGCTATCAGCCTCAACATGGCTTACTTTACCTTTACAACAAGATATTTTGACACACTCCAGAACTTTCCTACGTCGGTAATACGCAGCGTGTATTCGCCTCTTGCGTCCTTAAGCAGCGAATAAGAACCAGTCGGATGAGTAGTAAGTATCTTGGCCGATTTTGAAGAAAGAGGAATGACTGTGGTTTTACGAATGTCTATTTTCGTAAAATACTCCTTGTCAAAATCATTGTTAACAAGCACATCACCTTTAACAAGAATCTTATGGTCTTTCAGTTCGCGACTCGTACCAAAAACATACCATGCAGTGTTGAGCTGCTGATCTTGATTACGAGCTATCTCCTCATTCATGTCGCTTTTCGCCTTAATGGATTGATTCGCAGAACTAAGAGATGACACAGAGTCCCCCAGCGCGGCTATTTGAAGATCCTTTTCTGCAAGTTGCGCTCTCAGCTCCTCTATCTCCTGATTTTTAGCATTCAACTGTTCTGTCAGCTTAGCCACTGCCTCCTTGAATTTGGCTGCATTGATAGAACTGGCATCAAGCTTACTCTGCAATTCATCAATCTTACGTTTGTTTTCTTCAAGCGTCTGCTGTATAAACTCCATGTTTTCACGAATATTCTCCACTGTACCATTACCTTCCGCATTGGTACTCATCATGTTTATACGTCCCTCCGCTTCATTAATCAAATTAAAGCCATTCTGAATATCGTTGAACGCATTCATAATCTCATCAAGTTCAGAATCCTTCTGTTCAATAACATTCTGCAGAGAATCAAGTTCGTTTTCGCTTCCAGACTTTCCCGTCTGTCCGCATGAAGCGAGCAATGCCATGCATGCCGCCATAACAACAGTTTTTTTCATAATTGTCAGTTTTTATATTTACAATTCTTTATCTCATCACACGAGATATGGCAATACAATTCCTTTCAGCAAGAAAACAAGTGCCAGATTCATTTGTTCTCAGGTAATCTGTTTTTGTACTTGTTCTTTGACAGATTCTTTTCTTTTACCGCCTTCTCACCATTATCCGCACCCGCAAGGACAACCACAATCTCACCTCTCGGCTCAACCTCTGTAAAATGAGCAACAACCTCATCAATTGTTCCACGGACACACTCTTCATGTATTTTAGAAATCTCACGACATACGCACACCTGCCTGTCTTCTCCAAAGACTTCTCTAAACTGCTGCAATGTTTTCAGCAACCTGTAAGGTGATTCATAAAAAATCATAGTGCGTGTTTCCGCTCTAAGCTGTTCAAGACGAGTTTGGCGCCCTTTTTTCTGAGGAAGAAAACCCTCAAAGCAAAACTTTTCATCGGGAAGTCCTGATGAAACAAGGGCCGGAACAAAAGCTGTAGCACCAGGCAGAGTCTGCACTTCAATTCCGTTTCGCACACATTCACGCACAAGCAGAAAGCCGGGATCGGAAATGCCCGGTGTACCGGCATCACTAATGAGAGCCACTACCGCACCTCCTTCAAGACGCGAGATGACAGAACTCAAAGTCTGATGTTCATTGAACTTATGGTGGGAAAGTAGTTCGTTGTGAATCTCATAATGATGAAGCAAGATGCTCGACGTGCGAGTATCTTCTGCCAGAATCAAATCTGCCTCTTTCAGTATCCTGACAGCACGAAATGTCATATCTTCCATGTTTCCTACCGGTGTAGGCACAACATAAAGTTTTCCCATATCTTCTGAATGTATAGTGAAAGTATTAAAATGTAATCGCAAATGTAGAAATAAAAGCAAATATAACCACACTTTTACAGTTAAAATAGTTCTTTTTCATAAAAATCCTCGTTTAATTATTTAATTCAAACTACACTTTGGTGAAAAAGATGTATTTTCGTAACATAAATCAATACAACAAGAAATGAGAAAAGAAATAACATTCGATAGATTTGTACGCGGCATAACAGCCATTGCAATAATTGTGATAACATACCAGCTCCTTAATCGACTAAGCCAAGTCCTCACCCCTTTTTTTGTGGCATGGATTATAGCATATATGTTATATCCGATCGTTTGTTTCTTTCAGTATAAATGCAGATTGAAATCAAGAACCGCAAGCATTATCGTAACTTTACTCATACTCCTAACCGCATTGTCCGTTGCCTGCCGATTCATCATTCCGCCTGTGATAGAGGAAATAGTAAGACTCAAAGACATCATCATAAATTATGTATCCTCGGAAAATGCCACATCCATAATCCCTGCAGAATTGGAAACCTATCTCAAACACAATATAAATATAAAGAAGTTGTCGGAGACAATAAGTTTCAAGGACATAACAACATTTCTTGAAGAACGCATACCCCAATTCATCAGTCTGATTTCCTCTTCTGTAAGCGCATTGTTCGGGCTTATATGTTCATTCATGACCATAATATACTTATTCTTTATATTAATGGACTATGAACGCATCAACAGAGGTGTTTTCCATCTTGTACCCCAGAAGCAACGTAAAATCGTTCGTGAAATCATCCATGATGTCGAACGCGGAATGAACGCTTACTTTCGCGGTCAGGCTCTTATTGCATTTTGTGTCGGCATCTTATTTGCGATAGGATTTGTGATAATAGATTTCCCTCTTGCCATTCCCCTCGGCTTGTTCATCGGCACACTCAACCTTGTACCTTATCTTCAAGGGATCGGTTTCCTCCCTACAATTGTACTGGCACTACTCAAAGCTCACGATACAGGTGAAAATTTCTGGGGCATAATTTTTGCGGTTATAGCAGTGTTCGTTGTGGTACAAATCATACAAGACTGGATTCTAACTCCCAGAATAATGGGGCATGTTACAGGACTCAATGCAGCAGTGATACTTTTGTCGCTCTCCGTGTGGGGAAGTCTTCTCGGTTTTGTCGGACTTATTATCGCATTGCCCCTTACAGCCCTTATTATATCGTATTACAAACTTTATATCTTGCGCGAACCCAAAGATGAGAACAAGCCTTCAGTGCAAGAAAAAACAGGAAACACAGATTGAAAGTGGCTTATTTTCGCGTAAAAAAACATATAAAATACGATAAAATTATGATACGAGCGAAAAAAAAATCTCAAAAGTTTGCCAGTTCATAAAAAACATCTACCTTTGCAACCGCTCAGAGAAAGCGACACTAAAAAATGCTCGCACAATATTTTCCAAGCTTTTTAGAAAGGCAGATCCGCTAGCTCAGTTGGTAGAGCACAACACTTTTAATGTTGGGGTCTTGGGTTCGAACCCCAAGCGGATCACTAAACAAAGATGAAAATCGAATAAAATCCCTGATAACCAACAGTTATCGGGGATTTTTAGGGTTCATCCTACATTTCGAGTGATACGGCAATCATGTAGTGCGAACAGCCTTAGTTCAAAATATCTTTCATCTCTGAATCCGTATGCATTTCTCTTCAACACCTTAATCTTGTTGTTGATACCTTCCGCTTTGCCTGTTGAGATATGGCAGTCATACCAGGCAAGTATTCCTGTCCGATAGGCCATAAGTGTGGAAGCCATCTTCATCAGCTGTGTCACTTTGCTTTCTCTGGCCTGTTTTACCCAGTCTGTCAGGACCAGTCCGGCCTCTTTCCTGTCAGGCTGCATCCATATCTCCCTGAGCTGTCCCTCGAGATAGTAGCCTTCCGACAAGGGCTTGTTCATGGCCAAGGCATTCTCAAGTCTGGTCCTGTATTCCTTGTCACAGATGTCAGCGCCATTCTTCAGCAGCAGATAGCGTGCACCCTTCAACACTTTCCGTCTGTTGACGTTCTTCTCCATATTATACTGCAACCTGCGGATCTCATCGGGCTTGTCATTCATCAGTCTCATCACATGGAAATGATCGGACACATGTATCGCTTCAGGGAAGTTTTCTGATACGGATGAGATGAAAGCCGCGGACAGACCGGTGGCAACGTATCTGATTTCAAGGCTCTTCTTCCCGGCTTTCTTCCAGAATCCATCCGGAGAATCAGCGCCTTTGCCGTCACCCACATAAAGAATCCGGCCTGTCCGCAGGTCTACGACTATGGTCTTGTAGATATGCCCTTTCTTTACCGCAAACTCGTCTATGCCGATACAGTCCACACCCTCCAGTGACGGAGGGGAATAATGCCTTCCAAGATAACGGACATGTATGTCTTTTATCGTATTCCATGATATATCCAGCAGATCGGAGACATCCTTCAGCGTCATTGCCTTGGGCAGGTCTATCACGTAACGTGCAAAACGATGGGTGTAGCTGCAACTGCCGGTGGCAAAAGGAATACGTTCCTGCCGGTCATAGGTGCATTGGCCATTCATGCACTTGTAACGCTGTACCTTCATACGGATTGTTGTCTTCTTGCCACCGACGGGAAGGCCTATAAGCAGAGAACATTTGTATTCTGTTACCTAATTTATGTTTCTTTCTTCTTATATACAAAGAAAATATCTATCTTTGTTGCCATAGAATTATTAAAAACAAAAAAGGTACTTATGAAGAAAGTTTTGTTAGGAGCAGCAGCTTTGCTGTTGGCATGTGTATGTTTTACTTCATGTGTAGATGATGACGATGTAAAGGCATCTGCAGAAATGTCCTACTATGGCTTATCGGACACTATTGTGTTCAACCCTGCCTATGAAAGTAGCGACGACTCATTAATGTATGATTCTCTTGTTCGTAAGAGTCTGGATGATTTGGGATATACCGGCGATAAATCTATTTTCATGGAAAAAGCGGAAGTCAATGTCAGTATACCTATATATGCTCAGGCTCAGTGTAATGAGCAGGCTATAAAGACTTATGAGAAGAAGCTTGAACCTGTTACTCTTGATAAAATAAAGGCGAATATCTATGAAAATAACTGGGCTGATGTGAAAAGCAAGTATTCAAGTTACGATGCTGTTCCTGTGCACAGTTTCTCTGTCGATTTCAAACTCTATTCTCTGAGTTATGTGGTTCCTCTTAAGAAATATACCAAGACTCTGAGATAACAGGTTACCGGAATACAATAAGGCTTATGGGTCTTCTTGCCTGTAAGCCTTTGTTGTATATTCTGTTTTCAAGAAGGGATGTGGGGACTGAAACTTCCCTTTCGGAATCGATATGTGTACGTTTTATTGCTATATACGAACCTTATAATACTATAGAATCAATGAGAATATTAGCCGTTGCACTGCTGGCCGTATGTTGTAGTGCTGTATCACAGCCGAGGTACGACTATTCGCGCATTCAGCGTGAAGAACTCGGACGTTCACCTGTTGCTGTGCGTTATGCAGGAGGCGACAGTGTCTTTCTTTCGTGGAGGTATCTGTCTTCAGACGCGATGAGTACATCTTTCAATGTATACTGTAACAATAAGCTTTTGAATAAGAAGCCGATAACAAATGTCACCTTTTTGAAGTGCAAAGGAGGGAACGGTGATTTGCTGTATGAGGTCAGAACAGTGGACAATGGAAAGGAGTCGCATCGCAAAGATGGCAAGTATCTGCTGAAAGGGGATGCTCACAGTGACTACCTCTCCATAAGGCTCGACAAACCGGCAGATGGGATTACTCCTGCAGGACAGACATATACTTATAATGCCAATGATGCGAGTGTGGGGGATGTAGATGGCGATGGTGAGTATGAGATTATATTGAAATGGGATCCTTCTAATGCTCACGACAATTCTCATGAAGGATATACCGGAAATGTTTATATCGACTGTTATAAAATGTCCGGTGAAAAGCTTTGGCGCATAGACCTTGGACCTAACATCCGTGCCGGAGCGCACTATACGCAGTTCATGGTTTATGACCTTGATGGCGACGGACATGCAGAGGTGGTGATGAAGACTGGCGATGGCAGTATAGACGGTGTTGGGCATTGCATAGGCGATTCTGCTGCTGATTACCGTTTTTCGGGAGTGATAGACAAGAATATCGAAGGAAAGATGCGTTCAAAGAAAGTGAGAGTAGAAGGTCGAATCCTGACAGGTCCGGAATATCTGACTGTTTTTGACGGACTTACGGGTGCTGCTATGCAGACGGTGGATTATCTTCCGGAACGCGGAAATCCGGAGGATTGGGGTGATTCGTATGGTAATCGGTGCGACCGTTTTCTTGCTTGTGTAGCCTATCTCGACGGAGTACATCCAAGTGTGGTGATGTGCAGAGGATATTACACCCGTACAGTGCTTGTTGCATACGATTGGGATGGGAAGAAAATTTCCACCCGATGGTTTTTTGATACCGACAAGGAACCTTGGCATGGATATGCAGGTCAGGGTAACCATAATCTGCGTGTTGGAGATGTGGATGGCGACGGATATGATGAAATTACATACGGTTCTATGGCGGTTGATCATGACGGACGCGGACTTTACAATACTGGGATGGGGCATGGCGATGCCATACATCAGTATGCGTTCTATCCGGATTCAGAGAAGCTGCAGATATGGGATGTACATGAGAACAAACGTGATGGTTCTGATTTCCGTGATGCTTCAACCGGAGAAATCATATTTCAGCTTCCCGACAATTCGGATGTGGGGAGAGGAATGGCGGCAGATATAGATCCCGAGAATTATGGGCTTGAGATGTGGTCTATTGCTTCCGGCGGAATACGTAATGTGGAAGGGAAGGTCATTGCCCGTCCGTCGAAAATATCTGTCAATTCGGCTGTTTGGTGGGATGGAGATTTGTTGCGTGAACTGCTTGATAAGGGGGCTGTGACGAAATACGACTGGAAAGAACAACGTGTGTATACACTGAAGGATTTCAGGGAAGAATGTAGTTTCAATAACGGAACGAAGAATAATCCATGTCTTTCAGCCGATATATTGGGCGATTGGCGCGAAGAGGTTGTCGTACGGACACACGACAGCAGTGAACTGAGAATATATACCACGACTATTCCGACTTCTTTTCGTTTTCATACATTCATGGAAGACATACCGTACCGTATAAGTGTGGCTACAGAAAATGTCGGATATAACCAGCCTCCTGAACCCGGCTTTTATTTTGGAACGGATTTCAAGAACGGCGCCGTGGTCAGAGGATGCGTCATAAAGAAATAGACGGTTTGACATGTTTTCTTGTCGGTTTTGTTGAGCTGCTGTATTGGTCACATCTTATGGGTTGTATGAGCATAAGATTGGCAGTCAAAGTTTTTTGGTAATGCATCCTCCTTATTTTATATTGTAATTTGGTTGGTAATTTGACGAAAAGAATTATATTTGCAGTCCGGGTTACAGAGTGACACGAAGAAATGAAGAAGAATGTATTTGTATTGATGTTGCTAATTCTCTGTTTCTGTTGTACGTGGGCGCAGCAGACATCGAAAATCGTTTTTGTCGGTGATGTCAGCTTCGGAACCAATTACAGGCAGAAGGTGAAACCGGGAAATGAATATGACAGGCAGTTTGACTTTGCAAAAGAAATATTTAGGTCGGCATCAGCCACATTTGCGACTCTCGGCACAGTGTTGATGGATGTGGAGGGTACTCCGAACAAGAATAACATGGTAGAGTGGGGTACTTTGATGCGTATGCCTGAGTCGTGTGCACAAATTATGACACGTGCGGGATTTACAGCTGTTAGTCTTGCCGGTGGGCATGTGGCGGATTTTGGTATAGAAGGGCTTACATCGACAACGAATGCCATGCGTGACCATGACATTCGTTTTGCTGGGATAAAGTCTCTTCGTGAATATGATATTTTTGAGCGTAATGGTCTGAAATATGGATATGCCGCTTTTGGTACAGCCGTTCACTCGCCTGATATGAGAGATACTTCGGACATAGAACGCATAGTCAGTGCTCTTGACAAAGAGTGTGATATAGTGATTGTTGCATTTGATTTCAAGTCTCGTGGGTTCCGTCCGAAAGCTGTTGGCAGGCAAGAGAACGATAAGCGTCAGTATATTGAGGAAGTAGAGTCTTTCGCACATTTCTGTATAGATGTGGGTGCGGATGTGGTGTATGGCAATGGTGATGGCAGGATACAACCGCTGGAATTATATAAAGACAGGATTGTTATGTATGGTATGGGACATTTCAGTGCCCCTTATGTATCTCTTGTCAATGGAGAACAAAAATATGTTCCGGTAATAGAAGTGTCGGTCTTTGATGACGGAACATTCAAGGACGGCACAATTTATTCATTTCGTCGTTCGGAGCATCAGCCACGTCTTGTGCTTGATGAAAGCCGTGAGGCGGCAAGATATATAAAGGAACAGACGGAGCAAGACTTTCCCAAGGCGGACTTGGTTATATCTGATAATGGTAGCATGAAGTCGAAATCACAGAGTGCAAGAGTCGTATCTCTTAAGCTTGTGGAAGAAGCCAATAAACATAAAGGCAAGCGATACCGTGGAGGTGCTATGGGACCTATGGTTTTCGACTGTTCCGGATTTACGAGCTATGTATATCTGCAATTTGGAATAAAGTTGAAACGTTCTTCGCGTGACCAGTATACTGAAGGTGTGGCTGTAGACAGAGATAAGTTGATGCCGGGCGATCTTGTTTTCTTCAAAGGGTCCGTTTCTTCTCGTACCATCGGACATGTAGGCATGGTGGTCAGTGTGGATAAGGAGGGCAAGACGTTCAAGTTCATACACGCTTCTCCAAGTCGCGGTATTGTGGTCGATGATTTTGCGCGTATGGCATATTATATCAAACGATATGTCGGGGCAAGACGAATATTGAATTAAGGTTGGATAGTTCTATTTCCTCAGACTTTATCTTTGGAAATCAGATATTAAATAAATATTATGATTATGAACAGAAAAAAAATGAGTCTGGTGATCTGCACGTTGATGGCTGTACCTGCGTTGATGGCAGGGCAGACAAACGGTTGGATTGATATGACGTCAGAGTATGTCCGAAATGCAGGATTCGACAATAACTCAAACTCCGGATGGGTATATACAAGTGATGCATCGAGTCAGAATGTCAATTATGATGCAATGGAGTTCTGGAACGGAACTTTTGATATTTGGCAGACTGTTGCTGTACCGAATGGAAAATACCGAATTTCGGTACAGGCGTATTTCCGTACAGGCGACAATTGGGAAGCATATAACCGGTATGTGGGAGGTACAGACAATGTGACCGGATATTTGTATGCCAATACTGACAAGAAAAAAATTGTCAATATTTATACCGAATCGTTGTCGGAAAATATCTATGGCAACTGCTGGGGGCCGGGATGGGGACAACAGACTTCCTATTATCCTAACGGAATGGCAAGCGGAGCATACAGCTTTGAAAACGGCATGTACGAAAATAGTGTGGTGACAGAAGTGACAAACGGAACATTACGCTTCGGGCTTGTGAATGAGACATGGGCATCGAGCAACTGGTGTATGTTCGACAATTTCCGACTTGAATATTATGGAGAGGTGGCTCTGATTACAGGAATCACACTTCCGGAAAGTACGATATTGCTTGTAGAAGGTGAAAAGCAGAAGATTGAGGCACGGATAGAACCTGAAAATGCCACTTTCAAGAATTTGAGTTGGAAGAGCAGTAATACGCGTGTGGCATCTGTTCTCGACGACGGAACGGTAGAGGCTCTTTCTGAAGGTTCTGCTATGATAACAATTGAGGCAAAGGATGGGAGCGGTGTCAAAAAAACCTGCCTTGTGAAGGTTACGCGGAATGTGGCAGACGCTTCTTCTTTGGTCATCAATGAGATTCAGTCGGCCAATGTGGATATGTTTATAGACCCCTCTTTCAACTACGGTGGATGGGTGGAACTGTACAATCCGACAGATAAAGCGGTGGGCATCAACAGATTCTATGTGAGTGATGATGCTAATGATCTGAAGAAGTTCAGACTGCCGTATAATGCAGGTGTCATACCGGCAAGGGGCTTTAAGAACATTTGGTTCGATCATAATGAAGTGAAAAATTCTCAAGTGAATTTCAAACTTGATTGTGATGGAGGTACGATATATATATCAGATGAAGAAGGTAATCTTGTGGCACAACAGAGCTATCCGGCAGCAGTGGCGAGAACATCTTATTCGCGTATTGCTGATGGTGAGCAACAGTGGGGGCTTACGGCTGAACCGACTCCGCAGCAGAGTAATGCAGGAACTACATTTGCAACAGAAAGGTTGGCAGCTCCTGTTGTAAATCATGATTCGCGTTTCTTTGTGGGAGTTTTGTCCGTGTATGTGGATATACCGGAAGGTGCAACACTCAGATATACGACTGATGGAACGACTCCGACCCTTGCTAACGGCATGACGAGTGTAACGGGTATGTTTGATGTCAAGGAGACAACTGTTTATCGTTTTCGCTTGTTCAAGGAGGGTATGTTGCCGAGTGAAGTGGTTACACGTTCGTTCCTTTACAAGGACAAAGATTATCTGTTGCCTGTTATTTCTGTCGTTACAGATCCTGTCAACCTTTACGATGACAGTCTTGGAGTGTATGTGAAAGGTGTCAATGGACGTACTGGTAACGGACAATCTTCACCATGTAACTGGAACATGGATTGGGACAGGCCTGTGAATTTTGAATATATAACACCCGATGGCAGAATGGCTGTCAATCAGGAAGTAGATTTAGCCATGTGTGGAGGGTGGAGTCGTGCATGGGAACCTCATTCGTTCAAACTGAAAGCTGGCAAGGTATATGAAGGCCGTAACTTCTATGAATATCAGTTCTTTGCTGACAAACCATATCTGAAACACAAGACACTGCAGATACGCAATGGCGGTAATGACAACTACTGCCGAATAAAGGATGCCGCTCTTCAAACAATTGTGAGTACTTCGGGAATGGATGTTGACGGACAGGCATATCAGCCGATTATGCACTTCATAAATGGAAAGTATATGGGTGTGATTAATATGCGTGAACCGAACAACAAACATTTTGCCTACGCCAATTATGGGCTTGATTCGGATGAAATCGACCAGTTCGAGATGAGTCCGGATTCGGGTTATTGCCAGATGTGCGGTACGGAAGAAAGTTTCTTGCATTGGTATGAACTTTCTGTAAATGCAGCTGATGAAGAGGTGTATGAAGAGATAAGTCGGATGGTAGATATAGATGAATATATCAATTATATGGCAATAGAGTTTTGGCTGGGAGGCAATGACTGGCCTCAGAATAATGTGAAAGGATTTAAGCCGAAGGCAGACGGAGGTAAATTCCGTTTTGTTCTTTTCGACCTTGACGGTACGTTTGCCACAACAGATCCTTTCAATACTTTTGCAAGAAAGCAGACTTATACTTTTGACTACATATATGATACGGATTCTCGTCTGACGGAAGAAATAAAACTTGTAACCATCTTCCTCAATATGCTGAAGAATGAAACTTTCCGTCGGCAGTTCATCGATACATATTGTCTGGTGGGAGGAAGTGTGTTTGAGCCTTCACGCTGTATGGCAATCATAGACAGTCTGACCGGCAATGTGGCAGATATGATGGCATACGAGGGGGCTTCTCCTTATGGTACCGCAAACGGATTGAAAAGCAGTTTGACAGACAGGAACAGCACAATGATGAATGCACTGAAACGGTATACCTCTTTCGGGATATCGAATACGGAGGGGGTGGCAGTACATCTCTCTTCTAATATATCGGAGGCGCGTCTTTCTGTCAATGGCATAACAGTGCCAACTGGTAAGTTCGATGGTACATTATTTCCGCCTGTACAACTTGCAACAGAAGCACCGGCAGGCTACAGGTTTGTCGGCTGGAGAAATCTTAACGGAGATATGGAGGAAATATTCTCTTATGGCTCTGCATGGAACTACTATGATGAGGGGTCGCTTGACGGACAGGAATGGCAGTCGGTATCAGGCGGTAAGACATGGATTATGGGCAAGGCTCCGCTCGGATATTTCACATCCGACCCGGCTAATGGAAGAGGCTATGCTACAATTCTCGACTATGGCAGTGATGCTGCCAATAAACGGCCTACTTATTATTTCCGGAAGACGGTGACTTTGGACAATACACCTTCTGCCAGTGACTTGTTCAAACTTGGATACGTTGCTGATGATGGATTCATTGTATATGTAAACGGAAAAGAAGCTGCACGTTACAATATGCCAAGCGGTAATGTCGGTTATAATACTTTTTCTACAACGTATGCGAACGGCAACCCTGACAGAGGAACCGTAGAACTTCCATCGGGCTTGTTTGTGAAAGGTGAAAATGTGATAGCTGTGGAGTTGCATAATAACAGTGGCAATTCTACAGACATTTATTGGGATGCCTGTCTTTCAACCACAGCCTCTTCAGGCAAAGGCAATGTGATAAGTGAAGAGGAAATATTTGATATGCCTTCAGGCGGAGATCTCAATCTTATTGCATGTTATGAACGTCTGTCCGGAGATGAATTGGCTGCATGTGGAACAACTCCGGTAAGAGTGAATGAGATAAGTGGCGACAACAGTATATATGTGAACGATTATTATAATAGAAATGACTGGGTTGAGCTTTATAATACCACAGATGAACCTATCGATATAGAAGGCATGTATATCAGTGACAATATTTCCAAACCTACGAAATACAGAATCTCATCGGGAGGTGCTGATGTGAATACCGTGATACCGGCTCATGGTTATCTTATTATATGGTGTGACAAACTTGTGCCAATGAACCAGCTTCATGCTTCTTTCAAATTAGACAAGGATGGAGGTTGTGTGGTTCTGTCTGCATCGGACGAGACTTGGCATGATACGCTTTACTATCCTTTACACTATGGAGATATGTCTGTCGGGTTGTATCCCGATGGTGGGTATAATGTCTATGTGATGTCGAAACCGACAATTGGAGCTATGAATGTGATCACAAGTTATGCGGAAAAGTATGTCGCACCTGTGATACCGGATGCAATAAAGGATATGGATTACATTTCAGACAGCAAGTTTGACATTGCATATCACAACGGGGCAATAGTTGTAGGCTGTGGCAGCGGATATGCAGCTTCTTTGGATATATATACGATGACCGGGCAGGTTTGTATGACAACCCGTATTGCAGCTGTTGATGGACAATCTTCTGTGTCTGTAGGGCATCTTCCGGCAGGTGTATATGTGGCATACGTCAGAGATGATGCAGGCAACGAACACTCATTGAAGTTTGCCATAAGATAAACAGAATAGGAAATAAGATAGGGGAGAATTTCTTCTCTGTATTATTGTTTGCGCCATAGTTTTTCTTGGGCGATTATAAGACAAATAGAAATAAGAGTATATGTGAGAAGGAAAGAATCAACCTTGAAGAGGTAAATGAATTATGACAGATAGAGAAAAGGGCCATATCGAACTCTATAAAGAGTGGCGATAGGCTCTTTTCTTTGTTGTGGATTGTAACTTTATATGTACTGTAAGACCTACGGATATACAGAACGAAACGAAAGGTCGTAAAGTCTACAGGGATATTGTGGTTGTAATTAGATTCTTCCTATTGACAACGAATGCTAATGGATAACTAAACACAACAGGCTGATTACCAATGAATTTATTTAACGTTTTGTTAGACGAACTTACCAAGACTGATGAACGGATTTTGTTCCTGAAATGATATTCCGTCGAAATTCGACGAAACTTATGAAAGAGTTATTGAAATCGATATGAATATTGAAACTTAAACATAACAGTTCAACCACTATTATTAACCCGAACTCGCATAGATAATTATATTTCTGTTGGTTTTTAAGTGACGAAGTCAGGTGCCGATATATACCTTGTTTACCGGTCCGACTGTCACGCAACAACAAGGCTGACGCCTTCAAAAAAATGGCTTGGTTATTCCGAGGGCACAGAAAAAGTGTTTTTCGATTTCAAACTGTAAGTATATGATGATAAAAAAGGTACAGATACGACCATTGGTCTTTGTAGGGTAAAAAATCATCGTCAACAAATACGCTATTGCCGTTCTTTCTTGCCATCTAACTCCTACGCAAGTTCGGTTTAAGAAAGTCCTGAAAAAAGTCAAGTAATCTGTTTAATTATATCAGAGTACGCAATGACAAAGTCAGGACAAGTAATGTAAAATCAATTGTTTTTGCCGGTGAACATTCTGTCTCCATCTGGTACTTTTCTTCTTTCTTTTTGACACTAAGCCCACCCATAGCAAACGGAGTTTTATTAACATAATTAAGATTCATTTGCACATGGTTAATTACTAAAATTCTGAATTTTTATCGATAAATAATTGATAATCAACAGAATACTATTTCTGCAAAATAGTGTGGCTTTAGGTGCAAGAAGTACAGGCAGGGACTAAAATAGGATATACTGATAATCAGTAAGTTATAAAATTATTCATCCAAAACCCTTGTTTTCCGCCACCAAAATCCATCTTTGTTTTTCGTGACATTGAAAAATCTGATTTGGATTTTTTAAGAAATCACTTTTAGGTAATATCAGATTTCAGCCCGAAAAACGGACTTCCTCAAACTCGTTCACCTTGAAAATAAATTTCGTTCACCTTGAAAATGTTTTTAAAGTGCCTTTTAAACAAATTTGGTTCACCTTGAAAATTTATTTCCGGCGTACTCTTTTTTCAGACGAGACACACGTGAATGTAAATAAATGTATCTTTTCCAGATTAAAATTGTATTATTTTTACATTTGGGATTCAAGGCCTGAAAACAGCCTCAGAATCGCACAAACGGAACTTCGGCAAGGTCCGGACGATTTTATGCGATTCTGCGAGGCCTTGATTTTAACATTTCAGATTGTCAGAAAAAGCCCGTAATTTATGACAAGGCAGATGGTGTGAGTGTGGAGATAATCAAGCCGGTTTATGAGGACGCCGGCCTTGTTGTGGCGTGACAGCCGGACCGGTAGACAAAGTATATATCTGCACCCGACTTCGTCACTTAAAAATCAACAGAAATATAATTGACTACATAGGTCCGATTTAAGAAAGTCCTGTAGAATGTTTTCGCTTTCTTTCTTGCGGATTGATGATTTTTTCAAAAACTTGCCACTGTGTATCAGTAAGGCTGGCTGAGTATTGTTCCATGACTTTAATTGACTGGCACTCATAAAGTCATGAATTTTGCACCAATTAACATGCTGATATTCAATATTTTGAATGGCTATATAACAGATTTTTTCAATAAAAAACTAAAACAGCTTCTAAATATCATGGAGGATCGAAGTATAAGCCACTGAATGTCTTTGGGAGAATACAGGAAAACACCTACCTTTGCAAAATGAAACAAGACAAAATCCAACTATACAAGCCAGACAATCACAACCAAAAGCATTGAATATGATGAAAGAAGTGAATCCCCACGAAACCACTCGCGCGTATGCCTTCGAAACATGGATGAATGCACCCATGCCGATGGTAACATTCTTTAAGACAATTGATGTCAGTCACCTCGTTAGAATCGCCAAGCGTAAGAAACTGAAATTCAACATGCTGATGTGCTGGTGTATCGGCAAAGCAGCAAGTGGTATCAAGGAATTTTATCTGTTGCCCGTCGAAGGCAAACTCATGCAATACGACTGCATCGCCGTGAACACCATTGTGGCCAACAAACAAGATGAAGTCAGCTCATGCGACATTCCATTTAGCGATGATTTGAAGAAATTCAACGAGCATTATCTGCAACTGACCACCTGGGTGCATGAAAACTGTACTGACCACAATATACAGGACAGCATGGTTATTGGCACGTCTGCACTCACACAGTACGAAATAGACGGAGCTGTGGGGATGTACAGCGGAATCTTCAACAATCCATTCCTGATTTGGGGCAGATACAGGCGACACTTCCTGCGCACCACACTTACAGTATCTTTCCAATTCCATCATACCCAAATGGACGGCGCACATGCCTCCTGCTTCCTGCATGAATTGCAAAAAGAAATCAACAGTATATCACCAAACTTCATCAAACAGATACCTTTATCCATCAGAACGGGTATCCGACAGCAAAGTGCAATCCGAGACTATCCTTAAATTTAGGAATATTGTAATACCCAGACTTCCCTGTATCATACGGAGCATGTATCCCCACACCCAAATCTAATCGGAGAACAAGAAATTCAAGGTCATAACGCAGGCCAAGTCCTGTGCCCAAAGCAATGGAATTGAGAAAACCTCCGTCTCCAACCTTTCCACCCGGATGCGAATCATCGTTCTTCAACAACCATACATTTCCCGCATCGACAAATGCCGCTCCATACAGGTTTCCTGTGATGTTAAAACGATATTCAATATTGGCTTCAAGCTTCAAATCACCGGCCTGGTCAAGATACGTCCCACGTCCGGAATAATCATAGTATCGTCCGGGACCTATGGAACGCACACTGAAAGCACGAATGCTGTTGGCTCCGCCGACATAAAAAAGCTCACTGTAAGGGGCGACGGACGAATTGCCGTATGTAAATATGGCTCCAGCATACAATCTGGTTGCAATCAAACTCTTCTCGGCCAACTTGAACTTATTGCGCAAGTCCAGCGTCAGCTTGAGAAACTGCGAATACGGACTGCCAAAGAGTTTCTTGTCTTCCTTGCTGAATTTCTTCCCCGATGCAGCCATGATTCCTCCAATTATATTCCCTGATTCCTTCACCATCAGCTCAAACCATGTCGTCCGGTGCAACTTCGAGTTCCTGCTGTTGTCGTAAGTAAGTATATACTGCATGGCAGGAATGAATTGATTCTTCAGACTCACATAAAGAGCTTGATTGGAGGCTGTTATGGAATCGAACCTCGCCGTCGTCTCCATCAGTTTGTTGTAAGTAAGGGTAAGAGGTACAAACGTATGGCTCACATCGTTTGAAGTCTGGAACTTATACGCCGCTTCAGCCCCAAAAGACAACAGACGGTAATAGCCGGCCCGATTGAGATGATCGACAGACAGCTTGAATGCAGAAGAGGTAGGATAACGGAATATCTTGGTAGCCAATCCGGGAAATGCCGTCCACGGATAAGTCAGCGAAGCCTCCATTCCCGTTTCGTATGAATCGATCTTTGAACTTTGGCCGGTCACCGACCTGTTGGTCTGCCATTCATACGAACCTTTTAACTTGAAGGAGAGAGTCTCGCCATGCCTGAAAGCATTTCTTTTTGAAAAGGTAAGCGCGAGGTTAGGACCAATCTGTGAATTGCTCTTCTGAGTGATATTGAAATCCACTTCGGCATCAATAAGCTTGTCCATTATGGCATCCAAACGCACATCGAGCACATCGCAGGCACGAGTAGTGTCGCGCGGAATGAAAGAAAACTGCACTTGGGAGAACACCTGCATATTGTTCAGGTTGGTTATCGTCCGGTCGAGTTTGCTCTGATTAAACATCTGTCCTCTCCAAAAGCGGAATGTCCTGAACATCACACGCGGCTTTACAGGAATCTTGCTGCCGGAATAAGCGATTTTCAATCCTTTGAGATTCAAAGAATCCGTATATTGGCTGCGCATGCCACTGCTGTTGCGTATGTAAGTACTAATATCGCCAATCCTCCACTGCTTCCCGGCACGTACAGGCATATCCTTGTCCGGCACGACCAGCAGTTTCACCCGATAAGGAATCTGCATGGAATCGGCAAAATATGAAATATAGTCGGGACGATAGTAGTAGAAGCCGTTATTACGGAACTCCTTGACAAGACGAGCCTTCTCAGCTTGCAGGTTCACCACACTGAACTGTTCGTCTCTTCTGATATAGCGCGCATAATCCGTTGCACGTATTATGCTGTCTTCCGTCGAAGGAAAAGAATAGCGGATAGAATCGAACATATATGGTTTTCCAAGATTTATCTCATACGAAATCTTCTGCTTCTTTGGATTTTTCTGGTCAACAAGGGTATAATTGACATTTCCCTGAAAATAGCCATAGTTCTGCAACAAATAGGTGGCAATTTGTGAACGAGTTACCGGATTGACAGCCGTAATAGTCTTTGGAGTACTGCCGAATGTATTGAAAAGCCATCTGTTAAATCCGGAATTTTGCTTATTGACCAATCCATTGTATACCCACAAGCCAATAGGCAAAGGAGTACGCAACGACGAACTCCCCATGAAAGAGTTGTTCGGAGCATACGCTATAGCCGCTTCCACTTCAGTCAAAGCCGTGGCCTCGGCAACAGTGCCTTGTCGGCCGTTGACAGTGACAGACTTGATACCAGTATAGAGCATTTCATCCTCCGGTAAGTTGCTTGTAGTGGAACAAGCAGCAAGAAAACCGGCAAGAACTGTGAAGAGAGATGCGATATATATAATGTACTTCATATACAATTTTGATTCTGATTATACATTCCATTTACTTATCATCGGTTTTCAACGCTTCACGATTCTGCGCCTTGTCCACCGGAACCGAATTTTCGGAGGAACCGTTTTCACCGGATGAGCCGTTGCCTCCGGAAACATTTCCTGTGCCGGAAGAAGCACTACCGCCGGCCTGCCTTCTGCGAAGCTCTTCCTCACGACGCTTCTTGTCACTCTTGAATATAAACAGTTCGGACAACTTGTCCATCTTCTTGCGAAGTACAATACCGGCACCGTTCTCTATAAGCTCTCCCTCAAGTAAGTTGTCATAATTCTTCTCATGGAAAATTCTGACATACCGCGTACCACCCTTATCAAGACGCCACTCAAGAGACACATCGTCAATATATGTCCCCGACTCACGCTCGACAGAACTATTATCGTCACAGACTTTCCCCCCAATCACCACATTCAACCTGTTACTGAAAAATCTTTTGGAAAACTTGAAAGAATAGTCAGTACGAGTACTGCCATCATAATTGGTATTCTGTTCCATCCCTACATTCACATCGACAGCAGTCCTGAGAGCCTGACCGGCAATACTGTTTATCTCACTCTGCAAGAAGTTGTTGAGCGCATTGCTGGCACTGAACCCAGAAGAATTGTTTCCGGACAAATACATACCCGTAGCAAGCATAGCCACAGCAAGTTTGTTTTTCTCCTCCTTCGACATTCCTGCAAGTTCATTCTGCACAGTGATGTCTTCCGGCGCATCAATAGTGAAATCAAGCCCCATATTTTCAAGCGTATTGGTAATTTTAAGACCAACATCAAAAGCAACAGTGCGACTACCCCCACCATTCTCATTGACAGCAGCTTTGGTTTGTTCGTATGCTTCAATCTTAAGTACCGGATTCATAGGATCACCAGTAAACTCGATATAGCTGCCCTTCCTTATCGTAAAGGTCTTGAGAGGAATTACAGGCAACGAATATTTCATCTCTCCCTCATTGACGGTATATCTTCCTTGCAAAGTAAGAATACCCTCCGGAGTGTAGTTCATGGCTAACGAACCTCCGCCCTGTATGTTGACATAACTCTGGCGATCCGCACTAAATTCGCAATGGAACTGCGCTCCGTCTTCAACCACAAGCTGCACCTGCATGTCTATTCCCATAAATGTCTTCTTCGGAATATCATCGGCCGACTCAGGCGGAGCCGTAAAATCAACAAATGTAACGATGTCATCAAGACGGTTGTCTACAGACAGCGGAGTGTCAGCCATAATATAGGTCATATTCGTATTGCCAAGCACATTGATGACTCCACGCACAGAAAGATCATCGGTAGTGCCTGTTACACGAGTAAAGAAATTGCCATATACTTTTCCGAACAAAACAGCCTTGCGTGTACGCTGCGCATCAACAAGCTGGAAATTGCGTCCGTAAAGTCCAAGACTAAGGCGTATCTGTTCCATATTCGCCAAATCCACATAACCGTTCAGAGTCAGCGGATTCTCCCCAACGGCATACACCTTATATTTATTGAAGGTCAGACGACTGTCGGCAATAAGTATAGGTTCATCAGCAAATCGAAGCTTCACAGCATACATGTCCGACTGTACGGTCATTCCGTCCGGCATAAGCTGTCCGTCAAAAACAAGTTTGTCCACCGGACCGACGGCATGTATCTGTCCACCAAGGAAACCATTGAAATAGGCAATCTGATCGGGGACAAACGGAGATGCTATTGAAAGCGGAAGATCATTAAATACAAGATTGCCATCGAGCGAACCGCCCGCATCACTGTCATATATACCATCCAGAGTGATGACTTCCTGTTCGTTATGGCTAAGCTTCGCAGTAATGACATGCGCAGTCGTTCCCTGAGGCGCATAATCAAAGTCCGCCTTAACATCGCCTATCGGCATTTTTTCATAAGAGAATTTATCAGCAGAGAGCCAGCCATTTACAAGGAAATTTTCCTCCGTAGCCCTATAAGTGGCATCTACATTCAGCATTCCCGTAATTTTGGGCATGAAGGGAAGAACAGTCAGCAAATCTTCTATATTAAGTTTCTCCAACAGAACTCTCGCATATTGTTTTTCAACAACTGATGCCTCAAGCGCTATACGGCAGCTGTCCTTCAGAGAAGCCAATCTGACGTCAGCAAAAAAATCTCCATTCCTGTTCAGATTCACATAGTTATCCTTATTCAGAGAAAATTGGCTGAAGGCTATTACCGGCTGATCCGGATAAAGCTTCAGACACAACAGACTATCCGTAAACTCAGCCGCAATACCAAGATCTATGCCTTTTTTCCCTTTTTTGCTAAAATAAGCAAGATGCACGTCTGCATCATCCAAATCCACATGTCCATCGAGATAAGCCTTAAATCCCGGACATAATTTCTGGTCATCACAAATCACACCAGTCTCGAACAGAATACTGGTACTGTTTTGTGAAAGATTGAAATATACGGTATCCACATCTATGGTATCGTTAGTAAACCCATACATATGCGCATTTCCAAGCAATCCAGACTCAGGGGAAGTTATCAGACTTGCTTTCACTTCATCGAATGAGATTCCATTGGTAGCCAGAATCTTTGTCACAGGATTGTTTCTTCCCACAGATGTTTCGAGAGAAGCAACAGGCATGTATTTCTTCAAATGTTCAAGGTCAATAGTTCTTTTATCCATTTGCTTTGTCACCATCTTAGCAAATCTTTCACTCTTTGCCACAAGTGAGAACAAGTTATAAGGAGAACGGAAATTAAAATCCAGATCACCGGTACGTACAACTGCTAAAGTAGAATCAGAGGTACTTTCCGCATGAATATCAAAATGTTCGGTCTTTACACTGTCTTTCCCGATAATCATATCAAGTCCGTCGATATGAGAATCTACCATGAATTTACTGGAAAAATCAGAAGTAAACGCAACAACTCCTTTTGTCGTAACCTCAAGACGTTCCTTCGCAAACCCTAAAGCACGAATATCGGCAAACGGAAGGTCAATGTCAAGTGTGCCATCCACCTTATTCGGGTATAGATGTCCCTTCAAATTAAAAGAGGTATTCAACAGACTGTTGTCGCAGATAAAACCCAAAGACATGCAACCATCGGAAAGAGCAGCATCTGCACGGCTTCCGCTCACATCAACACTGCCAAAATGAGCTTCATCCAATGCAACAATCGCTTCAGCACACGTTTTTCTGGAATAAATGTCTGTACCTCTTCCGTTGACCGTCACAGAACCATTGACATAAGCTTGCTGTTCCATCTTCATAAAACTGCTGAGCATAAAATTCTCAATATCCAGTCCTATCAGATATCCTTCTTTTGCCACATCATAGTCAGAAGTCAAGATCAGAGAACCATACGGTGTGCTCAAATCCGCATCAACCGACACCTTCCCATCATTCATACCGGCATCGGCAAGCAAAGTCATATTCCGAGGAAGAACAAACTGTTCGGCCACATCAGCAGGCACGAATCCTTTTATGAAATCCGCATTATGAATCAATACCTTCAGATTCACAGCAGCCCCCATACGCAACGAGTCCGTGATATCCGTAAAATCCGCTGAAGAAGTCAAATCAAAAGCATCTTCAAGTTTCGCGTTCAGTCTGTCGACATGCATGGACTTCATGTTTCCATGAGCATCAAAAACAACCGACATCGGTTTTACAGGCCAATTACGTACAAGTTCCGTCGCTACATTCGGTACAAAGAGCAACATATCGTTCTTGCCTATCTGTGCAGAAGCATGCACATCCATCACTCCCGGATTCTTGTCATCAAAGGCATTCATATCCATTTTCATTCCAGCTGTCAGATACGAATCATCTGTGGTCAAAGCCAATGAGGGAACAACCAGCGCACTGTCCTCCATCACGACACGTCCTTCTGTCTTTTCAAGTTTCAGTCCACATCTTTCGCGCGCCGTCAACTGACGGATATTTGCATTCAAACTGCCAGTTCCGCGATACCCCACAGAATCAAGCTTCATTGCAAAATCTGTAAGCGCGATATGACTTGCATCAAAAGACGCGACACGTTCCTGCAGACTATCGCACAGATAAGGATTACGACCGACGTCATAGTTCACAGATGAATTATTCATATCAAACTCGTCGATGCGGTATATCTCCTCACCAAGATCAAGAAAAGCTACAATTTTAGCATTACCCACACCTACCCCAACGGACACACTGTCGACCGCAGGTGCAAGATGCAGCCTCAAATCCACATTATGGAGATGGAGGTTACAAAGTTGCACTTTCCACAGAGCTGGTTCCGACGCTGTCGTATCTTCTGCAACGGAATCCGACATAGCCACATCAAGCACAGTATTTTTCAGTACGGCTTTATTGACCACAGCCATACCATTCTTCAAATCGATGTTGTGCGCATCGAGAGCGAACTCTCCCACCTTTCCCTTTATCGTACATGCATCTATAAGACTCATGGTATTCACCTTCAGTCCGCTCATGAAAATGCCATCCACCTCTATCTGACTACAGAAAAGAGGCATCATCCTGACACTCACATCAAGCATATCGGCACTAAACACAGTGTCATTGCCTTGAAGCGCAGTGGTATGCTCGACAGAAAGGTCTAAAGGAAATTTCAGTTGCAAACGTCCAACTTTCACCTCCATACCCAGTTCTTGGGACAAATGTTCCGCCACACGCTCCGCCGCAAACTGCTGAACAGAGGGTATATATATAAGTACAGAAAGAAAAACAAACAACAGCACAGGACTGAGAGCAACCCAAACGGCCACCTTGACAATCCTGCCTTTCTTTACATTCTTAACAAAAACATCCTTTACATCCTCTTTCTTCTCTTCTTTATCCATAAGTCATGAAGGAATAAATAAAAATGTCAATTAATAATCGTTTGCGTTGCAAACATACAACTTTTCACTGATTTAAAGACAAATAAAGTCTTGATATGTTCACCGAACATACCGAAAAAAATAACCTATATAAGACTTGACATGGAAAAGTTTTCTCGGTACAAAAAACTAAATGCTGTTGTACATCAGAACGGAAGCAACCATACAACCATCATTTACGCGAGTTCGGTTTAAGATGGGCAAGAGCCGACACTTTATCTGCGCTCATTTTTATGTCTGTAAGTTTCAGTATCCTCTCCGGTCCACTTTCAATGCAGCGAAGCGGATACAGACGTAAGCCTTTATATCGTCATATGCTATCTATTTGTCATAAATTACGGACTTTTCTTTGACAATCTGAAATGTTAAAATTCAAAGCTCGCAGAATCGCATAAAATCGGCCGAATCCGACCGAAGTTCCATTTACGCAATTGTAGGGCCGTTTTCAGGCCTTGAACCCCAAATGTAAAAATAATACAAATTTTACTTCAAAAAGATACATTAATTCACATTCGCACGTGCTTCGTCTGAAAAAAGAGTACGCTGAAAATAAAATTCGTTCACCTTGAAAATGGTTTTAAAGTGCCTTGTGAAAAAACTTTCAAGGTGAACAAAATTTATTTTCAAGGTGAACGAGTTTGAGAACGTCCGTTTTTCAGGCAGAAATTGGATATTGGCTAAAATTGATTTCTTAAAAAATCAAAATCGGATTTTTCAATGCTACGGAAAACAAAGATGGATTTTGGTGGCAAAAAGCAGGAGTCTTGGACAAATAATTTTATAACTTACTGATTATCAGTATTTCCTATTTTTGTTATTACCTGTACTTCTTGCACCTAAAACTGCATCGTTTTGCCAAAATAGTATTATCTTGATTATCAAACTTTTATCAGTAAAATTCAAAAAAAATCAACAATTATTCATATGTAAACGAACCTTAATTATGTTAATAAAGTTCCGTTTGCTATGGGTGGACTTAGTGTCAAAAAGAAAGAAGAACTGTCCATAAGAAAATCAGTTGCTTTTGCCGGTGTATTCACAGACCCCTACTTAGAACCATAAGAATTATAGGAGGGGTCTGTGAATACACCGGCAAAACAACTCACAAGACTACCCACTTCTTACAGGACTTTCTTAAACCGAACTTGTGTATCATTTCATTACAATACGGTCGCCAAGATGCTTGGCAAGCTTACGTTGCACATCGCTCAAGAGTATATAATTCTGCATTATCTCCCGACATTTATCACTGTCCGCACAAACAGCAGGGTCGGACAATTTCTCTGAAATAACGCAAAGTTCATCCTCAATAACCGCAAACTTGTAATCGAACATCAGATGTACGATGTATCCAGAAAGCAACTCGCGCTCTGTAGGCATAACCTGACCGCTGCTCAACTGATAAGGTTCACTCAGAAGTTCTACAGCTTCTCTACTGATCTCTATATTCTGATTATTCAGAAAATACCGGCTTGCCACAAATCCGGGATCGTGTACTCCGGCTACCACATCGGCAAGCATAGCTGAATAAAGGGGAGTACGGAAGCTCAAACCATCATTCCGCAATTCAGAATCGACATAATCTGCTATGGTAATCTTAACGGCCTCGCCATTCTCGTCTTCACCGTCCATTGTCTGTTCTCCATATTTCACCACCAACGACATAATCATGCGCTCAAGACCCATGAAGCGCATCTCCTCACGACTCCTACGGCTTACGAGTCCCGAATCCGGTTGGTCTGCCGAATGTCCATTATCTTCAAGAGGCACAGCATGAACTGCTTCAGCATGAGCCTGTACATCGGAAAGTGGAGATTTATCCGTATCCGAAGTAAGCGGCTTTTGGGATTTATCCTGTCCATCCGCCACCACATCCGTCTCTTCCGGAACATTCTGCACCTCTGTTCCCGGAGTTTGCGAAGCCATTTCGTTCCTGTTCAAGAGACGACTCCGTTCGCGCTCCTTCTCTTTCCAAATACGTTCACGCTCCTGTGCACGATTCTTTTCCGTCTCCCTCACAAGCATGAGTTCATCGACACCCAGCATCTCGCTGCACTCATGTATATATGCCGAACGGACTATTTCTTCCGGAATCACCGAAATGCTGCGCACTATATCCTTGACAAGCTGAGCGCGTTTCAAAGGATCCCGTCCAGCATCTCCCAACAGAAGGTTTGTCTTGAATATGATAAAATCGGTCTGGTTGGATTCAATGTATCTCTTATATTCGTCTGCCGTATGCTTTCTGGCAAAACTGTCCGGGTCGTCTCCGTCAGGCAGAAGAAGAATCTTCACGTTCATCCCCTCAGCAAGCAACATATCGGTACCACGCAACGCAGCATGTATACCGGCCCCATCTCCATCATACAGCAATGTTATATTAGAAGTGAAACGACGGAGCAAACGTATCTGCGCCTCATTCAATGCCGTACCAGAGTTCGCCACTACATTCTCCACACCACACTGGTGCATGGATATAACGTCTGTATATCCTTCAACCATATAAACCCTGTCTTCCTTCACTATTGACTTCTTTGCCTGAAATATACCATAGAGTTCATTGCTCTTATGAAATATTTCCGATTCCGGCGAGTTGATGTATTTCTGGTTCACCCCTTTTGTGCGTGAATCGAGTACACGTCCGCCAAAAGCCACAACCTTACCGCTGACAGAAAACCAAGGAAAGATGACACGTCCCCAATACTTATCACGCAAAGAGCCGTCATCGCGACGATAGCATAAGCCTGTTTTCAAAAGAAAATCCTCCTTATAGCCCCTCCTTACGGCTTCCTTCGACACGGCATCATACTGTGACAGGCAGAACCCCAAACGAAACTTGTCCATGATGTCGTCCCGGAACCCACGCGACCGAAAGTACGCAAGACCTACCGTTCTGCCGTCCTGAGTATTCAACATGGTGTCATGAAAATAATTGCTAGCCCATTCATTCACGGCAAACATACTTTCACGTTCGCTCTGAGTCTGGCGCTGGGCAGGAGTAAGCTGACGCTCTTCTACTTCTATCCCATATTTCTTGGCAAGAAACTTCAGTGCCTCATAATATGACATCTGCTCCTGCTCCATTATGAAATGTACCGCATTTCCCCCTTTTCCGCAACTGAAACATTTACACAAGCCTTTGGAAGGGGATACATAAAACGATGGAGTCTTATCGTCATGAAAAGGACACAATCCTTTATAGCTTGCACCAGCACGGCGAAGCGT
Source organism: uncultured Bacteroides sp. (assembly GCA_964554265.1). Classification (GTDB taxonomy): domain Bacteria; phylum Bacteroidota; class Bacteroidia; order Bacteroidales; family Bacteroidaceae; genus RGIG8745. Next base: position 34,541 of record CAZKOB010000003.1, on the reverse strand, counting down.
AACATATTCAGACACTACATCCACAATGTTTGCAGCATCCATGATTCTATCAATTGTAGACTGGTCTATCAAATCAGAAGCAGATAATTTAGAATTTCAATAAAAAAGAACATGATAGCGAACCTGTACGCCATTTTTCTTCGGCAATATCATGCCATGCAACCACAGTTCCGGTTTTCCATGCCGAAAATGCTATCTGTATACAAAAATCTCACTACGCACAATCATGGCATCACTGCCCATATTCATATCCCGCAACTTACGCAAATAGTCGGCAGCCTCCTGACGAGTCGTGAAGTCGCCGACACGGCATCTCCAATGAGGAGACTCAAAAGAAGTGTATGCCTGAAGCTCGGGGAAAGCATTGGTGACCATCGTGCCGGCATGTTGCGCCCTGCTTTGGTCTGTACGTTGGCTTCCTCCCCAATAAACCTGTATTCTGTACCCACGGATCTTCACCTTAGTACCCTTGTTCACTATCGGCAAATCATTGTCTTCACCTTCCTGTGTTTGCTGCTGTCCGGCATTGCCGTTCAACATTTCGTTGCCATTCACGATATTGGCAAGACGCTGGTCCTGAAGCACCGTTACAGTTCCCTGACCGTTCACCTTACTTTCAAGATGCTCCATAAAGTTAGCTTGTGCGAACAGCGGCACTGTCACGAAAAAGAGATTCAAAACAACAAGAAAGGATTTTCTATGCATAACCTAATTTTTTATTGACAAAGGATCAACAGACAAAACGGTAAAATCTCATGCCTTAAGATACAAGCATGTTTCATCCGCCTATGTGTCCGCCATTATACTTTTCACTATCATTAGTGCATATTACCGACATTCCAAGGCAGTAATATGCACTAATTAAATAATTTATACAATCAAAACACGACTATATCAAAAAGTTCATGTATCTTTTCAGGCGCTGCCTCCTGCCGACATGTACTGATGCCATGCCAGAAACAACAGGAAGGATTCACACCCATATAGACACAATTATTTCCATGCGTCGATAATGCCCTTGAAGTCTGCAACCTTAAGAGATGCACCACCAATCAGACCACCGTCAATATCAGGCTTTGCAAAAAGTTCAGGAGCATTTGAAGCCTTGCATGAACCGCCATAAAGGATTGGAGTGTTCTCTGCAACCTCATTGCCATACTTCTCAGCAATTACAGAACGGATGTAAGCATGTATCTCCTCAGCCTGCTCTGAAGTAGCTGTCTTACCTGTACCGATAGCCCATATCGGTTCGTATGCAATGACAACCTTAGAGAAGTCTTCAGCAGAAAGGTTGAATACAGAACCTTCAAGTTCAGCCTTTACGACCTCGTTCTGCTTGTTCGCCTCACGCTCTTCAAGGCTCTCTCCTATACAGAAAATGACCTTAAGACCGTTTGCAAGCGCAAGCTGAACCTTCTCCTTCAAAATGTCATAAGTCTCGCCATAGTAGCCACGACGCTCAGAGTGTCCAAGGATAACATACTCAGCACCTGTAGACTTAACCATTTCAGCACTAACTTCACCAGTGTAAGCACCGCTCACTTTGTCTGCACAGTTCTCTGCGCCAAGTCCTATCACGCTGTGATCAATCACATCAGAAACAGATGCAAGATGAATGAACGGAGTACAGATAATCACGTCACAATTAGGCTTCTCTGCAGCAAGAGCCTCATTGAGTTCCTTTGCCAAAGCAACACCTTCCTGAAGATTCTTGTTCATCTTCCAGTTACCGGCTACGATTTTCTTTCTCATTTTTCTTTTGTTTTAATGTTAAACTTATTGTTTATGTTCTTCTCTATTTCATTTATATAAAGTTTCTTCTCTATGTTCTCAAGCTTCAGCTCCCTCGATTTCCTCTTCATCATACGATAGAAGGACCATCCCATAGCTATACGGTCAAACAAGACAAACATCACGAACGGGATGAGGAACCAAAGTATAATGTTCACAATCTTATGCCTCACCTCCATTGTCTCCACTTTTCCGGCCGGAATATCTTCAAGCCTTCCCGACAGTTCATACTCGTCCGGCATGGTGTAATTTCCCCACTTGCGTACTACCTTTCCGTCCTTTATCAGCACAAGCCCCGGATTGGCACGGACGATGTTTTTCAATGTGCGTTCATCTCCTCTATAGTACAGATATTCCGCCCCTGTATGGTCTGTCCAGTGTTCCTGCGCCACACTGTCCGAAGCCGTAATACAGTAAAATCCGTATCCGTTGGCAACAGCATAATCGTAAGTCTCATTTATAAGGTCGATGCACCCCTCGTCAGCATTTTGCAGAAGCGGAGCGACCAACAGGAATGAATACCCCTCCTCTCCAAGCACATCGTCAGTTATATCCTCCTCCTCAGAATCTATAATATAAAAGTCCGCCACAGGACTTCCGCCACCTTCCTTCAACAGAATGCGTTTGGTTTCGACATAGGTCCATGAACTGTCCGGTTCATCATCATCGATATCCATTTCCATCCTCTGCCCTTCTCGTTCATATACAAGTCTGACTTCATATTGCGGACGCATATCCTCCGACACTTCTCTGCCTTTCCTTATATCTGCTCCCACATAATAAGGACGGAAGTCGAATACCGGAAGCCCTACTATACAATATATACTATATGACAATATATATAAGGTGGCAAACATGGTCATCACACCGTCCAGATTTTCCCTGATGAGACGTATCTGGCACCTGTACCAGCGCAACAGAACCCACGAAGCTGTCAACAGCACCACATTCTTAAGAAGCGTCTCTCCATTCGTCAGTACGACCGCATCTCCGAAACATCCGCAATCAGCAACCGGATTGAAGATGAAGATATACACGGTCAGCAGCGTCATCAGCGACATGAAAGTGACGGCCAGCCGCGACATCGGCTTCCTGCTTATTCCAAACAGCAGGAAGATACCCATCATAAACTCCACGAATGCCAGACCGACAGAGGCAACGAGCATTACAGATCCGGGAATGCCTGTGATTCCAAAGGCTGTAAGATAATCTTCCAGTTTGTACGACATTCCCATAGGGTCATTCGCCTTTACAAATCCGGAAAAGACAAAAGTGGCAGCCAAAACAAACCGGCACACATTCACCGTCGTCTTCACCAACAAGAGTTTAGTCTTTGTCCTCTTCGTCATAAGTCCTCCGTCCGCTTCACATCATTATGCCGTTATTCAACCTTCCGCCTGCCGGGCTCATCTGTCAGCAGAACCTTCTCGTCCATCTTTATCAGTCCGAACACAGAATAATTTATCATATCGAAGTAATTGGCATCTACACCCTCCGACACGAGCGTCTGTCCGTCATTACCTTCTATCTGCTTTGTCCTGTAGATTTTCATGAGTATAAGGTCGGTATATGAACTGATGCGCATCGACCTCCAAGCCTCATCGTAGTCATGATTCTTGCGCAACATCAGTTCAAGCGCAAGCTTCGCATACTTGTCGTAATATGCCATAGCCTCATCGGCAGCAAGGTCCTCCCTGTCCGCATAACCAAGCTCAAGCTGAATCAGCCCTACAATACCGTAGTTCACAATAGCCTGAAATTCGGGATATATCCCTTCACCGACCATCGAAACACCTTTCACTTCAAGACTTCTTATACGGTTTGCCTTTATAAAAATCTGGTCGGTGACAGAAGATGGGCGCATAATCCGCCATGCCGCCCCATAGTCGTGCAGTTTCTTGAAAAAAAGCTCACGACAATTTTCCATCACTCGATTAAACTGTCCCTGTGTATCCATAATCACGTCATGCTACATCTATCGGTGCAAAGTTACTATTTTTTTGAGTATGTCGAACACAATTCAGCAGGTTTGTTTACACTGTCCATATTACCACTCTTCAATGTTTGCGGCCCCACGTCGGTGGAGACATACCCGAAAGCGCCGGAAGCTCTCTGTTCCGTTATAACGGAAACGCATGATAAAATGCACGTAGTATACCTTCTCGGCCTGCACCGTATGGAATCTGCCTTCTCCGTCATTGGAAAACACCGGCACATGCGAACTGTCCATCCGCCGGAGAAACTCCCTCAAGTTTATACGCAGAATCTCATTGATGCCATGCAACGGATAATGGCTCAACTTTCCGAGCTTCCGCCCGAACAGTGAAAGACGCTGGCGAAAGACAAGTACGCTTTCACGCAGGGCGCAGTTTCCCGCTTCAAGAGCAGAAACCCTTCCCCTGAGCCTGCGGACCTCCGAAGGCAGCTTGCTCTCACTGACAAAATCACAGCCTATCTTACTCCAGCCTATCGGCTCCTCCCCCATCGCAAGCTTTATCTTGTAGTCATAGAGTTTGCTTCCGAGTTTGGTCGCAAACCAGTATCTCAGAAGTTCCTTGAAACGGTCCTTGAACATGTAGCTTACGACCAAAGCGATGAAGAGCGGCATCGTAAAATTACCGAATGTCTTCTGGAATGAGAACGAAACGACTGTAGCGAACACCATGCTAAGCCCTGCCGCCACCATAAACAGAATCTGCTGGAGCACGAATGTATTGCTGCGCTGGTGCACCAATATATAAAGGTCGCTTTCTATATATTTCTTCAGCTGTCCTGCACGATACAGGAAATTGCGGTTGCGAGTCACATCGCCGGATTCACCGGGCAACAGGAAGTTATGTTCACGCTCGTATTTCATCGAACTGTCGATATATTCCCCCAACGGACGCACAATCTCCGCATATTCGGAAGGGAATCTGCGCTTCATCTCCTCCATCAGCCTGAACATATTCGTGTCGATGATGCGGCACAAATATTCATTGCCCAAGTCAAACCACATCTTCTGCTCTGTATCCACAGCATCAAGCCCCGTAGCCGACGGCACTTCCCTGTAGGCCGCCACTATCCGCTCTGCTCTCGCCGCAAAAATCCGTATTTGTTTCCGGCATTCGTCAGCAGCCTCAATCCTGCCTATTCTGCCGGCCTCATCCCTTATTGCACTACGCACAATGCTACAGAACATCTTTATCTGGTGTTCGTACATCTTCTCCGTCTTGGAGAGCTTGCGTCCGGTCTTCGCTTCCTTCCTCTTCCCTGAGATATTGGTAGCCATCTCCTTGAAGGAAAATTCTGAAATGTTCAGCCATGCATCCGTATGGGCAGCGGCGGCACGATTCTCATAAACTTCCGCCTCCGGATCAGGTTTTGCCCTGCATTCTTCAGCCATGCGTCCGCACCACTTGGTCAGGCGCGACAGCGGAAGACAGTCTTTGTCTGCAATCTGCTCAAGCGTGAATACGGGAGTTATCAGCCTCACCAGCGTGCGCACATCCCTGTAAAAGCTCTCCTTCGGATATGTACCGGAGTTTATGCAAAGTGCATCGGGTATGAACATCCATGAATCCATAACGAAATCGCTGACATCATCACTGTCCGGACTGCATGAATATCCAATCTTAAACTCCAAAGTATAACGATCGTGTATCTCTCCTTTTATTTCAAGCATATTGACATCCAAATTCTTAAAGCGCCACAGTATCTATGATTTAATATCCGGCCGAGATTCACGGTATATCCGGCCTTCCTGATTTCCGGCCTTCAATAATCCGGACGGACACATACAAGGCTGCCGAACATTCCTGTGTCCGTACCGGAACAGAAGCGCAACATCCGGAACTCTGTGTCATCCACCTCCCGTCATCAAAACCTTGTATATGCATCACCGGCAGATGTGTACAAAAGTACTGAAAAAATCATAGAACGCACAAAAAAAACAAAGAAATGCCGCCGCGCAAGTTGAAAACAAGGCTGTCGCACATAGAAAATATGGCAATGGGAAAGGTGAGTCGGGAGTATGCTACCCTTGTAAAAAGTCTGGTAATCTTGCAAGTTGTTTTGCCGGTGTATCCACAGATTCTTCTTATAGTTGTAAGCTGTTGTTTTTACAGACTACTCCGCCGCTGCGACAGAGGGCGTGGCGCGCAGCGACGGAGGAGTCTGTGGATACATCTGCTTAAAATCACAAGAGGAGTCTGTGGATACACCGGCAAAAGCAACTGTCTTTCTCAGAGACATTTCTTCTTTCTTTTTGACACTAAGTTCACCCATAGCAAACGGGACTTTATTAACATAATTAAGATTCATTCACACTTGATCAATTGTCGAATTTTTAAAGTTTTATTGACAAGTAATTGATAATCAACAAAATACTATTTCAGCAAAACGATACGGTTTTAGGTACAAGAAGCACAGGCAGGGACAAAAATAGGATGCATTGATAATCAGCGAATTATAAAATTATCTGTCCAAGATTCCTGTTTTTCGCCACCAGAATCCACTTTTGTTTTTTCATGGCATTAAAAAATCAGATTCTGATTTTTTAAGAATTTAATTGGGACAACACCGGATTTCAGCCCGAAAAACGGACGTCCTCAAACCCGTTCACCTTGAAAATAAATTTCGTTCACCTTGACGTTGTTTTTAAAGCGCCTTTTAAACAAATTTTGTTCACCTTGAAAATTGGCCTTCGGTGTACTCTTCTTTCAGGAGAATCACACGCGAATGTGAATAAATGTATCTTTTCGGGATGCAAATTGTATTATTTTTACATTTGGAATTCAAGGCCTGAAAACGGCCTCAGAATCGCACAAACGGAACTTCGGTAAAGTTCGGCCGATTTTATGCGATTCTGCGAGCCTCGAATTTTAACATTTCAGATTGTCAAAAAAAGCCCGTAATTTATGACAAACAGATGTGTAAAGGAGGGAATAACCAAGCCGGTTCAAGTCGGACAGATGAACAAGGTATATATCTGCACCTGACTTCATCGCTTAAAAACAAACAAAATATAATTATCTACATGAGTCCGGTTTAAGTTGCATAGGAGTGCGCAATGGCGAAATTCGGGCAAGCAATGTAAAATTCATACCAAGTACAAAAATTTCTCCATTATTTCTATCAGAAATCAAAATAGCCTTCCTCCTCTTCTTCCTTCTTTCCGGCTTTATTTTCCTCTTCTTCCTGATTATATTCCTGCAAGGTCGTACCATAAGTAGTGCGTAAGACCCTAAATTCAGTACGTCTGTTCAACGAATTGCATATTTCCTGTTCGTCTTCAGGTCTCGCCTTTATGAAAGCTTCAGTAAGAGTATCATTTTCAGCAAGAAACTTATATGTCTCTGTCAACTTCTTACGTACCACCTTCGGACGGCTTTCGCCATATCCCACAGCAGTAAGTCTTTCCTTTCTTATTCCATGATCAATCAGATAATTCACGACAGATTCAGCCCTGCGCTGAGAAAGACGCTGGTTATAAGCATCATTTCCCCTGTAATCGCAATGCGCACTCAATTCTATCGTGATATTCGGATTCTCATTCATCATGACCACAAGCCTATCGAGCGCTTCCGTTGACTCAGGAGTGAGATCCGCCTTGTCAAACTCATAAAAGATATTATCTATCAACACAGGCACATTTATCGGAGGAAGAGGAAACTGCAAAGTATATTCCTCACTGTGCTCCGACCGCTCCACTCTCAGTTCCTGCTTCACATTAAGATACCCCTTACATGTACCAAGAAAGACATAATCTACTCCCGGTTTGAGCACTTTGGTAAACGAACCGTCCCCCTTCACACTCAGTTTCTCGTTAGTACCGTCATTGCCCACCATATACACAAGTCCTTCCGGCAATTCATACCCATCCTTCTCATAAACCCATCCGGTAACAGTCTGGAGCACCTCAGGAAGTTCAAAACTATAGATATGTTCCCAACCTTTGCCGTCATTCCTGCTTGAACAGAAAAAGCCCCGGTTGTGCACACCCTCAAATGTCATGCCGAACTCGTCGGCACTCGAATTGAGTGGAAATTGCAGATTTTCCACAATCCATCCTCTTACAGAATCAGGTACAGCCTTAAATATATCCAGTCCGCCCATTCCCGGATGTCCATCCGAAGAGAAATACAAATCGCCATTGGGACGGAATGTCGGAAACATCTCGTCTCCGGGTGTATTTATAGGCCTGCCAAGATTCTCAACACCCCCGAAACCGGCATCGAAAAGCCTCACTCTCCAAATGTCGAGTCCGCCGACTCCTCCCGGCATATCACTCACAAAGTAGAGCCATTTGCCATCCGGTGAAATAGCAGGATGGGCATACGATGACAACGTATCTTTTGAGATTTCGCACTTCTTGGGCTTTCCCCATGACGCATCGCTGCGAGCAGACTCCCATATCTCTGCATACCGAGGATAATCGGGGTCACTGCTGCATCGAGTAAAATACATGGTCTTTCCGTCAGGAGAGATACAGCTTGCACCTTCGTCATATTCAGTGTTTACTTCCGATTCTATCACCTCAGGCTGCTTCCATTTGCCGTTTTCATCCTTCCTCGCCATGAACAAATCACTATACTTCACTCCTGTTATTCCGCTCAGTTCATCTCCACTGGCATCATTGCGTGTGGACGAGAAGACAAGCTGGTCTGCATCATCACCCACAAGCATCGGAGAATAATCCGTGCGTCGCGAATTAAAGACAGCTTCCTTCTTTATCTTATACAAGTTAGGATTCGCTTTCCACAGCGACGCAAGTTCACACGAAAGAAGTCCACTATGAGCAAGCTCGTCTCCCGGATTCTTCTCAAGATAGAGATTGAAATTCTGCGCTGCAGCTTTATAGTTTCCAATCTTCAACTGCTGTCGGGCAAGATGGAAAAGGGCCGTACTGTCAGGATACTTATAACGTACAGCGTTCTGATAAGCGGCAACCGCCTTCTGCGCATAGTTTATCCGTCTGTAGCATTCACCCATCTTATAAGCCCTCACGGCACGTTTCTCTCTTTCTTTTGGAGAAGTCCGTGAATAAGATTTCTTATAATATGCTGCTGCCTGATAGTATTCACCTATAGCATAGCTCTGTTCCCCTTTCTTAAAAGATATACCTTCATTGCTGCATGACACGAAAAGCAACATGCACACCATAAGCACAACTATATGTCCTGTTTCTATTCTTTTCACTCTTATATCAATCGTTTTATAAAAACATTAACGGATTTAAAAACCGTTTTTATTATTTATTCTCCGCGTCTTCAAACGGACGCCTGAATGTACATCCCTCTTTCCATCGTGAACATCCATAAGCGGCTCTTCCTTTTATGATATGCCCCACTCCACATACCGGACACGGCAGTCCAAGCCAATCATCGTCAGCATGTTCATGCTTTCCAACAGTCTTGACTTGTACATTCCTCGGCTGAAAACCGGCAACCATACGCATAGGGTCTGCAGACACAGGCTTATCCTTGTCCTCTTCCTGCCGGACAGTACCGGCGCTTTCTTTCGGAGTACGCGGCTTGCGTGGTTTGTCACTTTTCTTTTTTCCTTCACCTTCATCCTTCGGCGAACGCTTCTTCTTTCCGGCAGACTTCAGATCTTCTTCTGTCGTCAGTGTCACGCGCCGGTTGGAATAGTCGGAACGGACGACATTCACAATTTCCGCCACCATCATCTTCAGTTCATCAAGAAACTGACGCGCATCATACTTATTCTTTTCTATTTCACGCAGTTTCTTCTCCCATATACCTGTCAATTCAGCGCTTTTCAGTAGTTCCTCACGGATAAGTCCGATAAGCTCCATTCCCGTAGGTGTAGGTAGAATACTCTTTCTCTCCTTTCTGATATAACGTCGCTTGAATAATGTCTCGATTATGGCAGCACGCGTAGACGGACGCCCTATGCCGTTTTCCTTCAGGGCATCCCTCAATTCTTCATCATCAACAAATTTCCCTGCTGTCTCCATCGCCCTCAGCAACGTCGCCTCCGTATACAACTTAGGAGGAGTTGTCCATTTTTCCATCAATGAAGGGACGTGCGGTCCACTCTCTTCCTTCACGAATACAGGGAGTATCTTTTCCTCTTCTACCTGTTTTGTTTCTTCTTCTGTCCGTCCGTCTTTAGCAAATATCACCCTCCATCCTTGTTCGGTTATCTGTTTTCCCGTAGCTTTGAATTCCACATCTTCTACACGTCCCAAGACCGTTGTCAAAAGGAATTTACAGTCAGGATAGAACACTGCAATAAATGTACGAGCAACGAGATCATACACTCTACGTTCCATATCCGTCAGGTTTTGGGCCGGCACTCCCGTTGGTATTATGGCATGGTGATCCGTCACCTTAGAAGAATCGAACACTTTCTTGCTCTTTAGAAGCTTTTGCCCATACAATGGAGCTGCGAACGGCTCATATCCACGTATTCCCATGAGTATATTCGGACATTTCGGATATATGTCATCACTCAGAAACGTGGTGTCCACACGCGGATAAGTGGTAAGTTTCTTTTCATACAGTCCCTGAATAAGCTGTAAAGTCTGATCGGCAGAATAGCCGAACTTCCGGTTGCAATCCACTTGCAGCGATGTCAGGTCGTATAGTCTCGGAGGAGCCTCACTGCCTTTCTTGGCAGACACATCGGTTATAGTAAAAGGTGATTTTTTTACTTTTTCAAGAAACTCCTCACCCTCCTGTCGTGACGTAAACCTTCCTTTTGTAGCCGTAAAAGTTGTTTCACGATAAACTGTAGAAAGAATCCAATATTGCTCCGGCTGGAAATTGTCTATTTCCAACTGACGACGCACAATGAGTGCAAGGGTCGGTGTCTGTACGCGTCCAATCGACAATATCTGTCCGCCTTGTCCGTATTTAAGCGTATACAAGCGCGTTGCATTCATGCCAAGTGTCCAGTCGCCAATCGCACGGCTCAATCCAGCCTCATACAAAGACTTGTACTCGTCCTGATCTTTCAAAGTCTTGAATCCTTCACGTATAGCTTCCTCCGTCAGAGAAGAAATCCACAATCTCTTTACAGGACATGTAACTCCAGCTTTCTGCATCACCCACCGCTGTATGAGTTCACCCTCCTGTCCTGCATCTCCGCAATTGACAATTTCATCCGCCACCTTCATCAGACGTTCAATGACACCAAATTGTTTCTTTATGCCACTATCCTCTTTCAGCCTGATGCCATAACGTTGGGGTATCATCGGCAAATCCCATACATCCCAACGCTTCCACATCGGATTATATTCGTGAGGTTCTTTGAGTTCGCACAAATGGCCGAAAGTCCATGTCACTTGATAGCCATTGCCCTCTATATATCCGTCACGCATATTCGTAGCACCGATTACAGCAGCTATATCTCGTGCCACACTCGGTTTCTCTGCTATACAGACTATCATATTTTCAACTTAAGTTAGTTTAGTCAACACTTGTCCGACCGACTAAATTCCACATTCTGTCCGGACAGATGCCGGACATCTCTCATCCATCTACTTTTTCATGACCTTATTGCCACCGACCACATATAGTCCTTGCGGCAATCCTTCCAGAGATGTGAGCGGTGAAACACTTGAACGTAACTTTGCCCCACTGACAGAATATACGTCAACTGTCCCATTCGCACCATTTCCATCATCTGACAAAATATTTCCTATTCCTACTGTTTCCATAAAATCCTCAACCGAAGAATGGAAACCAATATGAGTTATCACCGATTTTCCTGTCGTAGAAGTCAATCCGAAAATTGTCTGCCCCTGACAAATGCTGTAGTTGTCGCCTTTGCAATAATCGTCTATTCCGCTTGTTGTGATGTCCCAAGCCACTACTGTCTCGCCATCTTGAACTTTCTTTACAACTGCCGGAGCAACACTTGTCCCACGGTTCATTCCATTGAGCCACCACAAATACGACTTTCCCGAAGCGGTACTGAGGTTGGTTCCTTTTACGACGAGATAATGCGCTGAACCATTAACATTATATTTGCAATTTTCATAATCAAGCATAAGACAGACATTGTTATTTCCCGTTCCGGCATTCACCACCACCGTATTGTCCTCTCCATACTCTATTTTGTCAGGACTTACCCTGCCTGCATCTCCTGTTTTCCAATCTCTGGCCTTAAACTCATAATTGTGGTTCTCATATCCATCGACAAGCCGCAAATAGTAAAGCCCGGGGCACATCGTCGACACTGACGCAACAATACGGAATACAATGCTTTCTTTCGGACTTCCATCATCGTTCGTCATAAGTTCAGACGGTATCGGATACTCTATATTATAGAAACCGTTTTGGTCAGCCGCATAGTAGGAAGACGGAATAGTGACATCCGCAATCTTCGTACCCTCCACATACACAGATGCTTTCCGTCCTTTGTCTGCTGTAGTGAAACGGCACACCAGAGCCAGTCCGTCCGTTTCTCCTTTAGTATTTGAAAGTGTATATTCAATAAATCCATTTGCCGGAGCGTCACGATAAAACTCGCCGTTGTATGAGCCATAGCCGGAGCCTTCACTATACTTTGCCTCGTGTCCTGCCTCACTCTGCTGTTCGCCCGTACCCACAAAATCCAACGTACGCTCTATCAATTCTTTTTCGGCAGCATCAGCCTTTCCCATATTGCTGAGACGATAATTCTCTGCTGTCTGCTGATACCAATAACAAGAATATCGTGCATGATGAATACCGTAAAAAGGTTCAAGTACCAGCTTCTTCCAATCTCCGCTTCCTTCCTCACTTTCCGCATCTATTGCAAATCGGAGTTTGTCGGCATCAAGCGTTTCTATACGTCCGAGCACTTCACTCCGCTCTCCAATAAGCAAAGGAGCAGACGAAAGCGGTTTCATCGTTGCACGGCTACCCGGGGCATGATCCATTCGCCCTTCACCGCCAAACTCATTCTGCAACTGTTCATATTCAATGCCAAGTGCTTCGGCCTCTTCGGAGGAAGAAGCCGTGGTCTTGGCGGCAAGAAGTATCGGGCCATATTTGAACGCGATGTAGTCCGTATAGTTCGGACACTCCTCATATCTGAGCGTCATAGGCAGAGCCACCATTATGACATCACCGCTTTTCCAGTCACGCTCTATCTCCACATACGAAGCTTGTCCTTCCTCCACGTTCACTTGCCAAGACTCGCCGTTTACACTCACGCTGTAACCTTCGCTCACCCACACAGGGTGGCGTACAGCAAGTGTGAAATGTCCGTCTTTCGTCACAATAAGTTTTGTCTGTTGCCCATAAGGAAAAGATGTCTCCTGTTTGATGCCAAACTTGTCAGCCGACAATTCACTTGCCGTAAACAAATTGACATACAGAACTGTATTGTCTTCCGAATGTGTATATATGAAATGTCCGTATTTGGAATGATTCTCCATTCCTGTACCGACACAACACCACATCGCCTGATTAACTTGTGAGTAAATCCTGTAGCTTTGCGGACGGAGCGAAGTAAAATACACATACCCTCCCGTCTCGGGGTCTTGCGTAGACAAGATATGGTTCCACATCGTACTCTCGTAAAAGTCTGCATACCGTGCATCGTGCGTTTCGTCAAACAGATTTTCCGAAAGTTTGAGCATATTGTTGGAATTGCAACTTTCCGGACCGTCAAGATTCGTGATGTATTCCCCACAACGGTCTTGAGGTAGAAAATGCTCGCTCACACTGTTTCCACCGATACACACAGTACGGTGTACCGCCACATCGTCCCAGAAATTATGCGCTGCAATACGGTATGCTTCGTTTGAATGCTCTTCCTGATATATTCTCTCAAAACCTATGAACTTCGGCACCTGCGTGTTGGCGTGCTGTCCGTTCAGGAACGAAGTGGAATATTTGCCGTCCGCACCCTGCATTCCATTGATTTCATACAGATGGCTGTATTTCTTCGCTGCCTCCAGATACTTACCGTCACCAAACAAACGATAGGCATCCACAAGTGTCTCATTCATACCGCCATGTTCCCATCCGAGAATATCCTGCATCTGTGTGTCGGAAAGATTCTTCACCACATTCACACTCCAATCGCACATCTTGCGGTAAAGTTCCTGCGCAACACTGCAATCAGCATAAACCCATGCATCACGCAAACCGGCAAGCACTTTATGCTGGCAATAGAAAGGCACCCATCCTCCATACCGGCGGAACGGGGCAAGGTCGCCGCTATAAAGTCCTGTCCATATCTCATTTATCGGTTGTCCGCCCAGAAAGCCCTCCATGCCTTTCGTATTGCCGTCATAGGCATTCTGACAATCGGCAAGCACTTCAAGCATATAGTCAAGACGCGCCTTCAGCTTCCTCTTCATGCCTTCATCACGACAGGCAGCGTATGCCAACGACAAGGCCGTGAGATAATGTCCTCCCACATGCCCTTCAAGCGACCAGCTGCTGTCGCCCCAATTTATGAATGTCGGATGCTTTACTGTCCAGCCGTAGTATTTGCTTTCGCTTTTCTCCGAGAGTCCGGCCTGCCTGACAAAAGGAGTCAGCAAACGGTCGGTGTCATACTCCAGCAGCAACTTGAGGTTTCGGTTCATCGCTGTATTCAACGGACCGTCGGACAATACGACCTCCTCCAAATCGAAATGCTGAGGATACAGTTCGCTCTGTGCTTTTATACCATTGGGCATCATCAATGCCGCAACGGCTGTACAAATAAGAAGATTTCTCATAATATCGGGCTATTGACATGTAAATAAATCGGCGAACAATGTACCGGACAAACCAGGATATCCGGGTCTTATTTCTTCTGCAACTAATCCCTGTATATACCTTTCCTCCACTCGCAGCCGTCCGGTTCGCAAACGACGGAAAGATATATACAAGGATTAGACTGATTGAAAACGCGATGTCGCCGCACCGACCGGAATACCCCGGCAAGATTGTCTATGCCGAACATACCGGAAGATGCGATCGCCAACGATATGCCGACGAAAGGAGCGACAGCGGACACACTATCTATATCTCCCGATGCCGTCTCATCGGTTTCCTGTTCGTCAGCTTCGGAGTCTATTCATCCGTCTGACTCTCAAAAGCCGCTTCCGGCACCTGAAAATTCTCATATTCGGAAGCTGCTGTTCCTTCCTCCTTTGTTTTGTTCACTTTCATCGACAGCAAACTTGCAGCCGCCGATTCTTCATCACGGCCATCTCTTCCCCTTCCGGAAGCAGAGTTCGTTTCTTCGATGAACTTAAAATCAAAGTTAGCGCTTTTGGCAGATGGGAACTGGCTTCTTGAATCGACATCCTGACGGTTACGCAGATGGTTGACAATACGGTTATAGCAATCCATTCCGCTATGTGCCTTCAGACGGACCCTGAAACGGGTATCCTTATATTGGAACTTATTGGTATCGCGTATGAGCACAACACGCTTGAACATCAGTCCTGCTTCATACCATCCTTCGCGCTCTTCATTCAGCACATCCATCACAGAGCGCCTGCGTTCCGACTGGACCGGCGCTGTTCTTTCCACACGCTGTTCGCGACGCATCTGTTCCATACGCTTAAATTCATCGAGCGATTTTGCGTCCGTCTTCAGAAACAGCACGTAATTGCTGTAGCTTACCTTCAAGCGAAACGGATAGGCATTGTTGGACTCCATAAAAGAGGCGATACGTCCTGCCACACCCGAATCGATCTTTATCTCACGTATTGTCTCAAGGAAAGCCATGGCCTCACCCACATTTCGGGCAAGTGTCTCATGGTCAAAATATCTTACGTATAAATTCATATAATATAAAAAATCTTTTTTTATCCTGCATGTCGTTCTGCCGGAATCAGAAACAAACATTTCTTTCATTGTGCAAAGATACGAAATAGAAATCGAAACTATTGTCCATATTCCAAACAAAACATGCTCTTCTTTCAAAATCGTCTTTTAGAACCGCCGCCGGACAAAAGATACAGAACAGTTTGCATCTACATGGAAAGACAAACTGTTCTTATACACAAACCACTGCCTCCGGTGTATATCCGCTACGAATGCGCCACTCCTGCGGATACATGTTGTTTGCCCTGTGTCCTATATTCTTCACAAAACCAAGAGGCATACCCTGATATGTCACAATGACAAATCCCCGTTCTGCATCTGCCGGCAAGACTACGGCTTCTGCACGCAGATATGCCACAGCCTGCTCGTATGTCAGTTCCGCACAAGGAAATGCCTCCTGTGCAAGCCGTACACTCATGGCGAGAGCATGCGCGGGCAGCAACGCCTTTCCTTTGGTTACCGCCAAGGTCACCCCATAGCAAAGTACATTCAGGCAGCCACGCACAGCGTCAAGTACATCCAGATGATGTTTCGGGAAAGCGGCAAACTTGTCTCCTTCGGCAAAGAAAGCGTAGTCGGAAGGATGGTCGAGCCACGACCTGACCTCTTCCGGCACCTTCGGCATCTGCCGTCTTTTCGACTCTTTCCTTTGCGGTCTGTATCTGCACGGGAAACAATCTGCATCTTCCGGCTTGCGCACTATGCATATAAAGAAGCCTTCACCGCTATTCTGGTGAGGGAAGAAATGACATACGTCCATTTCATGCCCCTCCAGAAAACTCCCTGCTATATTCCATTCCTGTTCCGCACCGCATGGCAGTATTTCCGCTCCCAGTTCTTCCATCATCCAGCGCACATTCTCTTCGTCTTCCTTCATGTTGAACGTGCATGTGCTATAAACGAGAAGTCCTCCCGGTCTAAGGCATTGCCATATATCTCCTACAATGCCACGCTGGCGCACGCTGCATGTTTCCACATTGTCCGCACTCCATTCCTTCACGGCCTGTTCGTCCTTGCGGAACATTCCTTCGCCCGAACAGGGCACATCGCATATTATCAGGTCGAACATCGAGCCTAACGGCTGAAAGTCTGCCGCATAATTGTGGGTTACAACCACATCCGGACTCCCCCACTTCGTCATATTCTCTGCGAGGATATGCGAGCGTTGTCTGACGGCTTCGTTGGCTATGAGCAAGGAGCCTTCAGGCAATGCATCTGCCGTAAGCGTGGATTTGCCTCCGGGAGCGGCGCACAAGTCAAGGGCCACCACCGGCTGCTCACCGACATATCTGCGTAAAAGATGCTCCAAAAACATGGACGATGCTTCCTGCACGTAATAATAACCGGCATGGAAAGCGGGATCGAATGTAAATGTCGGTCTGCTTTCAAGATAGAATCCGGAGCGACACCAAGGCACCTGCATACCTCTGCGTTCTTTCTTCCATTTAGCCGAATTATATCTTATGCTCACAGGAGGACATTCGTCAAGCGAAGCTAAAAAACGTGCATGCTCTTCCGTTCCGAGCATACGCAGCATATTGTTGTTAAAGACTTCCGGCAATTGCATAAACCTTTTTGTTTGGAAATGCAAAAATACATAATAATCCGATATCCCTATACCCGGAAGCCAAAGATTTTTTCAGACTTTGTCATTGCGTACTCTGATGCAAATCAAGATGACTACTTGACTTTGTGAAGATTGGATATCTGGAAAGTCTCATTCACAGACGACTCTCGCGGGATTTTATGCAGATGTATTCACACAAACTAATCTCGGGTTCTAAGCTGATCTATTCACAGACTCCTCCTGCTTATACTTTTGTGATTTTGCTGGTGTATACACAGACTCCTCCTGCTTATACTTTTGTGATTTTGCTGGTGTATACACAGACTCCTCCGTCGCTTCGCGCCACCTCCCCTAACTTAGGGGAGGAGCCAGGTTACTCAGCAGATGTAAATGCTATCATATTATCAACCAGCAAGTTGGATCACTGTTGGCTTTCCAACGAACAAGGTAACTAAGCTCCTCCCCTAAGTTAGGGGAGGTGGCGCGAAGCGACGGAGGAGTCTGTGAAAACATCAGCAAAAGCAACTGTTTTTCTTAGTGCCATTTCTTCTTTCTTTTTGACACAAAATCCATCCATAGCAGACGAAACCTTTTAACACAATTAAGATTCGTTCACATTCTACAGATTGCCGAATTTTTGAAGATTTATAGACAAACAACTGATAATCAGCAAAATACTATTTTGACAAAACTATGCGGTTTTAGGTACAAGAAATACAGGTTGTGACAAAAATAGGATATCCTGATAATCAGCGAGTTATAAAATTTCTTATCCAAGACCCTTGTTTTTCGCCACCAAAACCCATTTTTGTTTTTCGCGGCATTGAAAATCCGATTTCATTCTTTTTAAGAAATCAATTATACTCAGCATCAAATTTTACCCCGAAAAACGGTCCTCCTCGATTTTGTTCACCTTGAAAATAAATTTTGTTCACCTTGAAAAAATTTTCACAAGGCACTTCAAAACCATTTTCAAGGTGAACGAAATTTATTTTCAGCGTACTCTTTTTTCAGGCAAAGCACACGCAAATGTGAATAAATTCATCTTTTCATAATATAAATTGTATTATTTTTACATTTGGAGTTCAAGGCCTGAAAACGGCCTCAGAATCGCGTAAATGAAACTTCGGTAAGGTTTGGTCGATTTTACGCGATTCTCAGAGCCTTGAATTTTAACATTTCAAATTGTCAAAAAAAGCCCATAATTTATGACAAGTAGATAATATGACGTGAGGACAAGCAAGCTGATTTAAAAATATAATTATCTACGTGAGTTCGGTTTAAGAAAATCCTGTGCTGATGTATTCACAGACTCTTGCTAAAAAAGCATCAAAACCTAAGAGGAGTCTGTGAATACACCTGTAAAAAACATCAAAATCATAAGGAGAACATTTCATCCGCTACCTTCAGGGAGAAAGCCTCCCTATGTCGGATTATTCCTGTACATCTTCCGGTACATCTACCGGTTCCACAGGCTTTATCCTTATGCAGGCAACACGAAGGGTACGAGTAAAATCTTTTGTCTCTTTTGAACTTACATAAGAACGCAGCATTACTCTATTACCTCCAAAGGTACTAAGAACAAAATCTAATGCTATAGTCTTGCATTCCAAAGGATCTGATACAAAAGTAGTTGTTCCTTCTTCATCTGCCGGATATTTAAACGGTGAACCTACTGTACCCAACCCAATTTTGAACTTATTGGGTTTCTTTGTCACATCGTCTTTGGTTTCCGGAGCCACGACCACTTCCAAATGATACTTGTAATTAGCAAGAAGAGGTTGCGGCAGAGTATAGTAAACGTCAGGCATAGAAGAAGGCGTCTTGCCTACATATTCCGCATAAGTATTTCCGGGCACTCCATACTCTTCCCCACATTCCACTTTATACATATCACACACTCTCAAAGAATCATAGTCCCATCCGTCAATCTTTGTTTCATCAAAAACAAGTATGTCCATAAAGCTGTCAGGGATTTCATTCGTATAAAAGACAGTTCCGTCCGAACAAACCACTACACTGTCGTACTCCACATTGTCCTCTACCTTCGACAAGCAGCTCTCTCTCCAGACTTCCTGCAAAATATGGTTTCGCCGTTCGGTGTCTGTCCCACTGAAATAAGGATAATGGGCACAGAACTTATCCCATGCCATATCTGTAGGGTAAACGAAACCTTTGCTGTGCGTACCTGAATTGACGCAACTGTCATTCACAACCCACGACATCGATGGTTTGCCGAGATTGAAACTATGTTCACTACTGTAATAGACCTTTCCTTCTACATAAGTATATGCCCTGTAGTAATACTCTGTATCGAAATCAATATCATCGATCTTAAATTCTGCATACTCCGTAGTTTTGCCATTTTCATCGGTTTCAAATCTGAGGTTTTTATAGCTATCATATTCTATGATTGTTCCGTTATCCACCGTTACTCCCGGTGAAGTGGAATAACATATTCCCACTCCTTCCTCTTTATAGTATATTGATGAACTTACAAACCCAAACATACCATCTACGACTTTCAACGTGACGCTCGACATATCGGTACGAAGTAAAGGGGCATTCACAACGGCGTCTGCACCAAATCTCACATAATCGTCATCATTGACGATTGCTTTTCCGAAAAAGGTCATTTGTTTATACAGTTTTCTGTCAATAATTTGCCGGCTTCCATCTTTCTTATGCACGACAAAGACAGAATCCTGCGCGGATATGCTTGCCGAAAAGACAAGACATAACATCATGAATATATATTTCTTCATTTTACTCCTTTATATTATATAGTTAATACTTATCTTCCGGATACAACTCATTGTCGTAAACACTCGACGGACACAGTTCGATATAATCCAGCTGCAAACTGACACTGTTATATGTATAAGATTGACCATTCGCTTCATCAATTGCTCTCTGCGCCTCTATGTCATGATAAATAGTCAGATAATGGTCAGTTTTGCCGTCTGTAGTAAATGTCGTAATGATTCTTCGAAGATTTCTATTGTCTTCATAAAATGGCTTATCATAGAACCCTCTGTTTTCGCCTCCGGTAATCCAATTACCAGAAGCATACGAAGCAGGTCCATACATCCATCCTTTTTCTCGCAAAGCTTTGAAATATTCTTTCTTAGCTATTTCACTATAGGCATCACGCATTTCCTGAGTGTCCTGAGGCTCTTCTCCAACACATCCGTTTTCATACCATGCACTATACAATGAGTCTAAATATTTACAGTATCCATCCAGCAATATTCCAGAGGTGCTATAATCATAGAAACAACTTTCATCTTTCCATCCTATGCTTTCATCATACCCTCCATCTATTCTAAAATCCACAGATTCTCCACACTGCTGATTATCAAGACGGAAACCAAGAACACCGTCATAAAACTGGTATCCCCATACTCCATAACTACAACTCGTAACCCCTAAACGAAGTTCGTATGTTCCAGCTGGAACAGGAGGCAATTTGAAAGTCACTATATCGCCGCCTTCATCATTGCATTGTGAAACAATTCCTATTATATCCCCTTGATAAAATCGCCAGTTCAGAAAACGGTTAGATACATACAAGGAGGAAATCTGATGATTAATAATATTATCCATAGGATAAAACATACCCCACGCTTTGGTAAAACCATAACAAGTATTCGGATTTTCGTCGCCATAACTATCGTACATAGGTGTTCCATACATGTAGTTTGTTTCGGCACACAATGTACCATGTCCGCGTGCTCCGCTCGTCATAAAATCCGGTGAGAGCGTAGTACAGTCTATTCGCATCCGTTCATCAAGCACAACTTCCTGCGTTTCTTTCCCATAAGCTATGATGTCATCTATATAATAGTAGACCCCATTGATGATTCCCTCGTCTGTACCTATTTCATAGTTCTCCTCGCCCGAATGGAGCACCTTAGCTCCCGGCACAAATACGCCTCGCTCATCTGCATGATCCTGTACTCCGCGACGGTTAATGTACAGGCCGCTTTGCGCCCCGTCAGGGAAAGAGCATTTCAGGATGGAATGCGGCATCAGTGTTTCATACCAGTCTGCGATGTCCTGTACGGTACGGTCGAAATTGGTGGCAAGCACACTTTCCGGTCCGTCTACACAGGTCAGTTTGTAATATTCTCCGCGTCGGTTGAGTATATGGTATGCCACAAACCTGTTGAGAGAGTTCCGTCGGTCTGTCGGATCTTTGATGCCGGCATCTTCCGGATACATCTCATCATAGATTTTGGCTGCATAGGCCTTCAAATCATCTACGCTTTTTATTCCATACTTTGCATAGACCGTATCCGGTTCCGCAAAAACAGTAAAGTTGAGTTTTCTGTATCTGGGACAAGTCACCCTACACCTATAATGAGTATCTCCACTATAACCTCCATACTGATAACTGTAATCAATATATTGATTCAGCAGTTTGTCCACTCCCGTAATCTCCAGCGCCTTGCCGAATATCGTTATCTTGGAATCGGCCTCAATGTGTGCAGGGAGGTAATTCTCTATATAATTTTCAGCGTATGTAATGCTGTCAATCTCTTCTATAGGGAAGGTATAAGACTCATCTCCCTCCCCTATGGTGACATATTCCTGAGCTGTCACTGCCGCAGAGCAGCACAGCCAAGATGCGGCTATAAACAGATTCTTTCTCATCGTTTCTGTACTTTAAATGAATGTTTGTCGTTTATCCTTATTATATATGTCCCTTTCGGACAGCCGCCAAGCTGCACATCGCATCTGCCATCGTCCGTCTTCGTGCCGGTCAGTATCTGTCTGCCATCAATACTGTACACCCTCACCTCGTCAGCCTGTTTCAGTCCGCTGACATGTACCGTCCAGTTGTCCACAAACACAATACCCACCTCGTCCTCCTTGTCCATGCTGCTCACATGGTCCGCGATTGCAGGGTCGTACATGCGGAAATAGAATTTTCTGACTTTACTGTTGTCGTATTGGGTATTGACAAACCCCGACTCACCTCCCACGTACCAAACGGAAAGAATCTCATTGCCATCTTTCCGGTCTATGTAAAGATCTGGTCTGTCATGTAACGAAATACTGACAGAAGTTCCGTCGGTGAAGTCCACAACAAGTGTACTGAACTCCTGCTGCGCCCGGGACATTACAGTTCCAAAAAGCAGCAATGCCACTGATAGTAGTTGTTTTTTCATACTTATATTATATTATTAATATTAAAAACTGCCGATATGGTCTTGTGAATCCTATAAAACCGGAATATGTAATAAGAAGTGTCAATACGTCCTTCACATCTTCTTATTTACCCCAATTGTTTTGTCATGCTGTTTTCATTCTCTCTATCAAGGATTTGCAAACAGTCTCAAATTCAAAAGATTATCGTCTGCAAATATACATTTTTAATTTTACCCCCCCCGATTTAACTATTGATAACTTATAATTTTAAAATATTAATATCGTCACACCGCCATCACGAAGAAACAGGACCGATTGTGCGGTTTGTTTTCTCATATTTGATTTCACAGATTACTCTCGTGGTCTGATGTTTTTTTGGAGTGACTGCACAGAAAACATGAAATCACTCTACTGAAAAATCAAATTCACTGCACTATTTTCTGAAATCAGCACTGCTGATTATAAAATCAGCAGTGCAGTTTTTACAATCGGCAGTGCTGATTGTAAAAAACAGTGCGGTGAAAACAACTTTTCAGTGGAGTGATTTCATCTTTCCTGCGCGGCCACTCCAACAATGCAGCTTTTTGTACGGAAACACCCACAATGAAGTTCTAAACAATTCCATATATACAATAAAGGTCATCATAAAAAAGAGGAGAAGATTACAAAATATCCGTAACTGCCCCAAAAGAAAAAAAACGAGAAAAGAAGGCGACATGACAGTATCAGACCGACATGCCAAACAAAAAACGGCTGCGGATATGGAGAGGCAGCGAAGGGGATATACACGATTTTCCCAATGAAAATGCAGAAAAAATTGATTGCCTTAAGCATAAATTATGTAAGTTTGCAACAGAAATGGACTGAAGCGCCAAAGCACAGTCTTATCCCAAGAAAGCAGGAAGCGGAAACAAGTATATGAAGAAACAAGAACAATACGACGCCATTGTAAGGTATTTTGAGAAGGAAATGCCTGAAGTTGAAACGGAACTGGAATATGGAAATCCTTTCCAGCTTCTTGTCGCAGTGATTCTGTCTGCCCAGTGTACGGACAAGCGTGTGAATATGGTCACTCCCAAACTGTTCGCCGACTACCCTACGGCAGAAGTCATGGCAGAGGCAAGCGCAGAAGTCATATACGAATACATACGCAGTGTCAGCTACCCCAACAACAAGGCCAAGCATCTGGTAGGCATGGCACGCATGCTGATTGAACGCTTCGGCGGCGAAGTGCCCGACACACTTGAAGAGCTTGTACAACTGCCCGGAGTGGGGCGCAAGACAGCCAATGTCATTCAGGCTGTCGTGTTCAACAAGGCGGCAATGGCTGTCGACACGCACATCTTCAGGGTAAGCCACCGGCTCGGACTCGTGGGCGACAAATGCACGACACCATACGCTGTGGAACAAGAACTGACCAAGCATCTTCCGGGAGAGATTATTCCCAAAGCCCATCACTGGCTCCTGCTCCACGGACGCTATGTATGCACCGCCCGCAGCCCGAAATGCGACAAATGCGGAATAAGGGAATATTGCAGGTCGAGATCAGGAGGCGCTCTCTGACTTTCCTGACAGGAGGAGGGAAGTGCGACAGGCTTCGTTCTCCTGCCTTTTTCAGGAGAGAAAGAAAAACGACCCTGACAGGATTGTACATTATATATCATGGAAGAGAAGAAACGGTTTGCCGAAACCTCTCTTTTTACAGGTCACAGACCACTTAATCACTGAAATCTCATGCAGAAAATACCAATTACATGTATGCTGCTTGCATGCCTGCCCTCCTTCCGGGCAGGAGCACAGGGGAATGCCGTGTTTGCCGACAGACTGAAAAGCATTCAGGTGGAGGTCAACGGTGAGTGGGGCGAATCTCCGGTCGTACTGCTCGGAGGAAACAATTTCATAGAAATCAGTTTCGATGACCTACAGCACAAATATGTCAGATACACCTACAACATCATCCATTGCAATGCAGACTGGAAACAGTCGGACCTGCTGGAAAGCGAATATCTGAAGGGGTTCAACGGCAACAGAATAGAGGATTATGAACAGTCGATGAACACGGAGATGGAATACAACCACTATTCTGTAAGGATTCCCAACGACGACATAGAGCTCCTCGTAAGCGGCAACTACCGCATGGACATCTACGACGACGAGAGCGAGGAGCCGGTGGCGAGAGCATGCTTCAGCATTCTGGAACCGCGAGTGGGAGTAGATGTCACGGTAAGCGGAAACACGGACATAGACACCAACAAATCGCACCAGCAGCTCAGTTTCAACATCAACTACCCGGGATATCAGGTGAACAACCCGCAGGAAGAGTTCAAACCTGTGGTATGCCAAAACCGCAGATGGGACAACAGCGTCAGCGGACTGCGCCCTACCTACATGCGCATGAACCAGCTTATCTACAGCCACAACAGGCAGCTGATTTTCAACGCGGGAAACGAATACCGACGCTTTGAGATTCTGGACGAGCGTGTGCCCACCATGAGAGTTGACCGCATGGTATACTCCGCCCCATATTACCATGCCGAGATTTTCGCTGACGAACCGAGGCACAACTACGTATACGACGAGGACCAGAACGGACGATACTGGGTAAGAAACTGGGACGACGAGATGAACGACACCGAGAGCGACTATTTCTTCACACACTTCCGCCTCGTCATGCCCAAGATTGCAGGAGGAGAGGTGTACATCAATGGCGAACTGACAAACAACCGTCTGGAAGGACAATACAAGATGGACTACAACCTGCCGGAACACGCATACGAAATCGTCATGCCGCTGAAGCAGGGTTCATACAACTACCAATATCTGTTCGTGCCTGACGGAAGCCGCTGCGGACAGACTATGTATACGGAAGGCGACTTCTACCAGACGGAGAACGAATACTATGTGTACGTGTACCACCGCGCCTTCGGCATGAGATACGATAAACTCGTGGGATTCAGACAACTGAAATTCAAGAATTGAACATCAAACATTTCATTACGTGACAAGACGACATATCATCATCACATTGCAATTGCTGCTGTCGGCGCTCTGTGTGAACGCACAGAACATACAGGGAATCATCAGCGACTATTTCGACAAGTACGAACGGACGGATGCCCACATCGCCCGGACCAAACTGAAGGGCTGCAATGTGAATGCAGAACGAAAGGAGATAACCATCACCGCTGGCGGAGGGTTTCAGGAACAGCATTTCACGGAAGACAATGTCAGCCGCATTTATGCCGACATACGTTCACTGCTCCCCAAGAAGCTGAAAGACTACAAGATTAAAGTCATTACAGACAACAGGCCCATCGAGGAACTGGTACCCAACTTTTTCAGAAGCGGAAGAAAGGACGAATCGCGACTGTGGAAAAAGACATACGAAGGAAAGCCCTGGGTAAGGAACATCAGCCGCCCATATTCGGCACCATTGGGACTCGACGGCACACACATATCGCTGTGGCAGAGCCACGGACGTTTCTTCCGTTCGGAAAAGAACGAATGGGTGTGGCAACGTCCGCGCCTTTTCTGCACGACAGAGGATCTCTTCTCGCAGACCTTTGTCATACCTTACATCATACCTATGCTGGAGAATGCCGGGGCTGTGGTGTTCACCCCACGCGAACGCGACTGGCAGAACAACGAGGTGATAGTAGACAATGACAGTCCGCACAAGAACGGACTGTATATAGAAGCTGCAAGAAAAAAGAAAAACAAGAAAATATGGTATAATGCACCGGAATACGGTTTCGCCGACACCAAAGACATATACCAGCCATGCGACTCTCCATTCACGTATGGAACGGCACGATATATCGCTACCACACGCAACGAGAAAGACGAATCGTTTGCCGAATGGATACCGGAGATACCGGAAGAGGGCAGATATGCCGTCTATGTGACATACAAGACAATGGCAAACAGTGTGGGCGACGCACACTATACGGTATACCACAAGGGAGGCATGACAGAGTTTCATGTAAATCAGAAGATCGGAGACGGCACATGGGTATATCTCGGCACATTCGAGTTTGACAAAGGTGCACACGACTATGGAATGGTTGTACTGACCAACCGCAGCGAGGAAAACGGAATGGTAAGCGCAGATGCCGTGAAGTTCGGAGGCGGAATGGGCAATATTGCCCGGGGAAACAGTCCGTCAGACATGTGCACAAGCGGTCTGCCGAGATGGGCGGAAGGCGCCAAGTATTCGGCGCAATGGTATGGAATGCCCTACAATGTGCATAGCTCATCGTTTGCCAATGACGACTACAGCAACGACATCAACAGCCGTTCGCAGACAGTGAACCTGCTGTCGGGAGGCTCCGTCTACAATCCGAAGCGCAGCGGACGAGGGGTTCCTTTTGAACTGTCCGTAGCCTTTCATACCGATGCCGGCTTTTCGCGCACAGACGACTATATCGGCACGCTGTCGATATATCAGACGGACTTCAACAACGGAGAGACAGGGGCCGGCCTCGACCGATATGTCAACCGCGACTTGTCGAGCATCCTCCTCACCAACCTGTACAAAGACCTGAAGAAGTATGACTGGACCATACGTCAGCTGTGGAACCGCAATTACGGTGAAGCGAGAGAACCGATGGTGCCGGCATGTATACTTGAAATGCTGTCGCACCAGAACTTCGCAGACATGAAAAGAGGATACGACCCCGGATTCAAGTTTGATTTCTGCCGTTCAGTATACAAAAGCATTGTCAAATTTATCGCGACCGAGCACAACCGCAACTATGTGATACAGCCGTTGCCCGTAAGGAATTTTTCCGTCAGCCTGAACGAAGGGAAAAAGACCGCTGAACTGAAATGGTTGCCTACCAGAGACGAACTTGAACCGACGGCCGAACCGACACACTATATCGTCTATACTCGCACAGGCTATCAGGGATTCGACAACGGAACCCTCGTCAAAGGCACATCGTGCAGTATAGACCTGTTGCCGGACATGATATATTCGTTTAAGGTGGCAGCGGTAAACAAAGGTGGGGAAAGTTTTCCTTCCGAAACATTGTCAGCTTGCATATCTTCCAAAAACGAAGGAACGATTCTCATAGTGAACGGATTCACTCGTCTTGAAGGTCCGGCAGAGATAAATTCAGATACCCAACAGGGATTCGACCTCGATGCAGACCCGGGGGTACAGTATGGCGCTTTCGCCGGATTCTGCGGAAGACAACTTGGATTCAACAAAGCAAATATCGGTTCGGAGAGCAGAAACGGACTCGGATACAGCGGCAGCGAACTGGAGGGCAAGATTATAATGGGAAACACGTTCGATTATGTGTTCACACACGGAAAAGCCATCAGAATAGATGGCAGACATTCATTCGCCTCAACGAGCGAGGAGGCACTGCTCAACGGTAATGTCCGGCTCGACGACTACATCATGGTGGACATGATATACGGAGTACAGAAATCTTTCAATGACAGAACATCGCAGATGCTGGAGAACTACTGCAGAAAGGGCGGACGCATATTCGTAAGCGGAGGCAATCTGATGAAGTACGGAGGACTGAAATGTCCGTCGCTCCACACCCGATATGCAAGCACGCTAAGCAACAAGCTCGTCAGCGGAATAAGCGGATGCGGACTAAAATTCAACATATTCCGGGAAATGAATTCTGTTTCCTACAGTGTGCCAGCTCCAGAGGTGCTGCATGCCGACAACCCAGCCTTTGCCATGCTGGTGTATGACACTGGAGAAATAGCAGGAACAGCATACGACGGCAAGGACTGCAAGACCATAGCACTTGGCTTCCCTCTTGAAAGCATCACGGACAATACGGTGCGCAACAGGCTGATGGGAGCTATCATCAGTTTCCTTTGCAAGAAATAGTTAGTTTGACAAATCATTCATCATACATAAATAATATATATATGTACAGAATACAAAGCAACGCTTCTGGAACAAGAAGCATAGAAGTATCGGAAGAGCACTTGAAAACAATAGAAAAATATTCACTGTTCAAGGGACTCGTGCCAAGCAACGGAATCGTTGACGAAAACACTCTCGACAAGCTCAAATGCAATGTCAAGTCATACATAATGGGAAACGACGACTGCAAAGACCTCATAGACTTGTGCTACAATGTCCTTTATCATGATAATATGAAAATATTCGGTCTGAAGGAACTTATCATGCTATACGTAAGCTGGAGCGACGAACAGACAGAAGAAGATACGCAAGAAGAAGCAGTTACAGCCAATGAGTGAACGCAGACTGACGGACTGGCTGCCGACGACGAAGAAAGAAGTGGAACTGAGAGGTTGGGATGAACTCGACGTCATACTGTTCAGCGGAGATGCATACGTAGATCATCCGTCGTTTGCAGCAGCAGTCATCGGACGTATCCTTGAATATGAGGGGCTGAGAGTGGCCATTGTGCCTCAGCCCGACTGGCACGGCGATATGAGGGATTTCAAGAAGCTCGGGCGACCGCGCCTGTTCTTCGGTGTATCTCCCGGATGTATGGACTCTATGGTCAACAAGTATACGGCCAACAAACGTCTGCGCTCTGAAGACGCCTATTCGCCGGACGGACGGCACGACATGCGTCCTGAATATCCGACTATCGTATATAGTCAGATTCTGAAACGTCTGTATCCAGATGTACCGGTCGTAATCGGAGGAATTGAGGCTTCATTACGAAGGCTCACTCATTATGACTACTGGCATGACAGGCTTGAACCGAGTATCCTGTACAGTAGCGGTGCAGACCTGCTTGTGTACGGCATGGGCGAGAAGCCTATGACCGCACTCGCCAGCCTGCTTGCCGAACAAGGGAGAGAAATAGACACCCGGCTATTCCGTAACCTAATGCTCCGCTTTCCACAGAGACAGACCGTGTTGCTACTTTCCCAAAAAGAAATTCCACAAGGGATAAGAAATGATGACATCGTGCTGTATTCGCACTCGCAATGTATGACAGATAAACAGTGTCAGGCAGAGAACTTCCGGCATATAGAAGAAGAATCGAACAAGTATGAGGCGCAACGCATCATACAGGAAGTAGACGGCAAATATGTAGTCGTATATCCTCCTTACCAACCTCTTACACAGGACGAACTTGACCGCTCGTTCGATTTGCCATACACAAGGATGCCACACCCGAAATACAAGAACAAGCGCATCCCGGCATATGACATGATAAAGTTTTCCGTCTGTCTGCACCGAGGATGTTTCGGCGGATGTGCATTTTGCACCATCTCCGCTCATCAGGGCAAGTTCATCATCAACCGCAGCAAAGAAAGTATACTGAAGGAGATCAGGGCCATTGTCCGGATGCCGAACTTCAAAGGTTACCTGAGCGATCTTGGAGGACCAAGTGCAAACATGTATTCCATGCATGGCAAAAATCTCGACATCTGCCACAAATGCAAACGTCCGTCGTGCATACATCCACAGATATGCAAAAACCTGAATACGGACCACAGCAAGCTGCTCGACATATACCATGCCGTGGATGCAATACCGGAAATAAAGAAAAGTTTCATCAGCAGCGGCGTGCGCTATGACCTGCTGCTGCACGATACAGGGGACGAAAAAATAAACAAAATCAATATGAGATATACGCGCGAACTAATAACAAAGCACGTGAGCGGCAGGCTGAAAGTGGCACCGGAACACACTTCGGACAAGGTTTTATATCTCATGAGAAAGCCTTCGTTCAAACTGTTCCATGACTTCAAGCGTATCTTCGACAAGATAAACAGAGAGGAACATCTTAATCAACAGCTGATACCCTATTTCATAAGCAGTCATCCGGGATGCACAGCCGAAGATATGGCAGAGCTGGCGGTGTTGACCAAAAACTTGGATTTCAAGCTTGAACAAGTACAGGACTTCACTCCTACCCCTATGACAGTAAGTACGGAAGCATGGTATACAGGAATACATCCATACACGCTTGAACCGGTGTTCTCGGCAAAGACCCAGAAAGAAAAGCTCGCACAGCGACAATTCTTTTTCTGGTATAAACCTGAAGAAAGAAAGAAGATTATGGACGACCTGCGCAAGATGGGCAGGAATGATTTGTCGGACAAATTGTTTGGTAAAGGCAAAAGGAAATAAAAAAACAGACTCAATCCAACGGATATGGACAAGAACAAAGAGATGAACCTCGCATGGCAGTTCATTGAAAGTACCAATATAAGCGTATTTCTGACAGGAAAGGCGGGAACGGGAAAAACCACATTCCTGCGCAAACTGAAGGAGTATTCCCCGAAGCGCATGGTGGTTGTAGCTCCTACCGGAGTGGCGGCAATCAATGCTCAAGGGGCAACTATACATTCTTTCTTCCAGCTGCCTTTCAGTCCGTATATTCCCGACATGAGCTACAAGGAGTCCAACATGCACTACAGGTTCGGAAAGGAGAAGAAGAACCTGATAAAAAGCCTCGACCTTATCATTATTGATGAGATAAGTATGGTGCGCAGCGATTTGCTTGACGCGATAGATTCTGTCTTACGGAAATTCCGCGACCGCAGCAAACCGTTCGGAGGTGTACAACTTCTCATGATAGGAGACCTGCAACAGCTGGCGCCTGTCACAAAGGACAAGGAATGGGAACTGCTCAGCAGATATTACGACACACCTTATTTTTTCGGCAGCAAAGCTCTGAAACAGATACAATATGTAACGATTGAGCTGAAGAAAATTTACAGGCAGACAGAAACGACATTCATTTCAATGCTTGCTGACATACGCAACAACTGCATCAGCGAGAATACCATCTCTACGCTCAACAGCAGGTATATCCCCAACTTCATACCCAACGACAACGAAGGCTACATACGTCTGACAACCCACAACTATATGGCACAAAGATACAATGAGTTAAAACTGAATGCCATCAATGAACACGAATATCATTTCAGGGCTGAGGTAAACGGAAACTTCCCGGAGCTGTCGTTTCCTGCAGAACAGGACCTCATACTCAAGAAGGGCGCACAAGTCATGTTCATAAAAAACGACATATCGGGCGAACATCGGTTTTACAATGGAAAAATCGGCTATATCGCCGATATAGGAAACAACCATATCCACGTCAGATGTCAGGAAGACGAAGCACCTGTAAATGTAGAACTTATGGAATGGACCAACACCAAATATACTATCGATGAGAATACAAAAGAAATAAAGGAAGAGGTTGACGGAACTTTCAGACAATATCCGTTGCGACTCGCATGGGCCATAACAGTGCACAAAAGCCAGGGACTGACTTTCGACCACGCAGTAATAGACATCAATGATGCCTTTGCGCATGGGCAAGTGTATGTGGCTTTGAGCCGTTGCCGCTCTCTTGAAGGACTTGTACTTGCCAATCCGTTAAACATCAGTTCTATCATAACCGATAAAAAAGTAGGCCAGTTCATTGATACGGAACTGGAAAAAGCCCAACAGACAGAACACAAGCTTGCAGACATGCAATATGCCTACTTTATCACCCTGCTTGATGAGCTGTTCAGCTTCACGCCGATGAAATACGAGCTGGACTATGTCGTCAGGATTATGGAAGAGCACCTCTACAAACTCTATCCGGAACAGTTGGATGCATGCAAGAATGCAGCGGCACGTTTTGAAAACGACATTGCAGATGTCGCGGCAAAGTTCCGCCAGCAATATTTGTCTATTCTTGCTTCATCACCGGACTATTCCCATAGTCCTCTGTTGCAGGAGAGAATAATGAAAGCCACCGGATATTTCTCTTCGACACTCCATTCTATCTTCGACACTGTCATACCTTTATTGTCTGTAGTAATCGGAAACAAGGCCATAAAGAAGCAATATGACAATGCCACCGAAAACTTCAAGATGACGTTGCAAACAAAATCCGGAATTTTCAACAAAATATCGGAACATGGATTTTCGGTAAAAAAATATCTTAACGACAAAGCTGTATCCATGCTGGACGGAGAAAGAGAGGAAGACAGTCCTAAAGCCAAAAGAAGAAAAAGCAAACCTAAAGAGCCTAAACCTGTCAAGGAGAATACCAGACAGACAAGTCTCAACATGTTCCTTGAAGGCAAGAACACCGACGAAATTGCAGCGGCGCGAGGACTGACAAAGAATACTATATTGGGACACCTTGCTTCCTTCATCCCAACCGGTGAAGTTGCCCTCTCCGACATCATATCTCCGGAACATGCGGATATAATAAGCCAAACCGTTGTCAAGGCCGAGGCCGGTTCGTCCCTCAAGCAACTGAAATCAATGCTTCCGGAGGACATCGATTACATGGAGATTCAGATTATATTAGACTTGCACCATCAACATCTACAATAACCATCCCTCAAAAACGAAGAATGTCATGTCCAAAGCATCAGAATTAGGGAAGACCGGAGAAGAACTTGCCGGAACATATCTAATGAGACGAGGATTCAGAATCCTGCATCGCAACTGGAACCTGCACAAGGGTTATGAAATTGATATTGTTGCAGAGAAAAGAGGAACCCTTCATTTCGTTGAAGTAAAAACCCGGACAGCATCGGAACTTGGCAAACCTTTTGTCGCTATCGACAGAGATAAGATAAAGCATATATACTGCGCTGCAAACAAATACATCAAGTTTTTTCACATCGAAGAGGATACCCCCTGGGTGTTTGATGCCATAGGCATAGTCTTTGGTCTTGACGGTAAATACGAGCTGGAGTTCAGAGAAGACGTCGGCAGTTATGTGTGACAAGCGCACAGTGTGTTTCAAGACATTCACATCGCGGCAGTCATTCATCATCTTCGCCCATACATACCAAGCCAAAAGAATTCCTAACCACAATCTTCTACATTTCTGTTTCTTTGCAATTCATGCGCATTAAAGTAAAAAGACTCTAAAATCCATCAATATCCAACGAACGACCATGAAGACGATAAAAGAACTTCTGCGAATCGGCAACGGACCCTCAAGCAGTCACACAATGGGACCGCGAACAGCTTCGGAAGTGTTTCTCAAAAGAAATCCTGAAGCCTCAAAATTTGAAGTAATCCTGTATGGAAGCCTTGCAGCCACAGGACGCGGCCACCTTACAGACGTTGCCATTACCGACGCTTTCGGTTCTGAAGAGAAGGTGAAAATCATCTGGCAGCCACGCATTTTCCTTCCGTATCATCCGAACGGAATGAAATTCAGAGCCATAGACACCGAAGGAAATACAACCGACGAATGGACAGTGTACAGTGTCGGCGGAGGCGCACTTGCCGAAGAAGGAGAAGAAGCCATCCAGTCGGACGACATATATGACATGGACCACCTGAGCGACATTTTGCAATGGTGCAGACGCAACGGACGTTCCTATTGGGAATACGTGGAGAAGTGTGAAGGATCTGAAATATGGACATACCTCGGTGACGTATGGCAAACCATGCGCGAATCGGTTGAGCGTGGCTTGGAAGCCGAAGGTGTGCTTCCCGGCCCTCTCCGCCTGCAGCGCAAAGCCGCCAGCTACCATATCAAGGCAAGCGGATACACGGCTTCGCTTCATGGACGAGGCCTTGTCTTCTCTTATGCGCTGGCTGTCAGCGAGGAGAATGCCGCCGGAGGACGTATTGTCACAGCCCCTACATGCGGTTCCTGCGGAGTTGTGCCGGCCATACTCTATCACCTATGGAAAAGCCGTTCGTTCAGTGAGATACGCATACTTCGTGCCATCGCCACAGCCGGCCTCATCGGCAATGTAGCCAAGCATACCGCCTCTATATCAGGAGCCGAAGCCGGATGTCAAGCCGAGGTGGGAGTCGCGTGCGCTATGGCCGCAGGCGCCGCATGCCAACTCTTCGGAGGAAGTCCTGCACAGATTGAATATTCCGCTGAAATGGGACTTGAACATCATCTTGGAATGACTTGCGACCCTGTATGCGGCATGGTGCAAATACCTTGTATCGAGCGCAATGCATACGCTGCCGCCCGGGCGATGGACTGCAATATATATTCTTCTTTTTCTGACGGAAGCCACCTTGTCTCCTTCGACAAAGTATTGTCTGTAATGATGCAGACCGGCAGAGATCTGCCTTCCATATACAAAGAAACAAGTGAAGGAGGACTCGCCAAAAGCTACGAACGGATGCTGTAACGGAAAGAAAAATGTAAAATCAGTTGATTTTTTGCTGGTGTATTCACAGACTCCTCTCATAATTTTTATGGTTGTAAGCTTGTGTATTCACAGACTCCTCCGTCGCTTCGCGCCACGCCCTCCGTCGCAAGCTCCCCAATTGCTCCTATCCCGCAATTGCCCCTAACTTAGGG
>CAZKOB010000002.1:0-68110 GCA_964554265.1 uncultured Bacteroides sp. | reverse complement strand
CTGACTCTCAATTTTCGATTGGGAAATTCTCAAACCATTTCTTTTTGACTATAAAAGTTAAATCTGTTGTTCTTTTGCCGATGTATTCACAGACGACTATAGCTTGTGGTTTTGTGCTTTTGCAATTGTATTCGCAGCGACGGAGGAGTCTGTGAATACACCGGCAAAAGCAGCTGATTTTTAAGTGGCATTTCCTCTTTCTTTTTGACACCAAGCCCATCTATTGCAAACGGACTTCTATTAACACAATTAAGATTCGTTTACACTTCTCCGGTTATCGAATTTTTGAAGTTTTATTGATAAGCGATTGATAATCAGAGAAATACTATTTCAGCGAAACTATACAGTTTCAGGTGCAAGAAGCACAGGTTGGGATAAAAATAGGATATATTGATAATCAGCAAGTTATAAAATTATTTATCCAAGATTCCTGTTTTTCGTCGCCAAAACCCATCTTTGTTTTTCACGGCATTGAAAAATCTGATTTTGATTTTTTAAGAAAACGATTTTAGTCAACATCCAATTTCAGCCCGAAAAACGGACATTTTCGAACTCGTTCACCTTGAAAATAAATTTTGTTCACCTTGAAATTTTTTTCACAAGGCACTTTAAAAACATTTTCAAGGTGAACGAAATTTATTCTCAGCGTACTCTTCTTTCAGGAGAGACACGCATAAATGTGAATAAATGTATCTTTTTCAGCATACGAATTGTATTATTTTTACATTCGCGGTTGAAGGCCTAAAAATGGTCTTAGAATCGCACAAATGGAACTTCGGTAAGGTTCGGCCGATTTTATGCGATTCTGCGAGCCTTGAATTTTAACATTTCAAATTGTCAAGAAAAAACCGTAAATTATGACAAATAGATGGTGTGAGGGTGGAGATAAGCAAGCCGGTTTGTGAGGATATTAGAACCCATGAAAAGGCATCAGAGAACAGCGAGAATCTTCGATGAGAATGTTTGGGAGACACGATGACGAAGTCAGGAGAGATAAGCGGTTGGTCAGGCCTTTCGTTTGTTCCGGCAGCAAAAGATACCTTTCCTGTATGCCTGCAAGTGGCTCTCTTTTTTTGTTGTATGTGAAATAACCTTATATTTTTGTGTTCAGATGAATTTTGAAACTTAAAAAGACATAAATATTTTATACTCGATTCTGATCGAAATTGTGACATTCGTTAAAAAGGATAACTTTGCAGACAAATTTGTTAAATGATTTTTATAGAAAGTTGCTATTTATGGAGAGTTTATATCCAATGCTCTTTGAACAGAACTTTTTTGAGACTGTTTGGGGCGGAAACAAATTGAAACCTTTTAAGGGGCTTGTTGCTGATAATGAGAAAATAGGTGAGAGCTGGGAAATAAGTGCTGTTGAGGGAAAAGAGTCGGTCGTTGCAAACGGACCGTTAGCCGGTAAAAAACTTACAGAGATTGTAGATGAATATGGAGAACAGCTTCTTGGCAGAAAGTCAGTTGAAGTATTCGGCCGGATATTTCCTCTTCTTATAAAATTTATTGACGCAGCGGCAGATCTTTCAATTCAGGTCCATCCTGATGATGAACAGGCCAAGCAGCGGCATGGCAGTCTTGGCAAGACGGAGATGTGGTATGTGCTCGCTGCCGACAAGGGGGCGCATTTGTATTCCGGATTCAAATCGAAAATTACAAAATCCGAATATGAAGAACGTGTGGCAGACGGTTCCATCTGTGATGTGCTTTATTCGTGCGAGGTTGAGAGAGGGGATTCTTTCTTTATTCCTGCCGGACGTGTACATGCTATATGTGGCGGGCTGCTGATTGCCGAGATTCAGGAGAACAGTGACATCACTTACCGCATATACGACTATAACCGTCCCGGTCTTGATGGCAAGCCGCGTCAGCTCCATACCGAACTTGCAAAGGATGTCATCGACTACACCGTTTACGACAGCTATAAGACAAACTATGAGAATAAGCTCAATGAACCGGTCGCTTTAGCCGAGAGCAAGTATTTTACAGTAAATATTCACAACCTCGATGGTGTATCTCGTCGTAATCTTTATGAATATGATTCTTTTGTGGTCTATATGTGCTTGAAGGGAGACTGTCGCATTGATGTGCTTTCAGCAGAAGGCGAAGATTCCGGTATGCCGGAGACCGACAGTGTGCTTCTTCGCGAAGGTTACAGCTGTCTTGTGCCTGCCCGGTGTGCCGACATTAATATTGTGCCTGCCAATCCATCGGGTACAACAGAATTGCTTGAAATATATATAGACAATAAAAACATAAACAAGTAGTGTTTCTGCTTTTATCCCTGCCTTTCTAATAAAATGTATGGGTGCATATTGTGTGGTGGAGGATGTCAGTGGAGTGTACGGTTTTTTGGTATGGAACACCCATAAAAAACTCCATACAATTTGCAGGACAGATTAAAAGGACTATCTTTGCATTACAAATAGAAATGCATGAATGGAAGGATTGTGGCAACCGTCAGCTGTAGAACGGCTGATGGAGGTATGCGGATTCGGGGATTGATGCAGCGAAAAAAAATGTAGTAATTAATCATTAAACTAAAATTATGGCAAACGAAAATCAGTCAAAGCAGCTACAAATAGAACTGAAACCGGAAGTAGCACAGGGAACTTACGCAAATCTTGCAATTATAACTCATTCAAGTTCTGAGGTTATTCTTGACTTCATCGGTATGATGCCGGGAATGCCTAAAGCTGAAGTTAAGTCGCGTATTGTTATGGCGCCGGAGCATGCCAAGCGTCTGCTCTTCGCTCTTCAGGACAATGTGCAGAAGTATGAAAAACAGTTCGGACAGATCCAATTGCAGCAGCCTCAGCAGCAGGATGGTCCTCGCACTATCGCCCCTTTCAACATAAAGAAGGGCGAGGCTTAATATCGGTAAGTAAGTTTGAATTGCTGCACACTTCGTTTTTCGATGGTTGTGTAGGAAAACAGAAGCGGAACAGTGTGGTCTTGTCCGGTCGCATTGTTCCGCTTCTGTCTTTTCTGTTATTTCTCCGACTGCGACCGAAGGGCTGTCCGATGAAGAAGACAGACCCGGTATTTCTGTGATGGAGTTCCGGTTTTGCTTTTGGTGGAAGTCGGTCGGTGTCCGAAACCGCTATTTTTCGGTCGTATCATAACGATAAAGTATATTCTTTTCCATATATCTTTTTTTACTTGCAAAAATCAAGATATCTCTATATTGTCAGCAACCTTTGTATTATCTTTGCATCGTCGGAGTGTCATAAAGATGCGGAAACGGCAAAATACGGAGAAAAAAGACAATACAATGTTCAGGAAAATAACAATAAAGATAGGAAGCAATGTGCTGACAAGAAAGGATGGTTCGCTCGATGTGACGCGCATGTCGGCACTTGTAGACCAGATTGCTGAACTGAGACGGCGCGGAGTGGAAGTGATTCTTGTGTCGTCGGGTGCAGTGGCAAGCGGAAGAAGTGAGCTGGGAGACAAGTCGAGATCTGAAGCAGAAAGGAAGATGTTCAGAAAACTTGGCAGTGTAGACCAGAGGCAACTCTATTCTGCTGTAGGACAAGCCAAGCTCATCAATCGTTATTTTGAGTTATTCCGTGACCACGGAATAACCGTCGGTCAGGTGCTTACCACAAAAGAAAGCCTCAGTACGCGGCAGCACTATCTGAATCAGCGCAATTGTGTATCCGTCATGCTTCAGTGCGGTGTTCTTCCCATTGTAAATGAAAACGATACTATATCCGTCACTGAGCTGATGTTCACAGATAATGATGAGTTGTCTGGACTTGTGGCGACAATGACAGACAGTGATGCATTGATTATCCTGTCTAATATCGATGGCATATACAATGGTTCCCCTTCCCGTCCTGATGCTGAGATTATAAGGAAGGTAGAACAGGGAAAGGATATTTCTGCTTATATACAAGCTGAGAAATCGGGATTCGGACGTGGAGGCATGCAGACGAAAAGTAATATTGCGCGTAAGGTTGCCGAAGAAGGCATAGCCGTAATCATTGCAAATGGTAAAAGAGAGAATATTCTGACCGATTTGATTTCGTTGGCGGAGAAGACTCCGTCAGGCATCGAAGGCTTGGCGGAAGGCTCCGTTCCTTGCACGCTGTTTGTACCGTCTGCATCTGAAATGTCGAGTGTAAAGAAGTGGATTGCGCATAGCGAAGGATTTGCAAAGGGTGCAATACATTTAAATGAGGGTGCATCGGTGATGATGATGGAAGAGAAAGCGGCAAGCATTCTGCCCATAGGAGTGACTCGGGTGGACGGAGATTTTGAGTATCACGACATTATACATATAATCGACAGCAACGGAGTGATAATCGGGGTCGGGCGGAGTGATTATTCCAGTGATGAAGCGCGTTCCGTTGTCGGGCAGCGCAACAAGAGGCCTATTGTTCATTACGATTACCTCTGTCTCGAACCGAATAGTTGATATTCGATTTCTAAACCATTTGTCAATTCCTGAACTGTCTGTCATGGACTTATAGTTTAAATACAAAGAAACTGAAATTAGAACCGGATGCTTACACAAATATTTGAACAAGTGAAGACTGCAAGTGTTGGGCTTGCACTCATTGAAACAGAAACGATTAATGAAATCCTTCGTGATGTGGCAGATGCTGCCGTTGAAAATGCAGAGTCTCTTCTGAAAGAAAATCGGAAAGACCTCGACTTGATGGACGAGAACAACCCTATGTACGACAGGCTCAAGCTGACAAGAGAACGTATAGAGGGAATTGCGGCCGATACCCGTAAGGTGGCATTGCTGCCTTCACCGCTCGGGCATGTACTGAAGCATGTTGTTCTGCCCAACGGACTCGACCTGAAACGGATTAGTGTTCCTTTCGGAGTCATTGGTATTGTATATGAGGCGCGTCCGAATGTGACGTTTGATGTCTTTGCCCTCTGTCTCAAAAGTGGCAACGCGTGTATATTGAAAGGTGGACGTGATGCCGATAATTCAAACCGGGCGATTGTCCGTATCATAAAGGATGTGTTGCACAGGCATGGGGTTGGCGAACATATAATAGAGCTTCTGCCCGCAACCCATGAGGCCACGGCAGAACTTCTGCATGCCGATGGTCTTGTTGACCTCGTGATTCCTCGGGGAAGCAAGCGGCTGATTGATTTTGTCCGCCGCGAAGCAAGTGTGCCGGTGATAGAGACCGGAGCAGGAGTTTGTCATGCTTATTTCGACAAAAACGGAGATGTTGATAAAGGAGCAGCGATTGTAAACAATGCAAAGACAAGGCGTGTCAGTGTCTGCAATGCGCTCGACTGTCTGGTTGTCCATGCCGACCGTCTGCCCGACTTGCCGTTGCTTTGCCACCCTCTTGCCGAAAGCAATGTGTTGATTTATGCCGACACCCCGGCGCTTGCCGCACTTGACGGACATTATCCCGCTCACCTTCTGAAGACGTCGTCGGAAGAAAGTTATGGAACAGAGTTCCAGTCGTATACATTGGCAGTGAAGACTGTATGTTCGACAGATGAAGCCCTCATGCACATCAGAAAGTTCGGATCTGGGCACAGTGAGTGTATTATTACTGAAGATGCAGCTGCAGCAGACAAGTTTCTGCGTATGGTGGATGCCGCATGTGTCTATTGCAATGCTCCGACATCGTTTACAGACGGAGCGCAGTTCGGACTTGGTGCTGAGATTGGCATATCTACACAGAAGCTCCATGCCCGTGGTCCGATGGCTCTTGAAGAAATCACTACCTACAAGTGGATTATACACGGAAACGGACAGATTAGAGAAAAATAGGATTGTTCGGTACGCCCATACCGTCATTCACACATAAATGCCAATAGGCTGTAATTCTAATGCTTACGGTTTAAGGTGATACGCGAAAATCGCTTCAAAACAGAGCAAGTGTATTCACAGACTCCTCTTATAAATCTTATGGCTGCAAGTTGGTGTTTTCACAGACTCCTCCGTCGCTTCGCGCCACGCCCTCCGTCGCAAGCTCCCCAATTGCTCCTATTCCGCAATTGCCCCTAACTTAGGGGAGGAGTCTGGTTACTCAGCAGATGTAAATGCTATCATATTAGTAACCAGCATATTAGCTTACTATTAACTTTCCAACGAGCAAGGTAACTAAGCTCCTCCCCCCTAAGTTAGGGGCAATTGCGGAATAGGAGCAATTGGGGAGCTTGCGACGGAGGGCGTGGCGCGAAGCGACGGAGGAGTCTGTGAATATACCAGCAAAAGCAAC
Organism: uncultured Bacteroides sp.; assembly: GCA_964554265.1. Lineage (GTDB taxonomy): Bacteria > Bacteroidota > Bacteroidia > Bacteroidales > Bacteroidaceae > RGIG8745. Next base: position 61,892 of record CAZKOB010000002.1, on the reverse strand, counting down.
AGTTTTTTTAGAGACATTTCTTCTTACTTTTTGACACTAACTCCATCCATATCGGATGGAAGCTTTTTAACACAATTAAGATTCGTTTGCATTCACTCAATTATCAAAGTTTTGATATTTTACAGATAAACAATTGATTATCAAGAAAATACTATTTTAACAAGATAATGCAGTTTTAGGTGCAAGAAGTACAAGCGAAGATAAAAATAGGATATACTGATAATCAGCAAGTTATAAAAAATCCTGTCCAAGATTCCTGTTTTTCGCTGCCGGAATCCATCTTTGTTTTTCGTGGCATTGAAAAATCCGATTTTGATTTTTTAAGAAATCAATTATAGTCAATATCCAATTTCAGCCCGAAAAACGGACGTTCTCAAACTCGTTCACCTTGAAAATAAATTTTGTTCACCTTGAAAAATTTTTCACAAGGCACTTTAAAAACATTTTCAAGGTGAACGAAATTTATTTCCAGCGTACTCTTTTTTCAAACAAAGCACACGCGAGTGTAAATAAATGTATCTTTTCAGAATACAAATTATATTATTTTTACATTTGAATTTCAAGGCCTGAAAATGGCCTCAGAATCGCACAAACGGAATTTCAGTCGGGTCCGGTCGATTTTATGCGATTCTGCGAGCCTTGAATTTTAACATTTCAGATTATCAAGAAAACCCTGCAATTTATGACAAAAAGATAGTGTGAAGATGGGATAACCGAGCAGATTTATGAGGACGTCAGGACACATGAAAAGATATCAAAGAACAGCGAAACTCTCCGATGAGAATTTTTGGAGTGACACGATGACGAAGTCAGGCAGTACACCCATACCGTCATTCAGCTCTGCCTGTATTCACTCTCTCATGCCGTAGTCGGCGGAGGGAACGGACCGAGGCGGAGCTTTTTGTCTGTAAAATACGGATATTGCCCTTGCGGTTGTATACGAATGAGGCGGGAATCGCAGAAAAAGTCGCTTGCAGATGGCTCGCAGTATAGCCTTTTTGTCTTTATCTCCATAAAATCTTCATGTTTTTAGAGTCTGATTTATTTCTTTTCTGTAACTTTGCATGCAATTGATAGTGAAATGTTTTTTGTAAAAACATTATGTTCATGTCGTGAAATGGAACATTTTCAAATCTAAAAAATAGGAAAAACAATGACAGTAGATTTTCTTTCTGTTCAATGGAGACACGCAAAGTTTTTGTGCGCTCTCTCTTCTATGTTTTTTTCAGCCACATCTTTTTCGGCTGAGAGGTTGCCGGAGTCTTTGGCGGCATATTCATCTGTTACTCCTTTTGCTGAAATCAGTGTTGAATCTGCGGACAGTGCCGATCAAGTGTATCTGGAGGCAGAGCAGATGCCTTCATTCCCGGGAGGTGTGAAGGCCATGATGTCGTATATCCAAAAAAAATGTCGTATATCCGAAACAGGCATTGGAAGACAGCATCCAGGGTCGTTCTGTGGTGACATTTACAGTAGACAAGGATGGTAGTGTTTCGGATGCGAGAATTACCATTCCTGCCCATCCTCAACTTGATGCGGAGGCAATGCGTGTAATCAGCAATATGCCTAAATGGGAGCCGGGTATGCGGAATGGCAAGCCGGTGAGAGTGCAATATTCAGTACCGGTCGCTTTTCGTCTGAATCCGTCGAAGGCAAAAGCAAAGTCTATGCCAAAGTAGAGCTTAAATTTGTTTTGTAATAGAGAGGGGATAGTTATAGAGCATTTTTAAGAAAGAGATTAGCATCTTTTTTTCTGAAAAACGAATAAAAATATGTATTTAAGATTTTTTACCCCCTTGCCTAAGCGGATAAGGCTGATATGTGCGTGCTCTGTGATATCGGCCTCCGCACAGGGGTTCGCTGTGGCCGATGTCGGAGCTTCGTTCGGCCGTGTATATGAGGCAGACCTCGTGGTGGCGAAAAGGGATACCGTTGATATTTCAGGGCAGGTGTATCAGGTTGTGGAACAGATGCCGGAGTTTCCGGGTGGAATGGAAGCACAGTTCAATTATCTTGCCCAGAATGTCAAATATCCGGCTGTGGCATTGGATAGTTGCATTCAAGGGAGGGTTGTAGTCTCTTTCACTGTGGATACCGATGGCAGCATTGTCGATCCTAAGGTCGTGAAAAGCGTCCATCCCTTGCTTGATGATGAGGCAAAGAGAGTGATTCAAACCATGCCCAAATGGATTCCGGGAAAGCAAAACGGCACTGTAGTCAAGGTGAAATATAGCGTTCCTGTGGCTTTTCGTATTGTGGAAGACAAGACCGCTCCTGTGGCTTCGTCCAATCAGACTGATTCGGATGTCCCTGTGGTGAAACCCAAAACCCGAATCGGGAATTTGGCAAACAAGGTTATTCTTTCTCCGGAATGTAAAGCATCTTACCCCGGAGGCAGCGGCAATATGTTTCTTTTTATAAAGGCTCTGATGAAATATCCTGAGCAAGCGAAAAATCAAGGTTTGCAAGGTGTGGCCTTTGTATCGTGTATAGTCGAACAGAGTGGAATGCTTACAGGCATTAAGGTAGTGAATGAATGTGATCCTCTGTTTGAAAAAGAAGCAATTCGTATTGTCAAAGCAATGCCGGATTGGGAATCGGCCAAACATTTCGGGATGGTTGTGCGCTCGTGTGTAGAAATTCCAGTGATATTTGAATTGACACCCGGAGCATTGTCTTTCGATGAAATTATGAAGGCAAGAGGTGTAATGGCCGAAGATGATTTCGACAATGGAGATGAGGCGCAGGCAGATGGTGGGGAGACGCAGGCTGATAGTACAGAGCAAGTGTATCAGGTTGTGGAAAAGATGCCGGAGTTTCCGGGAGGAATGGAGGCACTGCTAAGTTTTTGGGCTAAAAATGTTAAATATCCGTCGGCAGCAATGGATTTAGGTATTCAAGGGAGGGTTCTTGTCTCTTTCACTATAGATACTGATGGCAGTATCATAGACCCGAAAATAACCAAGAGTGTACATCCTTTGCTTGATGCAGAAGCGATAAGGGCTATACTTAGTATGCCCAAATGGAAGCCGGGCATGCGGAATGGCAGGCCTGTCAAGGTAAAATATAACACTCCTGTGGCATTCCGTATGACGCAGTGACACGGTTCGTGTTTTTCTTCAAAATGATTAATTGTCGGAAGTATAGCGGAATCTATGCTTCCGTTTTTTTTAGAATCTGTTTCCTTGTTTTTGATATTCTGTCCGTTTGTTTTTCTGCGTTTTTGTGTGACTTCGTCATCGTATCACAAAAAAATTCCCATCGAAGAGTTCCGTGCTTTCTTTGATATCTTTTTCATGAGTCCTAATCTCCTCATAAATCTGCTTGGTCATCCCTACCTTCACACCATCTGATTGTCATAAATTATGGGCTTTTCTTGACAATCTGAAATGTTAAAATTCAAGGCTCGCAGAATCGCGTAAAATCGGCCGAACCTTACCGAAGTTCCATTTACGCGATTCTAAGGCCGTTTTCAAGCCTTGAATCCAAAATATAAAAATAATATAATTTGCATTCCGAAAAGATACATTTATTCACATTCGCGCGTGCCTCGCCTGAAAAAAGAGTACGCTGGAAATAAATTTTGTTCACCCTGGAAATGGTTTTAAAGTGCCTTGCAAAAAAATTTTCAAGGTGAACGAAATTTATTTTCAAGGTGAACGAGTTTGAGAATGCCCGTTTTTCAGGCTGAAATTGGACATTGACTAAAAGTGATTTCTTAAAAAATCAAAAACAGATTTTTCAATGCCACGAAAAACAAAGATGGGTTTTGGCGACGAAAAATAGAAATCTTAGACAAGATTTTTTATAACTCATTGATTATCAACACATCCTATTTTTGTTTCAACTTATACTCCTTGCACCTGAAACTGTATAGTTTCGCTGAAATAGTATTTCTTTGATTATCAATCGCTTATCAATAAAATTTCAAAAATTCGATAGCCGGACAAGTGTAAACGAATCTTAATTATGTTAATAAAAGTCCGTTTGCAATGGGTGGACTTGGTGTCAAAAAGAAAGAAGAAATGCCACTAAGAAAGCTCGCTGTTTTTGCCGGTGTATTCACAAATTGGAGGATTCTGTGAAAACAACAGTAAGAATCACAAGAGAAGCCTGTAAATCCACCGGCAAAAAACTTGCAAGATTACCACTTTTTATATTATAGGACTTTCTTAAACCGAACTCGCGTATTAACCAAGTATTCGTATTCACTTGGGAAATCTATTGCCAAGCATCCCCAACTCCATAAACGGTGTTGTTAGTACGCTTGTTCGTGCACCCCTTTCACGGCGCGTCCGCTGGGGTCGTTCATGTTCTTGAAACTTGCATCCCATGCGAGAGCCTCTGCTGTTGAACATGCCACGCTCGGGACACTCGGGACGCATCGTGCAGCACTCTCGCTTGGGAAGTGTTCCTCGAATATGGAACGGTAGAAATACTCTTCCTTGTTCATTGGTGTATTGATAGGAAAACGCTCCGCGGCATTGGCCATTTGCTCATCGCTCACCTGTTCGGAGGTCATTTGCTTCAGAGTGTCAATCCAACTGTAGCCTACACCGTCGCTGAACTGTTCTTTTTGCCGCCATGCTACGCTTTCCGGCAGCATATCAGCGAAGGCTTCGCGGACAATGCGCTTTTCGATGCTGTTTCCCGGACACATCTTCGCCTCCGGATTGAGGCGCATGGCGACATCAAGAAACTCTTTGTCAAGGAACGGCACGCGCCCTTCTACTCCCCATGCCGAAAGACTCTTGTTGGCGCGGAGGCAGTCGTAGAGATGCAGTTTGGACAGTTTGCGTACGGTCTCTTCGTGGAAAGCCTGGGCGTTCGGGGCCTTATGGAAATACAGATAGCCTCCGAACACTTCGTCTGCACCTTCGCCGGAAAGAACCATTTTGATTCCCATGCTCTTTATGACTCTGGCGAGAAGATACATGGGGGTGCTTGCGCGCACTGTCGTGACGTCGTAAGTCTCTATAAAGTATATTACATCGCGTATGGCATCAATGCCTTCCTGTATGGTGTAGTTTATTTCGTGGTGTACCGTGCCGATATGTTCTGCCACAATACGCGCCTTCTCCAGGTCCGGAGCGCCTTTCAGACCTACAGCAAAGGAATGTAGACGGGGCCACCATGCCTTCTCCGTGCTGTTTGTCTCGATACGTCTGCCGGCATATTTGGCGGCAATTGCAGATATGACGGAACTGTCGAGTCCGCCGGATAGAAGTACACCGTATGGCACATCGCTCATCAGTTGCCTGCGCACGGCATCTTCAAGCGCATCGCGCAGAGCCTCCTTGTTGGCTGGATTGTGCTTTACGGCATCATACTCTGTCCAATCGCGCCTGTACCATCGTTTTTGCTTTCCCTCCTTGCTCCAGTAGTAATGTCCAGGAAGGAAAGGCTCGTATTCATCGCAGAATCCTTCAAGAGCCTTGAGTTCGCTGCCTACATACACCAGACCGTCGCGATCGTGTCCTATGTAAAGCGGTATGACACCGATAGGGTCACGTCCGATGAGGAATTCATCGCGCTCCTCGTCGTATAGTGCAAATGCAAATATTCCGCTGAGTTCTTCAAAGAGTTCTATTCCCTTGTCGCGGTATAGTGCAAGAATGACTTCACAGTCGGAGCCGGTTTGAAATTCATACTTTCCGGCGTATTTTGCTCGGATGTCACGATGATTGTAGATTTCTCCGTTGACAGCCAGAATCTGTTTGCCGTCGGGGGAGAACAGGGGCTGTTTGCCCGATTCAGGATCAACGATTGACAATCGTTCGTGGGCCAGTATTGCCGTTTTTCCGCAGTATATTCCGCTCCAGTCGGGACCACGGTGACGAATTTTCTGTGACATTCTCAATGCCTTTTTTCTTAGTTCGGGAGTCTGCTCCTTGATACCGAATATTCCTGTTATTCCACACATGATGATTCTGTTTTTTGTTCGTATATTCTTTTTGTTTGTGACACTTGTAATGTTTTCTTTCGTTTATGTTTCTTTATGACGCAAATCCTCGGCAAATATAATTATTTTGATTATTATTTTGAAATTGTTATACAAAAATGTAATTCATATTTCAAATATGCTTGCTTTTTGATGTGTGAAAAAGACTTCGTGGCATACTATCGTAGGTGTTGTACATCTTTTTAATTAAAAAGAGGATGTTATTGCCAACTGTTGATAAGTGGCAATAACATCCTTCTGCAAATATATAATAGAAAAGAGTGTGTACCGGTCTGTGTTGTCTTCTTCTGATTTATTTCGGCATACGTTCTTCTACAACATTCCAGTCGATAATCTTCCACAGAGCATCGACATGTGCTGTGCGTCTGTTCTGCCAGTCAAGATAATAGGCATGTTCCCATACGTCAACTCCGATAATAGGATGTCGGCCGTGCCTTACAGGGTTGTCGCCGTTAGCATAAGAACTGATGTAGAGTCTGCTGTTGTCGTCGGCTTCAAGCCATATCCATCCGCTTCCGAACAAGGCACCGGCAGACGAGGTCATGGCTTGTTTCATTTTTTCTACAGAACCGAATGCTTCATTGATTTTCTTTGTCATTTTTTCCGAAGGCTCTGTCACGGCTTGTTCGGCCGGTCTGAACTGCAAAAAATACAGTTGATGGTTCAGCGCTTGTCCTGCATTGTTGAACAACGGGCCTTCCGGTACGTTCTTGACAAGTTCTTCAAGGCACATTCCTTCCCATTCCGTATTTGCAATCTTGGCATTGAGATTGTCCACGTAGGTCTGGTAATGTTTGCCATAATGGTAATTGATGGTTTCCTCTGAAATTACCGGTGCAAGCGCATTTGTTGCATAAGGCAGTGTGGCGATAACGATTTTTGCTAAAACACAAGATGTCATATTAATATAAAGTTTAGGTTTATAACTGTGGGCAAGTATGCCCGTTTGATTTATGACATAATAACACCGCAGCCTGTACTTTGTTCATACAGGCTGCGGTATTTTTTCTGGTGTATTTGGAAAACGTATTTGGTTTTTGCTTACCTCCTTTGCCGTGCATTCAGAATGGCTTGTCGGCTTCCTCCTCATTTGTTAACAGCTTGACCGCTTGACTGTCTTCCGTTTCTGTCTTTTGTTTATCCGTATTTCCGTTGTTGTCTATTCGTTGCAGAAAAGCCTCGATGTCATTCTTCAGTCTTTGGTAAGGCTCCGATTGCTTGAATGAAGTATTGCGTCTCACCATTTGGTCTATCGGGCATTGGCTGTGCATATAGCTTGATAATTCGTTGTCCATTTGCTGGGTATGTCCGGCAAGCCTCTTTATTTCTTTTTCCCGTTCCCTTCTCAACAGAGTGCACACAGGGTCGAGTACTTGCATCACTACATTGTCGAGCAGGTGGTGTCCTTGTATATATAAATAAGTGTTGTCCGGACGGACCCCAAGAGTTTGCAGCTCTTCTTTTAACGGTTTTATCTGTCCGCGCGCCTGTGGATAATGCTTTTGCATCCATGCCATCTTGCGGTTCACCACATGCCGCAGTTCTTCAAGAGCTTTTTCCGGATGGTAAAGATTTACATGGTTGACAGCTATGAAGTTGCAGAATGTCGTTAGCGGCATGTCTTTGTAGTGTTCTTCCCGGTACATCCAGACAGACCAGACGAACAGATCGTATATGATTTCGGAATAGCTGCGCAGATAAGCCTCAAAATTGAACACCTGACGGTCGTTGAGAGTGGCCATAACGCATACGTTATGCAGGCTTGGTGCATAGCACTGGTAGTTCTCTATAGCATACGTATAAGTATGGAAAATATAAGGATTGGACAGCATCTGGTGCGAAAACTGTGTCTTGCCCTGCAGCAGATAGTCATAGTCGGCATCGACACATGCAATCATGCTCGTTCCGAGGTTCACTCCGAGCCGGTTCATCATGGCTGTTTTCTTTCCGCGTGATAGTTTGGTTCGTGAAGGCAACACGACCTCAAATGTGCGCTCATCGGTTTCGTATTCAGAGAACACACTCCTCCAGAAGAAGATGTCGTCATAGCTCTCGACGTAGGCTATGATTTTTTGTTTCTTCTTTCCCGGACGTAGCTTGTTGGCGGCATTGAAATATCGCGAAGTCAGATTGTCTGTCAGAGTTTTAGCCATACTCGCAGCCCTTTCTTTATTTCATGGTAACATCTGTAACCTCTGTCACTTTGTCTATCCATCCGTCCATGATTAAGGCCGGGGAATGAGTTGACAGAATTATCTGTGCGTTCGGATTGAGTTCTCGTATCAGCTTGATAAGCTGCTGCTGCCATTCTATGTGCAGACTTATTTCCGGTTCATCCATCAGTAATGCGTAGTGCTCCCCATTTTCTACAAGCACGGTCAGCATGATTACAAGCATTTGTTTTTCTCCGGAAGAAAGCTGGTAGGGGGTCAGCCTTTCACCGTTCTGTATAAACAGTATTTCATTGCTTTTGCGGTCTATCTTCTTCAATGTGTCTTTGAACAGTTCATCTATGATATTTTGGAATTGCATCTTGGGTTTGGACACTTCCGTCGCTAACAACTGGTTTTCCGGATTGCTGCTTGTCAGCAGTTCGATAATCCTGTTTCCGATATTCACCTGATAGTCAAGATAGCGTTTCTGGAGCTTGTATATCTGCCAGTCAAGTTCTGTCCTTACTCTTGAATCCGACAGTTTCTCAAGCAAGTCGCTATTGAGAAGCGGACGATCAAAACTGCGTATTACATCGAATTTCATAGTTGTGGCATCCTCCGGATACAATTTGATGTTGATGCCTTGTATTACTTCTCCGGGGCGCAGTTCTCCGCTGTCAATCAAGTCGAGCACTTTTACGGAGTGGTTTATGATTGTACTTTTTCCTACTCCGTTTATTCCACTGAGGATGTTGACGTCAGGACGCAGATGCCATTCAATATGTCGTCCTCCTTTCCAGAGAGCCTTTATTTCTATGCTCTGTATGTATTCCGCTCTTTTCTCCATAGGACCTGTTTTTTTGAATTTATGCTGTAAATATAAGAAAAAATACTTGATGTAGATAGATTTTTTCCAATATTGCGAACTTACAGAAGAAAAAGTTCCTGCTTTTTTGGGGCCATATTTCTTTGAAAAAATATGTTGAGGTTTATAAGTGATTAAATATTAATAGATTGTAATTCTAATGTCTGCGGTTTTGGGTGATACGCGAAAATCGATTCAAAAAGTGAATCGGTTGTGTGTGTTGCCGGGGGATTCATGGATGATTCTTGTGATTCTTATGGTTGTGAGCTGGTGTTTCCACGGGCGACTTTTGTAAAATTGATGATTTAAAGTAGGAGTCTGTGAATACAACAGCAAAAACAGCTGATTTTCTTATGAACATTTCTTCTTTCTTTTTGACACTAAGTTCACTTTTAACTGACGGGACTTTATTAACATAATTAAGACTAATTTACACTTAATCAACTGTCTAAATTTTGACATTTCACAGATAAGCAATTGATAATCAGTAAAATACTATTTCAGCAAAACAATGCGGTTTCAGATGCAAGAAATACGGGTCGGGATAAAATAGAATATGTTGACAATCAATAAGTTATAAAAAAATCTTGCCCAAAATTCCTGTTTTTCGTCGCCAAAACCCGTCTTTGTTTTTCGTGGCATTGAAAAATCCAATTCAGATTTTTTAAGAAATCAAATTTAGTCAAACCCTATTTCAGCCCGAAAAACGGACATTTTCGAACTCGTTCACCTTGAAAATAAAATTCGTTCACCTTGAAAAATTTTTTACAAGGCACTTTAAAACTATTTTCAAGGTGAACGAAATTTATTTCCAGCGTACTCTTTTTTCAGGCGATGCACGCGCGAATGTGAATAAATGTATCTTTTCGGAATGCAAATTATATTATTTTTACACTTGGGGCTAAAAGTCTGAAAACAGCCTCAGAATTGCGCAAATGGAACTTTGGTAAGGTCCGGCCGATTTTATGCGATTCTGCGAGCCTTGAATTTTAACATTTCAAATTATCAAGAAAAACCCATGATTTATGACAAATAGATAGTGGAATGGAATAACCAAACTGATTGATGAGGACGTCAGGGCCCATGAAAAGGCATCAGAGAACAGCGAGAATCTTCGACGAGAACGATTGACCGTAAACAATATGCACAGGTCTACGGGAAGCCGCACTTACAGCCCCACTTTTGCAATCATCACATCACGATTCAGCCTTACCTCTTTTTAAGATTTCTCTCTGCGTCCATTCTCAGAAAAATGAACAAAAGAATGGTAAATCCCCACAAAGAAGAACCTCCATAGCTGAAAAACGGCAGAGGAATACCGATGACAGGAGTAAGTCCGAGCACCATGCCTACATTTATGAACAAATGGAAAAGGAAGATGCTTATGACTGAGTAGCCATAGACACGTCCCATCGTGTCAGGCTGGCGCTCTGCGACAAAAATCAACCTCCATATAAAAAGCAGATAGACAATCAATACGGCTGACGCACCGATGAAACCTTCTTCTTCACCGACAGTACAAAAGATAAAGTCCGTATCCTGTTCGGGCACATACTTCAATTTAGTCTGTGTACCATTAAGAAAACCCTTTCCATAAAACCCTCCAGAACCGATGGCAATCTTAGCCTGATTCACATTATATCCGGCACCACGCAGATCTTCTTTCATGCCAAGAAGCACTTCAATACGTACACGCTGATGGTCATCAAGTGCATTGAACATTTTGTGGCACATATAAAAGAAACCGGTAGAGGCAATGGCAAACAAGCCTATCAGCAGATAAGTGTACAAACGAGTATATATGGCAAGTATCAGCAGATACAGAATAACGGCAATATTGACAGCAAGCATGACATGACACACATTGAAAGGAATCACGTATGCAGAAAAAAGGTATGCAAGAAGAATAGTTCCGCCTCCTCCAAAAAACATCAGTTTGACGGCTTTAATGTTATGACAAAACACAAGCGTCATGCCGACAGTGAACAGCATTGACAACAGCAGCACCGTAAACTCACCGACAGAAACAGGCATGTCAGGGATAAGTTCATCGCCAAAACGTATACCCACAACAAAGTAGACCACAGCCGCAAATGCAGCAAAAAGAAAAGCGCCCGTCATTCCTTCTCGATAAAGCACAAGAAAGAAAGAGAGATAAACAAGTGCTGTCCCTGTTTCTTTCTGGCACACAATGAGCACCATCGGCAACAGTATGAGTCCCACCACTCTGCCAAAATCCTTCAGATTATGTATATCAAAACCATACCGGTCCATGTATTTCCCTATGGTCAGAGCAACAGCAAACTTGGCAAACTCAGCCGGCTGTATTTTCATAAATGACCCGATAGGCAACCACGAACGCGAACCTTTTGTATCGGGCGCAACAATGATTGTCACAACAAGCACTCCAATCATTACTATATATATATAATAGGAAGCCGTATCGAAGAATCTTTTCTCAATCAAAAGAAGCGTGCCGGCAAGGCACACAGAAGTCCCGGCCCACAAGAGTTGTTTGCCGGAATTGCAACCAAGACTGAAAACATCAGGATTACTGAAATCGTAGCTTGCTCCGCATACAGAAAACCATCCCCATGTAATCAAGACAAGATATAGACCGATAGTCCACCAGTCCAAAGACTTCATCACTCCTTTATGTCCTTCATTCTGCATCTCTACTGTATCTGTTTTTTCGTTTGCAATGTACAACTATCCATATAAATATCATTCCGACAGGGAAACATCTTTTATCTCCATCTCAGCTTCATTCCGGTTTCTATTGAAAAGGGCAGATTTCGTTTCACTTGCCACTCCGTACGACACATGTTTATTCCGGAACATCTCTGCCTTCACCTCGCTTTCAGGAGAAAGCTTGCCGTTGATATACTGCTCCATCATCAATGCGCCAAGCGGAACCCCGTAATTAGCTCCCCATCCGCCATTCTCCACATAAACGGCTATGGCAATCTTAGGATCATCCTTAGGAGCAAAACCCATAAATGCAGAATGGTCTTTTCCATGAGGATTCTGTGCTGTACCGGTCTTACCGCAGACCTCATAGAAAGGACTGTTTGCAGCCCTGCATGTTCCTCCCAGAACAGCTTTCCGCATACCTCCAACAATACACTCATAGTACTTGGAATCCACCATCGTCGTATGCTTCTCCAACAAGCTGTCGGCCAAATGCCCACCTTCAACACTTTTTACCACATGAGGAGTGATGTAATATCCTCTGTTCGCAATAGTAGCACCAAGATTGGCAATCTGCAATGGAGTCAGCAAAACTTCGCCCTGTCCGATGGATATACTGACAACGGTAAGTCCAGACCAGCTTCCTCGATAAGCCTTATCGTAATACTGAGCATTCGGTATCATACCTCTCGCCTCACTCGGTAGATCGACACCTAATTTATACCCAAATCCCATTGACACCATATAATCCTTCCAACGAGTCATGGCTTCCTGCACAGAAGCATATTTCCTACGATTACCAAACATGTAATAAAGCCCCCAGCAGAAATAGCCATTACATGAAGTGGCAATGGCCGGCTGCAAAGAAAGCGGGGCGGCATGTCCGTGGCAACCTACCTTCAAACGTCCAAAACGAAAGCCATGAGAACAAGGGTATGCAGTAGACTCCGTTATGATGCCTTCCTGCAGGAAAGTAAGAGCCTGCGATGTCTTGAATGTGGATCCCGGAGGATAGACTCCAAGAACAGCACGGTTGATCATCGGCTTGAGCGGATCGCGCCCCATTCTCATCATCATCTTCCCCCTCTGTTTGCCTTCCATAAGCCTCGGGTCGTAAGTAGGAGCAGACACCATACAGAGCACCTCACCTGTTTTAGGTTCGATAGCCACAATACTGCCTTTCTTACCTTCCATAAGACGCTCGCCAAGTTTCTGCAACTCAAGGTCGATACTTAAAGTAATACTCTTCCCCGGTATCGGACGCTTATCCTTTACCCCATTCTTGTAATGGCCCTGTATCCTTCCTCTGGCATCTCGCAAAAGCACTTCCACTCCTTTCTCGCCACGGAGGAATTTCTCATACGAACGCTCAACACCTTGTTTACCGATATAATCGCCAGCCTGATAATAATCATCAGCCTCAATGTCTGAAGGAGAAACTTCTGCAACATCTCCCAATACATGTGCGGCGTAAGGATACCGATAACGACGAACAGCCCTCTCACGTACATAAAACCCACGAAAGCGGAAAAGCTTTTCCTGAAACACAGAAAATTCTTCGGCCGGAATCTGACCTACAAAAAGTTGTTGGGTATATGTAGAATATCCGGGATTCCTGCTTTTATCCTTAATAACAGCCATACGACGGTCAAACTCGTCCTTCGTCATGCCAAGGGTATGACAAAGGTCAAGTGTATCGAGTCCGGACACTTCACGCATAACCACCATAATATCGTATGCAGGTTGATTATATACCATAAGACTACCGTTACGGTCGTATATAACCCCACGAGAAGGGTAAAGCACGTTGTTCAAAAAGGCATTGCTGTCGGCATACGTCTTATAGTCTTCGCTCATAAGCTGAAGGAACGCAAGGCGTATGATGTAAGTAACAACTATTATAAGAGCAATGCCACCTACAACAAACCTACGACTCTCAAGAATATGGTTTTTCATCTTGTTACCTTAGCAATGAGACAAGCAAAAATACAACTATACTACAATCATGAAAAAAGTTCAATGCGATTTTCTCCTTACCAAAAGTTCGATAAAGAACACTATGACAGTAGAAAGCAACGAACCTCCACAAATTGCCATGAGAGTAAGTTGCCATTCGGAAAGAGAAAATGCATCAAGAAGAAAAAATGCAGCGTGAAGTATAAACAAGGAAATAAAGATATAGGACAAAAAGCGTCCAATCCCCATGTTTGCCAACATCGGTTCAAAATCTTCGGGAGCATCACGAGGGACGAACAGACGCAGCAAGGGAGGCTGAATCATCGCCAGCAATGTACAAGACGCAGCACCCATGCCGGACGTATTGGCAAACATATCGAACAATGTGCCCAATACAAATCCCCACAGCAAAATACCAATTCTGGATGAATTGCAATGGAAGCAGGTAAGCATATAGCCAATTACAAGCGGAGTAGCATACCCAAAAAGATGCAGATGGTTAAGTACCAGCACCTGAACCACCAACAAAATCAAAAGCCGCAAAAGACGAAATATAAAAGAATTGCTCATCGACGTACTCTATTATACATTTGTCATCCTCATCAGATTCCCCCAACATCCGGAAACATCCACAAAAGAATCAATTCATTATCAACGAATCAGCTCTTCCCTCAAGTTCCCGACGTTCGGGTTTTGAATAATTGGTAATCACACTGACATTGCGCAATGTCTTAAAATCGGCAAACAGATATACACGCAACATATACGACATTCCATCTGCTGAATCACCGAAATCGATAACACGCCCTATAGGTATGCCGGAAGGAAATATGTCTGAAAAGCCATTTGTTTCTACAATCTCCCCACGTCTGACCTTTGCATGACGCGGTATACCGGCAACATACGACACATCAACAGCCCCACGCCGCCACTGCATTGTTCCAAAATGTTCAGATCCCCGAAGACGGCAACTGACCTTGGAACTAATATTAAGAAGAGGTATTACTACAGAATAATGCTGTGAAGTAAGAAACACAACCCCGACAACACCACGTGAGCACACTACACCCATCTCTGGACGTATGCCATCCGCCTCGCCTTTATCTATGGTTATGAGATTATTGTTCCGATGAAGAGTGGAATTGACAACATGCGCACTTACAAACTCATAATCTGGCAATGAAATATTGCCGACAACCATACTATCAGAAGACATCTCTCTAAGTTTGCGTTCCAGTCCATTAACCCTTTTACGTAGTTCCTCATTATCCGCCTCCAACTGTCGGTTGACCGTCTGCAAGTCAAGGTAAGACGTCACACTGCTCGTAAAAGAATAAATTGTGCCCACAACAGTGTTTGCTGTAGTAAGATACGTGCATTCCTGATAGCCACCGGCATTAAACAAAGTAACGAGGCTGACCGTTTCCAAAAGGACGAACACAAACCAGTATAAATATTTGCGAAGGAAATCTATTAGATTACGCATAAATCTTGTAGTATGGGAATGACGCTCCTGACATGCACGGACATGTTACAAAGAACCACAACATTGTTCGTAAAATCATCACATCATAGAAATGTACCATGGACACGATCGGGAAAAAGGACATCCTACCCGACATCATCCACAGTACATGAACAATCTTCAACACATAAGCATTACCTCATAAGGAATGTAAAGTTATGTACATTCTTCAAGGCCACACCTGTTCCTTTTGCCACACTATGGAGGGGATCCTCCGCTATATGGAAAGGAATCTTGATCTTATCAGTAAGACGTTTGTCTAATCCACGGAGCAATGCTCCTCCACCGGTGAGCCATATACCATTCTTGACAATATCGGCATACAGTTCCGGAGGTGTGTTCTGAAGAGCATTAAGAACCGCAGTCTCTATGCGAGCTATAGACTTATCTATGCAATGTGCTATCTCCTGATAACATACGGGAATTTCCATCGGCAATGAAGTAATGCGGTTAGGACCATGAACAATATAATCCTCCGGAGCATTTTCCGCAAGATCTGTCAGAGCCGACCCCACATTTATCTTGATCCGTTCTGCCATACGTTCACTGACAAGCACGTTGTGCTGACGACTCATATATTCACGAATATCAGCCGTAAGATCATCGCCAGCAACACGGATAGAATTGTTGGTTACAATTCCGCCGAGAGAAATGACTGCAATCTCTGTGGAACCACCACCTATATCAACAACCATGCATCCTTCCGGAGCCTCCACATCAAGCCCTATACCGATTGCGGCCGCCATCGGTTCAAAAAGCAAGTAGACATCCCTGCCACCGGAATGCTCCGCACTGTCACGTACAGCACGCAATTCAACTTCTGTAGAACCGGAAGGCACACCGATAACCATACGCAAAGACGGAGTGAAAAGATGATGTCCTGAGTTCACCATCTTTATCAGTCCGCGCATCATCTGCTCGCAAGCATCAAAGTCAGCAATGACACCGTCGCGCAAAGGGCGACATGTTCTGATGTTATCATGCGTCTTTTCATACATCATCTTGGCCTTCCGCCCAACAGCCATCATCTTGTTTGTTTTCTTGTCGAGGGCGACAACTGAAGGCTCGTCAACCACAATCTTGCCATTGCAAGTAATGATTGTATTGGCTGTGCCAAGATCCATTGCTATATCTTGGGTCAATGAAAAAAATCCCATAACTGTTTCCTTTGTTTTTACAATATTGAATACCTGACTTTATACAGAATACACAAAAAAGGCACACAGACTTACCACACCCATATTCTCGCAAGCAAACATCAACGTACACTTCTGCCTGTGCGTCCATATTATATTGTATATGTTCTGAATCCAGACATTCCGCACTCAATATCCCTCAATACTTTATTTCTGAAAATATGCGTGAATCGCAGTATCGTAATGCGAACTTACACCAAAAGCTTTCATTGCAAACCACTTGCGCTGCTCTTTGGTTGTCTCCGCACCCTGAGCCTTTATAAGGTCAAGAAGCGGAGTGTATTCCGCTTTACTCGGAATGATTACGACATCGTTGAAATTCTTTGCTCCGGCGCGTATAAGAGAAATTCCGCCTATATCTATTTTCTCTATAATAGCAGCCTCATCATTTGTACTTGCCACCGTCTCTTCAAAAGGATAAAGGTCGACAATCACAAGGTCTATCTCAGGAATTTCATACTTAGCCATTTCGGCACAGTCGCTTTCAAGTCCACGACGACCAAGTATGCCGCCAAAGACTTTCGGATGCAACGTCTTTACACGCCCACCCAAAATAGAAGGATATGTTGTAAGTTCCTCGACTTTACGGCATTCATAGCCGAGGCTCTCTATGAAGCTCTGTGTACCACCTGTCGATATGAACTCCACTCCATTCTTGTGAAGTTCTGCCAACAATTCGTCCAATCCGTCCTTATGATAGACAGATACCAGCGCAGTCTTGATTTTTTTAGTTTCCGCCATAGTTTTCTCTTGTATAATTAATACTTTATTGTTTTTTTATCCTAAAACCATTTCCAAATGCTTTGAAGTTGCAAATTTAGTCAATAAAAATGACACAAATCCCATCAAATCAGAATTTTTCACAGCAACAGTTCAAGTTTTTATTCACCGAATAAGTTACCGAGCCATACTTACGCGAATTCGATTTAAGAAGGTCCTATAAAAAGTTGGTAATCTTGCATGTTTATGCACCCTGACTTCGTCATCGTGTCGCCCCAAAATTCTCATCGAAGAGTTTCGCTGTTCTTTGATGCCTTTTCATGTGCCCCAATGTTCTCGTAAATCAGTGTGGTTGTCTCATCTCCGCTATCCATTTGTCATAAATTACGGACTTTTTTTGACAATTTGAAATGTTAAAATTCAAGACTCGTAGAATCGCATAAAATCGACCGAACCTTACTGAAGTTCCATTTACGCGATTCTAAGGCCGTTTTCAAGCCTTGAACCCCAAATGTAAAAATAATATAATTCACATTCTGAAAAGATACATTTATTCACATTCGTGTGTGCCTCGCCTGAAAAAAGAGTACGCTGAAAATTTATTTCGTTCACCTTGAAAAAGGTTTTAAAATGCCTTGTAAAAAAAATTGCAAGGTGAACGAAATTTATTTTCAAGGTGAACGAGTTTGAGATAGTCCGTTTTTCGGGTTGAAATCCGGTGTTGCACAAATTACTTTCTTAAAAAGTCTAAATCACATTTTTCAATGCCACGAAAAACAAAGATGGATTTTGGTAGCAGAAAACAGGAATCTCAGCCAGGTATTTTCATAACTTACTGATTATCAGTGTATCCTATTTTTGTCACAACCTGTACTTCTTGTACCTAAAACTGCACTGTTTTGCTAAAATAGTATTTTATTGATTATCAATCGTTTATCTATGAAATATCAAAATTTAGACGGTTGAGTAAATATAAACAAATCTTAATTATGTTAATAAGATTCCGTCCGCAACGAGTAGTTTTTGTGACAAAAAGAAAGAAGAAATGTTTCTGAGAAAGTCAGTTGTTTTTGCAGGTGCCTTCACAGACTCCTCCGTCGCTTCGCGCCAATGATATTCAACATATTAACCTATCATTGATATTCCAGCGAACAAGGAAACCAGGCTCCTCCCCTAAGTTAGGGGCAATTGCGGAATAGGAGCAATTGGGGAGCTTGCGACGGAGGGCGTGGCGCGAAGCGACGGAGGAGTCTGTGAATACACCTGCTTATAACCATAAGAATTATAAGAGTCATCTGTGAATACATCTGCGAAAATCCCCCAAAAACACAAGCTATAGTCATCTGTAAAAACACCTACTTACCAACTTTTACAGGACTTTCTTAAACCGAACCCGCGTACACTTACAAGCAAAAAAAAGCCGTTCAGTCCGTAGACCAAACGGTTTTTACGCATTCTCTGCAGAACAAAACACCTATCTATTTAGTTCTACAGACACATACAGAAGGGAGGAGGATTATGCCAGCAGTTTCTTCACACAAGCAGAAATAGCACGTCCTTCTGCAAGTCCTGCCAACTTCTTTGTCGCAACTCCCATAACCTTGCCCATTTCCTGCGGAGAAGAAGCACCGACCTCAGCTATTATTTCCTTTATTTTCTCTTCAAGCTCTGCAGCGTCAAGCTGTTTAGGAAGATATTCCTCTATAACACGGACCTGAGCCATCTCATCTTCTGCAAGATCTTCACGGCCCTGCCCTTTATATATCTCAGCAGATTCACGGCCCTGCTTCGCCAATTTCTGAAGAATCTTCAAAGCAGCATCATCTGCCAATTCATCATTCGCTCCCGGAGCTGTCTTTGCTTCCAGAAAAAATTTCTTAACATTGCGAAGAGTGTCACGACGCACGGCATCCTTCGCTTTCATTGCTGCAACAATGTCTTTACTGATTTGTTCAAAAAGTGCCATAATAAAAAATATATTTCTATTGTTTCTTGTTCTTTTCCCTCATACCATCAAGAAGCAGACCCGCAAAGTATTTGTCATCAGAAAGTAATGACAGAGGCTGTTCCTCCGGCAGCATTCCCACCGTCATGTGAACGGATAGAGAACTGCTTCAATATATCTTTAGTACGCTTATATGTCGGTGATGTTTCCACCATACTGATTATATCATCATTATCAAGATCCTCATCTGTAAAAATATAGCTGAAAGTCGGACGACGTATATAACTTCCCTTCTTGTCCGGACCATAGATTTGACTGCGGCGAATAGCCTTTCTGGCCATTTCCTCATCCTCTTCCTCCTTACGCTTCTGCGCCTCTGCATCGCGTTTGATAAGACGCTCATCCATTTCTGCAGAATCAATATCCTCCACACCGAATCCTGTCGCAAGAATCGTCACCTTTACCTGATCCTTCAGTTCCGGATCAACGGAAAGTCCCCATTTTGTCTCCACATCCTGCGTCTTTATCTTCTCCATAAACTCATGGACCTCATTCATCTCATCCATCATCAGGGTTGCATCACCTTCATCTCCACAGAAAGAAATGCGCAACAAGATTTTCTTTGAACGATAAATGTCGTTATTGTTCAGAAGAGGAGAATTAAGAGCATCATTTATAGCCTTTGTCACACGTCCCTCTCCCGTACCATAACCAGAACTCATAATTGCCACACCTCCGTCTTTAAGAACAGTGCTGACATCATTGAAGTCAAGATTAATAATACCATGCATTGTAATAATCTCGGCAATGCTCCTTGCCGCATTACAAAGTGTATCATCAGCTTTGGCAAAAGCGTTTATTACCGTATAGTCCTGGTATATTTCACGAAGACGTTCGTTGTTGATAACGAGAAGAGCATCCACATTCTTGCTGATTTCTTCGACACCATCCAAAGCTTGGTCTATTTTTCTGTTTCCTTCCCAACGGAATGGTATAGTAACAATACCGACAGTCAATATTCCCATGTCTTTGGCGGTCTTAGCAATAAGCGGCGCGGCTCCCGTTCCGGTGCCACCGCCCATTCCTGCCGTAATGAATACCATCTTGGTACCATCATTCAGCATCTTGCGCACATCTTCAATAGATTCTTCCGTGGCCTTACGAGCCCTTTCCGGACGGTTTCCCGCACCAAGTCCCTCCGTACCAAGTTGCAGTTTCACCGGAACCGGCGAATCCTGCAAAGCCTTGTTATCAGTATTGCACACAACAAACGTAACGTCATGAATGCCTTCGTTATACATGTGATTGACAGCATTACTTCCTCCACCGCCAACACCTATAACTTTTATGATACTTGTTGTACCTTTTTGGAAATTGAATACGTCCATATTATCGTTTAGTTCTGGCATATCTATATCTTTTATTATTCTGTTTTTAACTTATCACTATTCATTCACAATATCACTCATCATACGAGTGAACCGACCCCACAAACTGTTATTCTTCTTGACTTCTGCAAGTTTGTCTGCAAGTTTGTCTACACTGTCCTTAAGAATCTTTGCAAGTTCAGCCCCTTCTTTAAGACTTTGCTTGTATTTATCCTTGCCGTTAAGCAAACTGACACATTCTTCATATTCATTTCCTATAACATCAGGAGCTGTATTCACAAGTTCTTCAACCTGCAACCTTGTCGTCTTGTTTTTCCCGTTTTTCTCAAGTTCCTCTTCAGCACTCTGCACCTTATCTATATTGATACGTATAAGTGCTTTGATGCCATCGAGCTGTTGGGCCGTTTCGGCTTCCCGCCGTGCAATATCCTCTCGTTCCTTATTGAGTTGGTCCCTGCGTTCATCATCCGGACCTACAGTTTTTGCCACATCGTCCACAGCATCACCGCCACAAGACATTTCTCCTGACAGCAACAAAGACAACAACGTGTTATTCATACCATTGTCAAATTTCCGGTTTGCCAATGATTCAGCTTTAACAATCGGCTGATTGACTGTTTTTGCAATACGTACTTTATCCACCTTTATCTCGGAGAGGAAAGCCTTGTCTATATTTTTCATATTGGAACCACCTCCTGTAAGTATTATACCGGCAAGAAGCTTATCTCCATAATTAGAATTGACAATTTGCTTCCTTACATTTGCAATAATCTCATTTATTCGTGCCTCTACAATCAGCTGTATCTTGGAGATTTCAATCGTCCTTCCATCAGAAGTGGTATAAACTCTTGCTTCCTGTTCTTCATTAATATCGCTTTCTTCCACATACGCGGCTCCATACTTCAGCTTGACCTCTTCTGCTTCAGTCTCATCAAGCTGTAAAGTAGCAAGATCTTGCGTGATATTATTCGAACCCAACGGAATTGTGACAAGATGGCGGAGAATATTATTCTTATATACCACAACAGTTGTGGTACCTGCGCCTAAATCGACAAGCACACACCCAGAGCGCTTCTCGGCATCAGTCAACACATTGTTCGCCAGCAAATAAGCAGAAAGCATAAAGTCATCCGCGAGAGCAACTGTTGTATTAGCAAAACATGTACGAATATTGCTTCTAAGCTTAGTACGAGAAATCACATTCAGATATTCGCCCTCTATATTTGTTCCCATCACACCGACAGGATCTGTTACGATATTCTGATCTACAATATATTCCTGCGGATAATTTTCAAGCACCTCACAATCCGAATAAGGAATTTCATAGCTTTCGTCATGAATCGAGTCTATAACCTCATTTGTTATATAACTTTGGGTCAACAGATTACGTTTAACGATACATTTATAAGAGCGCACCGACTGTCCGCCTATACCAATGTATGCCCGTGTTATTTTTGTCTTCAAATCCGCTTCCAGCCTTTCTATTATATTATTGACACTCTGACATGTCTTTTCTATATTATAAATGATGCCACGCTTCACGCATGCCGTAGTCTTTTCTTCAGCATAAGCAAGTATATGCATTGTGCCGTCTTTCTTCTTCCCTGCAATACCTGAAATCTTGGAAGATCCAAGTTCTATTGCAACAACAAAATCTTTATCTGTAGGTGCCATATATAATTAATTCTTTTGTTTTGTACAAATTATCTGATTGTTATATTCGAGATTTATCTTGTCATATTTATTCCATCCCACACATCTCATAGCTTTCTCATAAAAGATTTTCAATCGACGAAGTTTTTTCTCAAATCCGTCTATGTCGCCAAGATATATGGTCTGGTCACCAACCCTCGGTACAAGTTCTACAACATATTTATTGCCACGACTTACACTAACATAAACCTGTTCTATCTGATTGTTCCAAAAAGGATTTTCCTGCAGATAGACTCCCAAGGGGGCCAACTTGCTTGCAGCATAGTCAGGTGTAAAATGCCCTGTCGCCGTTATTATATTCGCTGCGTAATTGGTATTGGAAAGTATTTTGCCCGAGCGATCCACGAAATATCCGGCCGCATTATCCGGAAGAGCGTATACCACAGGAGTGCGTTGTACAATCCTTATACAAAGTTTTCCTGTAGACGACTTATAGCATTCAACACTTTCTATAAACTCATTTGTCTTGAGTTCTGTTTCAATGCCACGAGTATTCACATCTTTCATCAACATCCCTTTCGGGTACAAATGAGCCGCCTTCAGCATCTCTTCCACTTCTGTTTTATCTACAAAATTGGTACAAGAACGACCATCAATATCAAGAATAAGACCTGTACACTTCTCTTCCGGATCGCTTTTGGACATATCGAACATTGCATACGCAACATACACGGCAACTCCCAAAAGCAGAATCACCATCAAAGAGAACTTTATTATTCTTACAAACTTCATATCGCGTTAAATATAACTAACAAGCTTCACATATGTATACAAAAAACACAGTAAAAGCCGTTACCTGTCCTTCAATATCTCTGTTATCTGTGGCACATAAGTTTCTATATCTCCGGCACCAAGTGACATAAGCACATCAAAATCGCCCTTACGCACACATTCAAGAATTTCCTCCTTGCGTATGAGATGGCGCTTGATGCCACAACGCAGATTGTCATATATCAGTTTGCTTGTCACACCTTCTATAGGTTCTTCTCGTGCAGGATAAATATCACATATAAAAACTTCATCAAGGAGTGAAAGACTGTCTGCAAATTCACGATAAAAGTCACGTGTACGAGTATAAAGATGCGGCTGGAATATTGCAGCAATCCTCTTCTCTGGATAGATATCACGTACTGATTTTACGCTTTGCCGAATCTCGTTAGGATGATGGGCATAATCACTAAGAAATACAATACGTTCATTCTTTATTTTGAAGTCGAAACGACGGTCTACTCCTCTAAAACTAGCCATGCCCATACGAATTTCATCATCCGTCACTCCATTCAGGGTGGTCAAAGCCATTGCTGCAATACTGTTCTCAATGTTAATACTGACTGGTACTCCCAACTGAATGTCTCTAATCACTCGGTCCTGACAAACAAAGTCGAACACAATATCTCCACCTCCGATGCGGATATTTTCTGCATGAAAATCTCCCTCATCACGCGAATACTCATAAACCCTCACTCCGGGCTGCACATCAACCTTCATTTCCAGTCCTTTGTGTATAATAAGCGCTCCTCCCGGTTCAATCAAACTGCTGTATTTACGGAAGCTCTCAAGATATTCCTCTTTCGTTCCATAAACGTCAAGATGGTCAGGATCTGTAGCAGTAATGACACTCATATAGGGAGTTAGCCAATGAAAAGAACGATCAAACTCATCGGCTTCTATTACCACATAATCACTTTCATGGGATATAATGTAATTGGTACCATAGTTCTTGGTTATTCCTCCAAGAAAGGCATTACAATCGACATGCGACTGATGCAACAAGTGTGCCGCCATAGACGAAGTCGTAGTCTTGCCATGCGTACCGGCCACACAAAGCCCTTTGTGCTTGTTCGTCAAAAAGCCTAGAACCTGTGCACGCTTTCGGATACGGAACCCATTTACACGGAAGAAGGTCAGTTCCTTATGTTCTTCTGGTATTGCAGGAGTATACACAACAAGAGTCGTCTCTTTATCTTTGAACTCCTCCGGTATCCGCTCTACAGCATCCTCATAATGAATCTCCGCCCCTTCTTTCACAAGCTGCCGGGTAAGTTCACTCGGTGTCTTGTCATATCCACCAACATGATAACCTTTTGCAAGGAAATAGCGCAGAATTGCACTCATGCCAATTCCACCAGCTCCCACAAAATACACAGATTTTATATTCTTATACGTTTCAGCTACACTTCCTTCCATCCTTGTATTCAAATATTGTTTTTACATTTATAATCAGCAGCAAGCCGACAAACTTCCCTTGCTATGACATCCGCAGAATCTGCAAAAGCTAAATTCCCGGCATTTTCACCAAGAGAAGTAAGTTTTGCATCATCTTCCACAGTTTTTATAGCAAGCAATATCAATTCTCCAACCGCATCACAGTCCTTCACAAACAAAGCAGCATTCTTTTCTGAGAGCGCAAGTGCATTTTTCGTCTGATGATCTTCTGCCACATTGGGCGAAGGAACCAGTATCGAAGGTTTCTTCAACAGGCAAAGCTCTGATATCGAACTTGCTCCTGCACGTGAGATCACAAGATCTGCCGCCACATAAGCCTTGTCCATATTGGAGATGAAATCCGTAACATGGAGGTTATGCAATTCAGGTTCTTTGGCAAGCCTGCTTTTTATGTTCTCACTATAGTATTTTCCTGTCTGCCAAATGAACTGTACATCAGACTTACGGATGTCTTCTAAATGACTCAACACACTCTCATTCACAGTTCTTGCGCCAAGGCTCCCACCAATGATAAGCACGGTTCGCTTGTCAGGTTCTAATCCAAAGCTACGCAAAGCCTCCGATTTAGATATTGAGATGTCAAGCAAAGACTGTCTTACAGGATTACCTGTCATCAGAATTTTCTCTTTCGGGAAGAAACGTTCCATGCCGTCATAAGCGACACAAATCTTACAGGCTGATTTTGCCAAAAGTTTATTCGTCACACCCGCATACGAATTTTGCTCCTGAATAAGTGTTGGTATTCCCATGCTACCGGCCATTTTCAAAGTAGGACCACTTGCATATCCTCCAACACCAACCACCACCATAGGAGAGAAATCACGTATAATACGTCTGGCCATCATCTGGCTTCGCAGTATCTTCCACAGCACCACTATATTTTTCAGCATGTTCTTCCTATCAAATCCGGCTATTGGCAATCCGACAATCTTATATCCGGCTGCCGGCACACGCTGCATTTCCATTCGTCCTTCCGCACCGACAAACAATATTTCAGCCTCTGGATGCAGCTTCTTTACAGCATTGGCTATGGCCACAGCCGGAAATATATGACCGCCTGTTCCTCCTCCGCTGACAATAATCCTCAATTTATCTTCTTTGTTCATAAACTCAACATCTATAATCTTATTGCTTCATTTCTACTCCATATTAAGTAGAGGGAAATATACTATTATTTTCACTTAGATGCAAAAGTACAAATAAAAGAGCAAACAAGATTCATGTTTTAATTTTATTTGATTTACATGCTGAAAATCACGTTCATACTATTCAAATCATATTCTTGTCATCGTAATATTCTGAAGTTTCACCATCCGGTACGATTTCAGCAGGCTGCGCCTTTGTCTCTCCCACTTTATCCGCATAACGACTGACACTAAGAATCACTCCTATATAAAAACTGGTTATCATAATGGAAGTTCCTCCACGGCTGATCAACGGCAAAGGTTGTCCTGTCACGGGGAACAGCCCGACAGCTACCCCCATATTTACAAGTGCCTGCAACACCATCATGATACCAAACCCAAGCACAAGATAGGCTGGGAAAAAGCGCCGGCATTTTTGTGCTATTCGTCCTACGCGAATGAGTAATGCCACATATAGGAATATAACAAACAATGCACCAAAAATCCCTATTTCCTCTACAATTATCGCAAAAATAAAATCAGACTCTGCATGCGAAAGGAAGTCACGCTCTATCGAATTTCCAGCTCCTCTTCCTATAATATTTGAATTTGCTACAGCCATGAACGAATGTGTCACCTGTGCATTCTCATCCTTTATATATTTCGCAAGATCCACTGTATCATTCCCTTGTTCCTGTTTGCTTTGCAGCATCCGTTCAATTCTTCCCTTTCCTGTTGCAAGACGCTTACACCCGGGCAAACCTTCCAAAGTCGATTTGTCCAGCGTCATCATCATAAAGAATGCAAGCATTCCTACCGCAATGACCGCCACTATCGTTTTCAACATCAAATCCAATGGTATATGTCCGATTATCATCATGACAAAGACTACTGTTGCCAGCATGATTGCGGTCGAGAAATTTTCAGGGAATATCAATCCACACACTATCAATGTCATGACTACTATAATTTTGTATGCAAGGGAATGCCCTCCCTTTATCGCTCCTGCCACACGCTTCTGCTTGCCTCTGACTTCAACGACCTCTTCCGACTGTGTTTTAGCCAACACTACAGCCACAGACATGATAAGAGCCGCCTTGCCTAATTCTGAAGGCTGGAAACGTATCGGTCCAAGCGTGATCCAACGGCTTGTCTCGTTTATCTCACCGCCAAACATCAATGTGTACAGTAGAAGAAGTACTGACACGGGAAGAAGCACAAAGGGGAAAAGCATGAACCACTTGCAAGGCACACGGTGCACAAACAAAATGACCACAAGCCCTGCCAGAATAAAACCAGCCTGACTAATCATCGGAGCCCAATGATTCCCTGTCTTATAAGTGAGTGTACTCGATGCGCTATACACCTCGACAAGAGATATCAAGCAGAGGAAGAAATATATCATCCACACTCCCTTGTCGCCCTTAAAAAGATTTCCTTTGAAAAAATCAGAAACAATCTTGCCCATTTTTCTACAGTTTTTGGCTTTTGTAACACTTCGCATCGGACACCGACATACAAGGCACGATGCAAACCGTCATCCGGACTATCAGTTTCAGATATCGGAGACCTATATTCTTACTGACATTTATGTTATAAGTTTCTCACACATTCTTTGAACTGTTCTCCTCTGTCTTCCATATTCTTGAACAAGTCAAAACTTGCACAGCAAGGACTGAGGAGAACGCAACTTCCGGGACGAGCCATCTTATAACATTCATCCACACAGTCCTTCATGTTACGAACATCCACTATCGGAATACCGAAACCATCAAATGCTGCATGAAGTTTCGTATTATCTACCCCAAGAAACACAAGTCCTATGCACTTTTCCTTGACAAGATCGAAAATTTCACTGTAATCATTGCCCTTGTCCTTTCCTCCAAGAATCAGCACTGTCGGCTGCTTCATGCTTTCAAGGGCATACCAACAAGCGTTTACGTTCGTAGCCTTGGAATCATTGATGAAATCCACTCCACGCACTCGTCCCGCATTTTCCAACCTGTGCTCTACGCCGGCAAAACTGCTGAGCCCCTTACGTATCTGCTCATTGTTAACCCCAGCGATATCAGCTGTTATACCGGCCGCAAGAGAATTGTAGAGATTATGCTTACCTCTCAAAGCCAGTTCTTCCTGCTCCATATTGAAAGGTATAGGTTTTTCTATTATAAATTCCATATCTTCTGTATATGCAATGGTATCTGTACTCTTGAACTCCGAGAACGGATACAAACGAGCCTTTATATTGTATTTCTTCAATTCTTCAGCTACGACAGGGTCATCATTCCAATACACAAAAGCATCGTTTTCCGTCTGATTTCTCGTTATGCGCATCTTGGAGTCCACATAGTTCTGCATTTTGAAATCATAACGGTCAAGATGATCTGGGGTTATATTCATCAATACAGCAATGTCCGCCTTGAAATCATACATGTTATCCAACTGGAAACTGCTGAGTTCTATCACATAATAATCGTATTCCTTCTCTTCGGCCACCTGCAAAGCCAAACTGCGACCGATATTTCCTGCAAGCCCCACATTGTAGCCTGCCTGCTTCAGAATATGATAGATAAGAGATGTCGTAGTAGTCTTTCCGTTGGAGCCTGTTATGCATATCATCTTGGCATCAGTATAGCGGCCTGCAAATTCTATTTCCGAGATGATAGATATTTTCTTCTCTTTCACCTTGAGTATCATCGGTGCATTTTCCGGTATTCCCGGACTTTTCACGATTTCATCCGCATTGAGAATCAATTCTTCTGTATGGTGTCCTTCTTCCCATGCTATATGGTATGAGTCAAGAAGGTTCTTATATTTTTCCTTTATTACCGACATGTCGGAAACAAACACATCAAATCCTTTCACCTTGGCAAGCACTGCGGCACCAGCACCACTTTCTGCAGCTCCTAAAACAACAATTCTTTTCATATATTCTCTATTTACTTTATTTTTAATAACATTTCATTCTATCACTTATCTTATCTTCAATGTAATCACCGTGATGGCAGCCAACAGTATCGTCATTATCCAGAAACGTGTGGTTATCATGCTCTCAAAAAGCAGTCCATCCGGCTTCTTTATCAGATATTTGGTATCAGCCTGCATTTTGTGTCGGTAATGGTCATGAAAAGGTGCGCGCTTGAAAACGCGAAGTTTCAGACCTTTGCGGTTTCCATACCTTGCATACCCCAGTTGCAGTATCACAGAAAGGCTTTCCATAAGGAATATTCCACACAATATTGGTAGCATCAGTTCTTTGTGAATGATTACTGCTGTCACGGCTATTACTCCACCTATCGTCAGACTCCCCGTATCGCCCATGAATACTTTTGCCGGATAAGCATTGTACCACAAAAAACCTATCAAAGCACCGACAAAGGCACAAAGGAAGACCACTATTTCTTCCGAACCAGGTATATACATTACATTCAGATAGCCGGCAAACTGTATGTGTCCGGAGACATAGGCAAGAACACCCAGAGTGAAGCCTATTATGGCCGAATTTCCGGCACACATTCCATCCATACCATCGTTCAGGTTGGCTCCATTAGACACCGCTGTTATCACAAATGTCGTAACAAGTATGAAGAGTATCCAGCCACAAGCACGCTGTGTCCTGCCGTCCTTAATCCAACTAAATACTTCATAATAGTCAAAGTTGTTGTTCTTGAAAAAAGGCATCGTCGTCACTGTCGATTTCCTTGCTTCACTCTTATGGTACACCACCTCGGAGTGGCCTATCTCACGACTGACATTCTCACGCACGACGGCCTGCGGACTAAGCCACAAGGTCACCCCTATAACACAGCCGAGCAGAAGCTGCCCAAGTAACTTATAGCGCGGCTTCATGCCATCCTTGTTCCCCGAGAGCTTTATCTTGTCATCCATAAACCCCAGAAAACCAAACCACACGAGTGTGACCAGAAGCAATATCATATATACATTGGTCAGCTTGCCAAGCAACAGAGACGGTAGCAGTACACCTGCAATGATAATGACTCCACCCATAGATGGAACTCCCTTCTTCTGTACTCCGTAAGGGTCGATTTCAGCATCGCGTGCCTGCTCTATATGCTGATTACGACGCATATACTTTATGAAGTACTCACCAGCTATCATTGATATAATCAACGACAACATCAATGCCATCAATGAGCGAAAAGACACATACCCAAAGACTCTTGCACCGGGGATGTTCAAATTGTCAAGATATTGAAAAAACGAATAAAGCATATTCTATCACGTATATATTCTTAATTCAAGACAAGTTCGGCAAAAGCTTTTGCCACTTCTTCCTTATCATCAAAATGGTGCTTGACTCCCTTCACTTCCTGATAATTTTCGTGTCCTTTACCGGCGATAAGGATGACATCGCCCTTTTGTGCTAAACGGCATGCCGTCCGAATAGCTTCCCTGCGGTCTACATTGGAAATGACTTTCCTGTGCTGCTCGCTGTCAAGCCCGGCAAGCATGTCATTGATAATATCCTGAGGTTCCTCAAACCGCGGATTGTCACTCGTAATAAGGACTATATCGCTTTGCCGTACTGCTTCCCTCGCCATGAGAGGACGCTTGCCCTTGTCACGATTGCCACCAGCACCGCATACTGTAATCACTTTTCCTTTGCCTTCAAGCACACCATGTATTGCCGACAACACATTCTCTATCGCATCCGGAGTATGTGCATAGTCGACAATGGCTATTTGGCCCACAGATGAACGCACAGCATCGAAACGACCAGAAACAGGCCGCATTTTGCTGAGCTCAACCAATACATCATAAGGATTCTTGCCGAGCATCACTGCCGTACCATACACTGCAAGGAGATTGGACACATTGAACTTACCAATGAATTGCACTCCAACTTCCATACCGTTGATTTCAAGATACATACCCTCAAAATGGCACTCTATGATTTTGGCCTTGAAATCCGCATCACCACGTACTGAGTAGGTTTTGACTTCCGCACGCGTATTCTGCATCATCACCAGACCATTCTTGTCGTCAGCATTCGTCACAGCAAAGGCTGTTTCCGGCAGATTATCAAAGAACAGCTTCTTTGCCTTCAGGTAATTTTCAAATGTCTTGTGATAATCAAGATGATCGCGTGTAATATTGGTAAATACGCCTCCGGCAAAGTTCAATCCGCCAATGCGCTCTTGCACTATCGAATGTGAGCTTACCTCCATAAAAGCATATTCGCAGCCGGCATCGGCCATACGTCCGAGCAACATGTTTAATGTAATCGGGTCGGGAGTCGTATGTTCGGTAGGCACAGCCTCACCGTCAATATAGTTCACCACAGTGGATATCAGACCAGCCTTATGCCCCATGCATCGGAACATGTTGTAAAGCACTGTGGCTATGGTCGTCTTGCCGTTTGTACCGGTCACTCCAACAAGCTTCATCCGTGATGTCGGGTCACCATAGAATCGTGTGGCTATCTGTCCCACGACGTGTCCGGAATCTGCCACTTTTATATAGGTGACATTCTCTTTTACCGAAAGTGGAAATTCTTCACATACCACAACCTCAGCACCTTTTTCCACGGCTTTATCTATATAGCTGTGTCCATCAGACTGTGTACCTCTCACAGCAACAAACAAATGTCCTTCACTAACAAGACGCGAGTCGATGTTCACACCCTTAACGTCTTTTGCCAAACATCCTTTGACATCAAGAATATCCAGTCCGTCTACCAAAGTCTGTAATTCCATAAGCTATGTTTTTTATTTTACTTGATTTTCTTATTTTTCCAAATGCACCACAACAGTCTGCCCTGCAACGACCTTCGTTCCTGCAGCCACGCTTTGCTTCTTTACCTTGCCGACTCCCTTCACCTTCGCTTTGAGGCCTCGGCTTTCTATCGCGTATACGGCATCGCGTGCACCCATGCCTGCCATGTCCGGCACGACTTTGTCATCACAAGAGACCGGTGTGAAGGATACTGCATTTCCTGCCCTTGCAGCCTTGCCCCATGTGCCGCCTTCTCCGTTCCTGATACCGATACCAAGTTCATCCAGCACACTGCGTGCCGCCGCTATATCTCCGGCTTTCACTTCCGGCACATAAACAGAAAGCGAATCACCGGCATTTGCAATGTCATTGTTGACATTCTTGGAATATACCCTTGCTGCAATCTTTGCAAAAACAGGACCTGCCATGCCGCCTCCGGAAGCAGGATAACCGGGTTTCCGTATGGCTACAATACAAGAATACCGTGGATCTTCGGAAGGATAATATCCGCAGAAGCTCACAAGATATTCTCTCATCCCGGCACGATATCCGCCTTTACCCTGCGACACTTGTGCTGTACCGGTCTTTCCTGATACAAGGAAATGAGGATTCCCCGCACGCTTGCCAAGTCCTTCCTTGTCATTCACCACCCTCTTCAGAATGCCTTGAATGTCCTTAAGGGTTGACTCCTTGCAAATCTGTTCTTTAATTACTTCAACCGGAAACTCTTCCACTATCTCTCCGTCTTTCTGCACGGCCTTGACAAAGCGCGGACGGACCATCTTGCCCCCATTGGCTATGGCATTATAGAAGGTAACCGTAGAGATCGGCGGTATCTGTGTCTCATACCCGATAGACATCCACGCAAGGGCGGTATTCGACCAGTTCTCCTTGTTCGGCATGCGTATTCTTGGTTCTGCCGCACCGACAAAAGGCAGATTCAACGGTTCTCCGATTCCGACACGCCGCAAACCTTCCACGAACTTCTCCGGATGGCTGTGATAATGCTCATCTATCAAACGGCTCACTCCGATGTTGGAAGAATACATCAACGTATGCGGAACGTCTATCACATGGTATCCTCCGCGAGTAGCCCAGTTGTGGTCACGCATCCATGCTCCATACATATTATAGACTCCGCAACCTGTATCCACCACATCATCCACTGTTATCATCCCATCATCGAGAGCCACCATAATCGATGCTGTCTTGAACGTGGAACCCGGCTCCATAAGCGATGCAAGCGCATAGTTACGCGCCTCGTAATACTCGCCGTCGTCATAACGCTGCAGATTGACAATAGCTTTCACATCACCGGTTTTGACTTCCATGAGAACCACCACCCCCATCGAAGCTTCCAGTTCCTTCAATTTTTCACGAAGTGCGCTCTCACAGATGTCCTGCATGCTTACGTCTATTGTGGTCACTATATCCATTCCGTTGACCGGCTCACGGTCAACGATGTCCAGATATTTCGACAATACTTTCTTGCGGTGAATCAACCCTTCTTCTCCACGAAGAATCGAATCGTACGCAAGCTCTATCCCTGAGCGTGCGGAGTCCTTGGCGCCAAACATCTCGCCAAGTGTACGCTTGGCAAGAGAACCGAACGGCTTCTTGCGGTTGTTCCTCTCCTCAACGACAAGTCCGCTGACATACCTGTTTTTCTCATTGAACAAAGGGAGCTTTATCAGTTCATGAAACTGTATGTAGTTGAGCACCTGACGAGGACACACCTCGTAGTACCGGCTATGCTTCTCCTGCCCTTTCGCCAGATGTTTCTTGTACTCCGCAACCGTCAGCTTCGGGCATATACGGTTCAACCCCTGACTGATCGTATCTATATATGAAAGGAAAACGGAATCTTTACGTCTTATCAAACTGTCACGCACTGCCATCTCCTTCTCATCAGAACTTTTCCGGGGTATTCCCGACAAAAAGTCAATGTATACTTTATAGTCAGGCAAACTACTCGCCATAAGCTGTCCGTCAGCAGAAAGAATGTTTCCACGCATGGGCTTCAACGGCTTACTCTCGCTTTCATACAAAGCACCTATCTTCTGCCAATGTTTATGCTCTACCGTCATTGTATACACAGCACGCCATACAATAGCTACACAAACAAGCAATGCTACGATGACAACACCCGTAAAGCGTCCGGATATATATTTTTTGTCAAACTTCATTTTCTTTACTCCTTTTATAAATAACGGAATCCTTCCTGTCGCCACAAAATATTTGCCGACAACAGATTTCAGTCTATACTGTCTGCCGATATGACATACGGCGGAGTCGTCGGATTCTGCAGCAGACTGTCCTTGGAATGCTTCAGCATACGCTCCACGTTCGATTGCCTGCTCAGGTTCATCAGTTCGCTCGACTGCGTAAGGACATTGTATTTGACGGTCTGCAACCGTCCCTTCAGACTGTCTATGACGATTATATCCTGCTCACCGGCATAGCGATTGCCCGTATAGATCACGGCAAGTACCGCCACAAGCATGAACCATAGAATCTGCTTCATGAAAAACCTGCTCTGAAGTATATCGCCTCCTATTATCGACTTAAACGAGAACTCACCGAAATCGTCATCGTCTTCGTCCGTAAACTTCTTGATGGCTTCGATAGCTTCTGCCTTGTCTGCCACCTCAAGCTGTTCGTCGCGGCTCATTTCTTCGGAAGTGCCGGCATGAACATCATCTGCCGCATTCTCAGAATAACCATCCGCAGCCGCCTCATCCGCTTCCTTGTCATTTCTCCAATCCATATCCAACAGTTTTTCTTGCCATACACTTGTTTCACAATTTCTCCGCTATCCTCAGTTTCGCACTCCTCGACCTCGGATTGCGCTCCTGTTCGTCTGCACCGGGTGTAATCACCTTGTTGTTCAGAAGACGGAGCGGAAAATCACACCGCCCATAGAAGTCCTTCTCCACATGTCCGTCGCAATTGCCGGTCTTCATCAGGTTTTTCACGATGCGGTCTTCAAGCGAATGGTAAGTAATCACCACCAGACGTCCGCCCGGCTTGAGCATCTCCACCGCTCCGGCAAGCATCTCCTTCAACGCGTCCATCTCATGGTTCACTTCTATACGCAAAGCCTGAAAAACCTTCGCAAGGTCCTTCTTCTCACGTTCTCTGCCAAAAAAAGGTTTGATGACCGTAAGAAAATCGCCAGTCGTCAATATCGCTTTTTCCGTTCTCGCCTTGGCCACAGCCGCCGCAAGCTTACGGCTGTTCTTCAATTCGCCGTAAAGATAAAAGACATCGGCAAGACGGTTTTCGTCATACCCGTTCAATACATCTGCCGCGGTCATCCCGGACCGCCTGTTCATCCGCATGTCAAGGGCCGCGTCAAAACGGAATGAGAAGCCACGCTCCGAATCATCGAAATGATGGGATGACACTCCGAGGTCTGCAAGCACAGCATCCACGGCTTCCACCCCATAGTAACGCAGAAAGTTTTTCAGATACCTGAAATTGCTCCTGACGAAAGTGAAACGGCTGTCGTCTCTCACAGCATTCCTTTCTGCATCCTCGTCCTGGTCGAAACCGTAGAGATGCGCATTGGCATCTGCACGACGCAGAATCTCACGGCTATGGCCACCGCCGCCATACGTGACATCGACAAAGACACCGCCACGACCGATGTTCATGCCATCCACACTCTCCCCAAGCAATACGGGGACATGATATGTTGTAATCTGATTTTCTTCCATTATTTCATTCGTTAGCCTTGTCGTGTCAAAAAAACGACACTTTTCCTTTTTCCTCAAAATATATCGGCCATAACCGCCTGAAGTTCATCCGCGATGCCATTCTCCGAACCGAGCAGGGCTTCGCAGGCTTCTGCATCCCACACCTCGATATGGTCGTCGACAGCAAGAAACCTCACATTCTGCTTTATGCCGGCATACGTCTGCTTACGCTTCGATATGAGGAAACGTCCGCCTCCGTCAAGCTCCACCACTTCTGCCTCTGCCACAAAGCGACGCATGAGATTCTGATGTTCTCCGTTCCAACGGTTAAGCCGTTGACGCAAAGTGTCCAGCATCATATTCCAGAGACTTTCCGGATAAAGTACAAGACATTTCTGAAAAAGATCTGTACGCAGGATGAGTTTCTGTTCATCTTCTGCCTCCAGAACTTTACGAAATGCGACCGGAAGGAACACCCTTCCCTTGACATCTGCCTTAGCCGGATAATCTCCTATAAAACGCATACAATTCTTACTCTAAACTCTTTTGCACGCACACGCGCGCTATAAAATGCAAATATATGCAATTCCCCACATTTCCCCACATTTTGCCACAATTATTTTTGCAAAATATACGCAAGTTCGGTTTTAAGCGACGAATCAGTGCAGATATAGACCTTATTTGTCAGTCCGACTGTCAGGCTGCAACAGGGCAGACATCCTCATAAACCGGCTTGGTCATCCCCACCGTCACACCGTCTGTTTGTCATAAAATTCAAGTTTTTTTTGACAATTTGAAATGTTAAAATTCAAGGCTCCGTAGAATCGCATAAAATCGGCCAAACCTTACCAAAGTTCCATTTGCGCGATTCTGAGGCCGTTTTCGGGCCTTGAACCGAGAATGTAAAAATAATGTAATTTTTGTTTTGAAAAGATACATTTATTCACATTTGTGCGTGAATCGCCCGTAAAAAGAGTACGCTGGAAATAAATTTCATTCACCTTGAAAATAGTTTTAAAGTGCCTTGTAAAAAATTTTTCAAGGCGCACAAAATTTATTTTCAGGGTGAACGAGTTTGAAAACGTCCGTTTTTCGGGCTGAAATCAGGTGTTGTGCAAATTTATTTCTTAAAAAGATTAAATCGTATTTTTCAATGCCACGAAAAACAAAGATGGATTTTGGCGGCGAAAAACAAGAATCTTGGGTAAGAAATTTCATAACTCGCTGATTATCAATATATCCTATTTTGTTACAACCTGTGCTTCTTGCACCTAAAACTGCATCATCTTGCTAAAATAGTATTTTATTGATTATCAATCATTTATCAATAAAACTTCGGAATTTCGGCTATTGGCTGAATGTAAATGAACCTTAAATATGTTAATAAAGTTCCGTCTGCGACAGGTGGAGTTAGTGTCAAAAAGAAAGAAGAAAAGTCTATAAGAAAGTCAGCTGTTTTTGCTGTTGTCTTCACAGACTCCTCCGTCGCTTCGCGCCACCTCCCCTAACTTAGGGGAGGAGCTTAGTTACCTTGCTCGCTGAAAAGCCAACTGTAAGCCAACTTGCTGGTTGATAACATGATAGCATTTACACCCACTGAGTAACCAGGCTCCTCCCCTAAGTTAGGGGAGGTGGCGCGAAGCGACGGAGGAGTCTGTGAATACAACCACTTACAACCATAAGCATCACAAGAGTCATCTATAACCCCACCGGCAAAAAACAACTGCAAACATCCTTGCGAACATCTACACCACACTTACGGCGTATTCCCTTTTCAGCAACAAGCCGGAGGCACGGCAGATACATATTGAAGAATGCAAGGGCAACCGGAACCTTTTTTAACCGGAAATTTAAACTGAACTCGCGTAATATATAAACAAAAAACAGTTTTTTTAAGACAAATTTTGTCCAGTCTCCAACAAATATATATATTTGCCAAATCATTTAACAAATTACAGAAAAAAATGAGAAAATTATTTGGCATCATCATGTTTGCAGTAGCTATGGTAATGGCAACTCCGGCAAACGCACAGTTCAAATTCGGACTCAAGGCTGGTCTGAATGTTTCGAAAGTCAGTTTCGACAAGGACATAGCAAAAAATGCAATCGACAGCCGCACAGGTTTCTTCGTAGGTCCGACAGCAGAATTTACAGTTCCAATCATCGGATTGGGCGCTGATGTGTCTCTGCTCTATGACAACAAGGGAATAGAAGTTGAAGGCCAGTCTGAAACACTGCAATACATAGACATACCTATCAATGTGAAATATTCAATCGGCCTCGGCAGCATTGCAGGAATCTACGTGGCAACAGGTCCGCAGTTCTCCTACAATATCGGAGGCAAACATATATTTAACCAGTCTTATTCGCTCAAATCTTCAGAATTCAGCTGGAACGTAGGTGCCGGTGTCAAGCTTCTCGGGCATCTCCAAATTGGCTATAATTACAATATCGCCATCGGCAAAACAGGAGAAATGGATAGTGCATTGACAGAGAGTATCAGTGTTGCAGGCAAAATCATCGGAGGAGATGTGAAGAACAACACTCACCAGATTTCTGTTGCTTATCTGTTCTAATCGATTCTTTCACAATTCATAAGGCTAATACCGTTAATTTTTATAGACGCGGCGAAAAGCCGCAAACAAAAGGCACGGCGACAGTTCTTTCTTGACGGGACTGTCTGTCGTGCCTTTTGTTGTAGGAAAAATTATCCCCACATTTGTTTGAGATACAATTTTTGAACTTGAAAAAAAAGCCCTAACTTTGCCTATACACCAATCAGACTATCATCATTATGCTAACACGGACGGCACATACTATATTCAGCAGCAAATATGCAGGAAAGCATGTTTGCTGCCTGATGCATGTCCATTGGTTCAGCGGCTTCATCTAAGTGGACACCCTTGTTCGTTCCAATCCTTTCGTGAAGACTGAAAGGTATAAATGTCTCCGAACGAACACATCGGAAGACAGATCTCATGTGTGGCACTATTTTACCTGCCGCTACAGATTGCCCCTTCCACAGACATCCAAAGAAACGTTCTGATGGTATTTTCCATCATACACTGCCGGACGGAGGGCAACCGAAGCAGGGATTCTCAGCCGGCACAGAAAGTCAAGCATTCGTAAAAACAAAAGGACTTTTATCTTATCAGAAAAACAACCACTTTTCATGTTCCGCATATTATTTTTATTGCTTACAGGCATAGGAATAGGATGCTTGTTGCGTCGTATCCCTACAATAAGCCACCACATAGAAAAGAGCACACGCTACACAATCTTCCTGCTGCTCTTCATTTTCGGAGTATCCATAGGGAGCAATCACTCTATCATAGAGAATCTGGCAAGCTTCGGCATCGAGGCATTCATCATCTCCATCTTGGGCATAATAGGAAGTTTTGCCGCTGTCATTCTATTCAAGCACTTGTCGTCCCAAAAGAAGGGAGGCGAAAAATGAAGAACTCACTTATCACCTTGTCCTTTTTCTTCGGCGGCATCTGCTTCGGAGTATCGGACATTGTACCGGAAATACTGCTTCTTCCCTCTCTCCCGACAATAGGGCTCTCCTTGCTCATGGTGCAAGTGGGCATAGGACTGGGAGCACGGCGCGACCTTTCCACCCTTCTTCATTCATTACACTGGTCCATGCTCCTGCTTCCGTTCTTCACCATAGTAGGCACACTGGCCTTTTCAGCACTCGCCTCGCTGATATTCAAGGAGGAGAAGCTGGCAGACATTCTGGCCGTAGGCAGTGGTTTCGGATACTATTCGCTTTCATCCGTCTTGATTCTGGATATGAAATCGGCTACTGTCGGCATAGGACAGGCAACCCCAATAGCTACGATTGCCCTGCTCGCCAATGTCATGCGCGAGGTCTTCGCCCTCTTGTTCTGCCCAACCATAACACGCAAAGGAAACGGAAATGCCGCCATCTCTATCGCAGGAATCAGTTCAATGGACGTCTGCCTGCCTTTGATTCTTTCTTCAAAAGCAGACAGCCAGTCGCTGCTGCCTGCCGCCATATTCCACGGATTCATACTGGAGATAAGCGTTCCGCTGTTGATCAGCCTATTCTGCCAATAACAGCACACATACAGCAAGATGCCGGTGCAGAGACTCCCTTTATCCGCACCGGCATCTTGCTGTTTTTCTGTATGAAGAAGGACACTTCAGTCACTCATGCACAGTTTGTCTATCCAACTCGACTTTCTGGAAAGCAGACGTACAATCTGCCCTACCGAAAGTGCGGCAATGACAGTTCCTTCGCGAACAGCACCCAAAAGTCCGCCAACGATACTGCTCACGCTTACCGCCCCATCGTTATCCGCCAATGAGAAGCCAACCGAACAAATGACTGCAAGAAGTACCAAAAAGACATCGAACAGAACTTTCACTTTCCCGAACTCCCTGCTCCAACGAGTGCACACATAATACACAAACGCTTCGCCCGACATCATGGTCACACCGGCTTTGACTTCAAGCAGGATGCCGACACTCTGCACGAAACATCCGACAAGGAGCAACAGGAAGCAATAAATATAGACACACCCGGAAGAGTCGCCAAACGGATGCAGCGTTGCTATTCCGGACATCCGCATCCACCATATATTAAAATCTATAAAGGCAGAGAACATAAACGAGAAGGGGATTTGCAGCCCGATATCCACCACTTGCCACCGAAGTCCATGATGCCGGAGAATCATAAACTGTCCCACAATCATGGCCATGTTGATGATAAATGTATAGGTGCCTACGGACAAAGGGGTGTTGCAACTCATCACATAAGCCCAACTCGATATGGGAGAAGTGCCGAGCGTCGAGGTGATAATCATCGCCAGTCCCATTGCCAACACATATACACCCAACACATACACAATGTACCTTTTTACCAATTCCTTTTTCTTCATTTCCATAATTTTTTCGCTTTACACACAACATTAATATACAGTATTCAATCCGCAGCAAATACAAAACAAAATGATTTGCAACAGATTGAACAATTATCAAAAATATTCAGTTTCCGCAAAAATACTAAAAAAGAATGAATTTGCCAAGATATAGACCTCGTTTATCAGTCCGGCCATCACACTGCAACAAGGCTGATGTCTTCATCAATCAGCTTGATTTCCCCCACCGTCATATACTATCAACTTGTCATAAATTCCGGGCTTTTTTTTGACAATCTGAAATGT
This sequence comes from uncultured Bacteroides sp., assembly GCA_964554265.1. Lineage (GTDB taxonomy): Bacteria > Bacteroidota > Bacteroidia > Bacteroidales > Bacteroidaceae > RGIG8745. The sequence goes on along the minus strand of CAZKOB010000002.1, from coordinate 21,802 downwards.
TAAAATCCAAGCCTCGCAGAATCGCATAAAATCGCCCAAACCTTACCGAAGTTCCATTTACGCGATTCTAAGGCCGTTTTCGGGCCTTGAATCTCAAATGTAAAAATAATATAATTTACTGCCTGAAAAGATACATTAATTTACATTTGCTTATGCTTTGCCTGAAAAAAGAGTACGCTGAAAATAAATTTTCAAGGTGAACAAAATTTGTTTAAAAGGCACTTTAAAAACATTTTCAAGATGAACGAAATTTATTTTCAAGGTGAACGAAGTTGAGAACGTCCGTTTTTCGGGCTGAAATCCGGTGTTGCACAAATTAATTTCTTAAAAAGTCTAAATCAGATTTTTCAATGCCACGAAAAACAAAGATGGATTCCGGCAACGAAAAACAAGGGTTTTAGATAAATAATTCTATAACCTGCTGATTATCAACACATCCTATTTTTGTTTCCACCTATACCTTTTGCACCTGAAACCGCATCGTTTTGCTGAAACAGCATTTTACTGATTATCAATTATTTATCAACAAAACATCCCAAATTCGGCTATTGGCAGAATGTAAACGAATCTTAATTATGTTAATAAAGTTTCGTTTGCGGCAGGTGGAGTTATTGTCAAAAAGAAAGAAGAACTGTTCATAAACACATCCGGCCATGCAACCGATATTTTGCATGGCCGGATGTCACCGTTTTCAGCGCGCCATCAATATGACAGCTTTGCCGTTCTGTCTCATGATATAAAGTCCTTTGGCCGGAGCCGATTTAAGACGTATGCCTTGAAGAGAATAGAACTCAGGTTCAGAGTGCATTTCTTTTTCGACTATCACATCTTCAATGGCATCAGCCTCGTCTGAATACTTCAACAGCATGACACTGCTTATACGCACTTCCTGCGCCTGATTCCCCTGACTCAAATCAGCCTGTATTCCTACAACGACATCTGTCGGCTCAATTATCGTAAAATAAACACCATAGTGATTGCGGTCTATCGCAGCGTCCATCATGTTGTAGTAGGCAATAGACTTCGTTTCTATCTCGCTTGTCGGCACAATCTCTTCTGACACAAATATATATCCTGCAAAAAGTTGAAAAAGAGCATCAAACTTTCCGCCGAAGTAATATCGTCCTTCATCGAGATGAATACGCTGATATACTCGTGCATCGGAAATATCGCCATCCCGGTTTGCATCACGGTCGCCCCAGATACCAAGCATCAGGCAATCACGCCCCGGATATTTGTCGAGTCCGTTCTTCATACCTTCAACACCCTTGTCGATAAGTATGTTTTCTACGGTCCAGTATTTCGGTGTTCCGAAACGATAAGTACCACAACCTTCAGCACGAGAGAATTTTTCCGACTCCACAAGTTTATCAACCGTAATGTCCACAGCCCCGGCCTCATCAGGCACACCACCCACGTTTTTGCCATTGTCCTTAAAATCCTTGAAGGCCTCCATGAGCCTGCCATACATTTCAGACACTGCCTCCGGTGCCGCACCGTCTGCCACAGCCTCAGCCTCATTCCTAACGGAGATGAACTTGTCATACGCTTCCTTACTGTAAAATCCGGTATTGTCATTGACCTTCAAAACAGACGCTTCGGTATCTACAAGTCCGACAAGTTCTTTCAATTTGCCCACATTGATTTCTCCATAATAGAGGAGCTTCACTGTCTTGACACGAAATTCCTGTGTTGCGCTGCCGTTGAGCAGATTAATCTGAAACCCGAGAAAAACATCTTGTTCCTTCTCCAAAGTGAAATACAATCCATGCCAGTCTGTCACTCCGTCCGGAGCATTGTTGATGGCATAGTATGCAATGGAGTTTTCCGCCAACTCATCCGTAGCCATTATCTCAGACGAAGCAAAAAGGTAAGCTTCAGGATTTACATTATATGTTGTATTATAGCTTGCACCCCAATAATAACGGCCGGCCTTGAGACGCACTTTGCGATACAGGCGCGCATTGGAGAGGTTGCCGACTTGATTGTCATCTCTGTCATTCCATACACCTAATGATAGACAGTCATAACCAGGATACTTGTCGAGTCCGTTCTTTATGCCATTACTACCATTAGGTATCTTAAAATTTTCAACAATCCAGTTTGCAGGAGAAGCAAAACGAGTTGTGACGCTTTCATCCGCACGGCTGAAACCGGCAGATTCCAAAAGATAGTCTGTTGTCACATCTGTACAACCGACCTCGTTCGGTGCGCCGCCTTTGTTCTTACCGTTGAGCATAAAATCCTCGTAGGCGGCATTAAGCTGATTGTATGCCGTCTCCACCTCATCATAGCTTGAGTTCGTATCGACTTCTCTCGCCACTTCCAAAGCTTCCTGCAATTTCCCTACAGCCTCTTTACTGAAGAAACCGGTATTGTCATTCACCTTGCAGTCATCGGCCACAAATTCGGTTGTCATTATAAGATCTTCGAGTGCACTATAATTCATCTGTCCGTAATCGAGCAGAATCACATTGTCAACACGAAATTCCTGCGTTGTACTTCCATTGAGCAAGTTTGCCTGAAACCCCAAAACGATATCCTGCTCTTCCGTAAGCGTGAAATACAGACCGGTAAATTCGCCGTTCGTCTTGCTCTTGTTTATTTGCCAACAAGCAATCGAACTGTCAGGAATATCATCTGTATCGAGTAAAGAATCGGCTGCAAAGATATAAGCCTTGTCGCTCATACCATAAGTCGTATTATATGCAGCGCCGAAATAATATCGTCCCGGAACAAGATGCACCTTTCGGTAAATACGCGCATTGGCAAGTTCTCCTTGTGCTGAGTTTGAAATATCGTTCCAGACACCGAGCATCAGACAGTCATGCCCAGGATAGTTATCCAATCCATTCTTCACTCCATCTTTGCCATTCGGAATATTAAAATTGTCCACGGTCCAATATGCAGGAGTGCCGAAGCGCGTACCCTTATCGTCCATACGGCTGAAATTAGCCGACTCCACCAAATATTCCGTCGTAACGTCTGCCATATACCCCTTGTTCGGAGCTCCGCCCTCATTGGCACCTTCCTTTCTCAACTTGTCATATGCTTCGTTGACAGTATTCAACACATTCTGCTGAGTAGCTTCATCTGCATTATTTATATATGCCTTTGCATCACGAACCACAGTGGCAAAATCATTCACACGTTCACGGTTCACCTTACCGGTATTATAACTTGTCAGCTTCAGCAGGTCAGCCACACGCTGTTCATAAAGTTCCAGAATCTCTGACAATGACACTTCCGTATCGTCTTTGTCAAAGGTAACCGCAAATACAGGAGCAATACCATTCGGTTTTACAGCCGGCAAAACAACAGTCAAGCCATCGACATTCAGGGTGTATTCAACCTTACCATGACCAAGAAGTTCCACGCTCTTCACTTTTCCGCTATAGTACTTCGATGTAGGAGCGAACGACTCTATCGTAAATTTTTGTCCTGTAGGCCAGCGCATAATCGTAGCGAACACCGTGTCATTCTTCTGCACAAAGCGCACATCGTTGCAAGTATAATTATTGCCTTCATTGAAGCCCTGTGAATTAATCGGATTGCTTGCCTCTGCAAGAGGACCTTCACCAAAAGTCTTCCACGGGCGCGTTCCGTATATACTCTTGCCGTTAATATCCATCCACGCCTTTATTCCTTGGAGCACAGCCATTTCCTTCTCATCAATCGTACCGTTGCCTTTGATAGGAACACTCAAAAGCATGTTACCGTTCTTGCTGACCACATCTACCAACATGTCGACCACTTGCTGCGCTGACTTATAGCCATTGTTCTCATACGTTGATGTATTGTAATGCCAATCGCCAATACATGTACACGTCTGCCAATACTCCTCCTGCACACGGTCTGGAATACCACGCTCCACATCCCATAACATTGCCTGCTTGTGCATATCTTCCAGAATCTTTCCCATGACGACAACCTGCGGAGTACCTTCATTGGCCTCTGCACTCCAGTTGTAATAATGCGACAGGATGTTGAGTCCAATCCGGTCATCGCATCCATAGAATGGCAATACGGTATCATCGAAATACAACATAGAAGGCTGGTAGTCGTTGATACACTGCAGCACGCGGTTCTGAAACTTCATCTTAAAATCCTCCGAAGGCAGCGCCGCTCCGGCTCCCCAGTCCCACTGGCTGTGAATCGTACCGGAATTTTCCCAACCTGTACTGTGCGGATGACGCTGGGCATAAAGTTCCTGCGGATCAAGTCCCTTCCACCATTTCTCCGTACCATCCTCATTCAGCTTGTATCCATCTTCCTTGGTCAGATTGCCGTCATAATCCTGCGACTTCTCCATCCATGTCCATGTATGGCTTCCGTGCATACTCACTCCAAGCGGCAGTCCGTTCTTCTTGCAGGCATCGCTCCATTCCTTCACAATGTCACGCTTCGGACCTATGTTCACAGAGTTCCATTCCTGATAAGGGCTGTCCCAAAGGTCAAAATTGTCATGGTGCTGGCCGAGAGTGAAAAAATAACGCGCACCGACACTCTTGTAGAGTGCGACAAGTTCTTCCGGATTCCACTTCTCCGCCTTCCAAGCATTACACAAGTCCTTCAAGCCAAATGTTTCAGGCTCTCCGAAATGCTCTACATGCCAATTATAGGCTCCGGAATTTTCATAATACATGAAGCGGGCATACCAGTCGCCGGCCTCTGCCTGACACTGCGGTCCCCAGTGCGCCCATATTCCAAACTTGGCGTCCTTGAACCATTCCGGGCAAGTCCACCCGCTAAGGCTTTTCCAGTCAGGAGAGAACCGACCTTCCTTCACCGGTTCATCAGACTGTGCATGGACAGATTCTGCAACCAACAGTGCCACAGCTGTCGTAAACAAAAATTTTTTCAAGTCTTGCATCATCGTTAAATTAAATCTATTATCTGTATCTTTTTTTATTCCATTGCAAATATAAGCAAGATAATACAGTTCAACACAGGACTATCAAAGGCATAAAATAGGACAAAATTGACATTCATGCAGTATTTGCCTTTTTCTTTAATTGTATAATACACAAAAAAAAGGTAGTTTTGCCTCTACACTTATCACCCTCAAACTACAAGAATACAAATATGACCTTATCTGCCACCCCATTCAGTCCGCTCATTCTCAATATCGGCCTTGCCAAACATAAATGCGACTGGAACTGGAAGAATGTGCAAAGTCCCTTCACTCGCATCTATTATGTCACAGAAGGAACCGCATCCATCGTCCTTCCTGAAGGAGAATATGTATTAACTCCGAACAATCTGTACATGATACCGGCATTCACCCCACACAGTTATATCTGCAATTCGCTTTTCACCCACTACTATCTGCATATATACGAAGAATACAGATCCATATCAGGCATATTCGACGAATACACATTTCCCGTCGGAGTTCCATCCGAAAAGTCTGACAAGATGCTGTTTGAGAGACTCCTGAACCTGAATCCATCCATGCATTTGCCTAGTTCTGACCCTACCACATACGACAACAATCCCACGCTTATCAGCAACATAAAAAGGTACAAACAAAGCTCTATCAGCAGACGTATAGAATCGCAAGGAATCATCCTTATACTCATCGCCCGGTTCTTGGCACAGGCCAAGCGCAAAGAAGGCACGACCGATGAGCGTGTGGAGAAGGCATTGTCTTTCATCAAGAAGAACCTGTACAATATGCTTTGTACAGAAAATGTCGCAGCTGAAGTCTGCCTGTCAAAAGAGTATTTTATCAGAATATTCAAAAGGGAAACGGGACTCTCGCCACTGCAATACATCAACAACAAGAAAATAGAAAGGGCCCAACTGATGCTCGTCACGAGCAACATGCCTGTCAAAAACATTGCATATACCCTTGCCTACAATGACTACTCTTACTTCATTCGTCTGTTCAGAAAGACAACAGGCATGACTCCCACCGAGTTTCGCAGAATTAGCGGTTTCTGAGATTCCCAATCCATACAAAAGGCACGGATATGAGCTTCTTCACAAGTCGTATTTCCTGACTTCGGCATCGTGTCACCAAAACATTCTCATCGAAGATTCTCGCGTTTTCTTTGATGTCTTTTCATGAGTTCTAAGGTCTTCATAAATCAGTTTGGTCATCTCCACTCCATACCATCTATTTGTCATAAATTACGGACTTTTTCTGACAATCTGAAATGTTAAAATTCAAAGCCCGTAGAATCGCTTAAAATCGGCCGAACCTTACCGAAGTTCCATTTTTGCGATTCTGAGGCCATTTTCAGGCCTTGAAATTCAAATGTGAAAACAATACAATTTTCGCTCCGAAAAGATACATTTATTCACATTCGCGTGTGCATCGTCTGAAAAAAGAGTACGCTGAAAATAAATTTTCAAGGTGCACCAAATTTGTTTAAAAGGCGCTTTAAAAATTTTTTCAAGGTGAACGAAATTTATTTTCAAGGTGCACGAGTTTGAAAACGTCCGTTTTTCGGACAGAAATTTGGTGCTGCACAAATTAAATTCTTAAAAAGTTTAAATCGGATTTTTCAATGCCACGAAAAACAAAGATAGATTCCGGCGACGAAAAACAGGATTTTTGGATGAATAATTTCATAACTTGTTGATTATCAACATTTCCTATTTTTGTCCCAACCTGTACTTCTTGCATCTAAAACTGCACCGTTCTACCCAAATAGTATTTTTTTGATTATCAATCATTTATCTACAAATTATCAAGAAATCAGCAATCATTCAAATGCAAATGAACCTTAATTGTGTTAAAAAGATTCCATCCGCGATAGGTGGACTTAGTGTCAAAAAGAAAGAAGAAATGTCTCTAAGAGTTCTCCAACAAAAAAGCGGCAGAAGAATTCTCATTCCTCTGCCACCCACATATTTTCTCAAACAACCTTACGCTTCAGCTGTAGGCACTGCCTGACGATAATTGTCAAGCTGCGCTGCATCCATCTTGCGAATATAGTTGAAATGCTTCTCCACTTCGCTCTCCGCATAGTTGACAAACACATTCAGGCTCTTCGCAAAAAGTTCCGGAGCCTTCTGTGCATCCTGAAGAAGGAGATGACACATGACAGTGTAGGCTGTCATTTCATAAAGCTTACGTGCACAGAAATCAAGAAGTTCCTGATTGTCAGCTTCCTTCACAGCATTAGTACTTGCCTCAAGCTTGGAAGCCATTTCCTTTATACGCTTCATATAGTCTTCATATTCAGGCATAACCGGCAGCGCCTCATAGTCACGGATAGTGCTCATGTATGTACCGTTAGTGACATATCGTATCGCTGCAACAGTCTGGAGCTGCGTAGTTCCTTCATAAATGCTTGTGATACGTGCGTCACGATACAACTGCTGACACTTATATTCCAGCATGAAGCCGGAACCGCCATGCACCTGAATACAGTCGTATGAGTTCTGGTTTGCAAACTCCGAGTTCATACCCTTGGCAAGAGGAGTGAACGAATCGGCAAGCTTGGCATACATCTTTTGCTCCTTGCGCTCTTCCGGAGTGAGCTTGCGTTCACGTGCAATATCATCGAGAGCCTTATAAATGTCTACATAACGCGCTGTCATATAGAGCAATGAACGTCCCGCATCAAGCTTTGCCTTCATGAGTGCGAGCATATCGTATACAGCCGGGAAATTGATAATCTCCTTGCCAAACTGCTTGCGGTCCTTTGCGTATGCAAGCGCTTCATCGTATGCGGCCTGCTCTATACCGACAGACTGCGCAGCAATACCGAGACGCGCGCCGTTCATAAGAGCCATGACATACTTGATAAGACCAAGTTTACGGTCGCCGCACAATTCAGCCTTCGCATTCTTATACACAAGTTCACAAGTTGGACTTCCGTGAATACCGAGTTTGTTTTCTATACGACGTACATTCACACCGCCCTGATGCTTGTCGTAGATGAACATCGAAAGACCACGTCCGTCTCTCGTACCTTCTTCCGAACGAGCCAATACGAGATGTATATCTGAATCGCCATTGGTGATGAAACGCTTCACGCCATTGAGCAACCAGCAGCCTTCCTCTTCCGAATATGTAGCCTTGAGCATAACAGACTGGAGGTCAGAACCGGCATCAGGCTCTGTGAGGTCCATAGACATTGTCTCACCGGCACATACACGCGGAATGAAACGCTTACGCTGGTCCTCGTTACCAAACTCATAAAGCGTCTCTGTACAGTCCTGAAGCGACCATATATTTTCAAAACCCGCATCTCCGGCAGAAACAATCTCATTGGCAGCTGTATAGACCGTAATAGGCAGATTGAGACCGCCATAGCGGCGCGGCATCGTCATACCATTCATGCCGGCCTTGATCGTAGCGTCAAGGTTCTCGTATGTCTTCGCTGCATAGCGCACGCGGCCGTTCTCACAATGAGGACCTTCGGCATCTACAGCCTCCGCGTTCGGTGCAATTACGTTAGCCGTCACATCGCCGACAATCTCCAATGTCTTGTCGTATGAATCCATTGCATCCTCATAGTTCTGAGGTGCATAGTCATACTCTTCCTTATCCGCAAAACTGCGTTCCTTGAGTTCCACAATACGGTGCATAAGGTCATGCTCCATGTGGAATTTTATTTCAGGATAATCTGTATATGAATTTGCCATAAATCAAAGTCCCCTCCTAACCTCCCAATCAAAGGGGAGGATGCCATTCAGGACAACCGGGCATTTTTCTTGTCCAAACCATTCATCCGGAAATCTCCGGTACGAAGAATCGGCAATCTCATACCGGACCCCTAAAGTTTCCGGTCTTCAATTCCGAATCCGTACCTCCATCACCGGCCTGTCCGGCTTTATTTACTATTCTTCTTATAATATTTTATCAACTTCGGCACAACCTCCTCAACCGTACCGTTGATGATGTAGTCGGCAATCTGGTTGATCGGAGCGTTAGGGTCACTATTAATAGAGATGATGATACCACTGTCCTTCATACCGGCGATATGCTGAATAGCACCGGATATACCACAAGCGATATAGACCTTCGGACGTACAGTCACACCTGTCTGTCCCACCTGACGGTCGTGGTCAATCCATCCTGCGTCTACAGCGGCACGGCTTGCACCCACTTCGGCATGAATCTCCTTTGCCAGTTCAAACAGCTGGTCGAATCCCTCCTTTGAACCGACACCGTATCCTCCGGCAATCACAATGTTGGCACCCTTCAAGTTGTGTTTTGCCTTCTCCACATGACGGTCGAGAACCTTGACCACATAATCTGTCTCAGGCACATACTTTGCCACATCATGACGAACCACTTCGCCCTTGTAGTTTTCATCAAGCACTTCCTTCTTCATCACTCCGTCGCGAACCGTTGCCATCTGCGGACGATGCTCCGGATTGACGATAGTCGCAATGATGGAACCGCCGAATGCCGGACGAATCTGGTAAAGCTGGTCCTCGTAGTGCTTTTCAACAAATTCGCCGTCCACCTTCACCTTCATGTCGAAACTTCCGATTTCAAGCTGAGTACAGTCGGCTGTCAGTCCGGAATGCAATGCAGAAGAGACACGCGGACCAAGGTCACGGCCAATAACTGTAGCACCGAGCAGACAGATCTGCGGCTGCTCTTCCTTGAACAGATTTACCACAGCCGATGTATGAGGGAGTGAAGTGTAAGGGAACAGGCCTTCAGCATCAAACACATGCACTTTGTCAACACCGAAAGGCATAACCTGCTTCTCAACACCGTCAAGTCCGCAACCGATGCAGACACATTCGAGCTGCACACCGAGCTTATTCGCCAATTTGCGGCCCTTTGTGAGAAGCTCCAAACTTACGTCAGCAACTTTGTTGCCTTCAAGTTCACAATATACAAATACGTTGTTCATTTCTTTAGTTTTTTTGTTTTTAAGTTTGCCGGACCGTCCGCGTCCTCTGCGGACAGATAGTATATCCGCGTCCCGAAAATTCCATCCGCTGCCATTCCTGCGGATTTTTCCCGAAGAGAATGACTCCGACACGGCCATTCAGGCATCCAGAACTCCCGACCGGGCGCCCTATCCGGACAGGCAGTCCGGATGAATCCGCCCAAAGTCCCGCAAAGCTCAGGAAATCCGGCGAACAGTCCAAGAACTTAAATCTTATCCAATGGTGTTGCTCTCCAAAAGTTCCACGATGAGACCTTCAACATCAGCATCGCCCGAAGTCAGTGTCTTGCTCTCCTTTGCCTTGAATACGATATTCTTGACAGCCTTCACATTCGTAGGCGATCCAGCCTTACCGATCTGTGCCGGATCGGCATCAATATCGGCAGCGCCCCACGACTGTATCATAAGATAAGGACGGGCCTCATAAAAAGCCTTCTCCTCGTCAGAAAGAGCCGCTATCTCCTGCGCAGTCTTCGCCTTCTTGTATTTCATCACAAGCTTGGCATTGCGGCTGCGGCATGGAGCTGCACTTCCGTTGACAGTCACCACGATAGGCATAGGACCTTCCACTGTTTCCACACCTCCGTCGATATGGCGCCTTGCCACAATCTTCTCCTTTGTACATTCCAGAATCTCCTCGGTATAGGTAATCTGGGTGAGACCGAGCTTCTCTGCCACCTGCGGACCTACCTGAGCAGTGTCCCCGTCGATAGCCTGACGTCCGCAAAGGATGATGTCATAATCTCCGATTTTCCTTATGCCCTGAGCAAGAGTATAACTTGTGGCAAGAGTGTCGGCACCTCCAAGCACACGGTCGGTGAGCAGACAGCCTGCATCCGCACCACGGAAGAGTCCTTCGCGCAGCACTTCCGTTGCCTTCGGCAATCCCATTGTAAGCATGGTAATAGTAGAACCGGGATTGGCATCCTTCAATCTCAAAGCCTGTTCCAAGGCATTCAAATCCTCGGGGTTGAACACGGCCGGCAGAGCAGCACGGTTCACAGTTCCCTCCGGAGTCATCGCGTCCGGTCCGACATTGCGCGTGTCAGGGACCTGCTTCGCGAGTACGATGATTTTTAAACTCATATATTTAAGATATAAAAATTATATATTTAGATTTCTGATTAGCAGTATAACTTGTTGCAGCAGTCCGCATGTAATAGCTGCAAAGTTACTGAAAAATCTCTTTTCACCAACAATGATAGTTTTTTTTATGACAGAATAAGGAGAAAACTAAGTTTTCTGCCGATTTTGAGAGTATTTGAATCCGCAGGCCAAAGAGCTGATTGCACAAAGTCACTCCAAGAATGTAGCATTTTTACGGAAGTACCTGCCATAGGGCGCAAAACGGTTTCCCATATACAATAGAGATCATTTTACCGGTGTATTTACAGACTCGTCTCGTGAGTCGGATGGTTTCTTAGCTGTTGTTCTCACAGATTCCTCCGCCGCAAACTTTTCTTTTCCTGTAGAACATTGAGAATCATTACATTACAGACTGAAGAAATTTAATTTCACTCCACAGGAAAGTAGTTTTCACCGCACTTATTTCTTAAATCTGCACTGCCGATTGTAAAATCAGCAGTGCAGATTATAAAATCAGCAGTGCAGTTTTTATAATCAGCAGTGCTGATTACAAAAAACAATACGGTGATTTTGATTTTTCAAAAGAGTGTTTTTATATTTCCGGTTCAGTCATTCCAAATTTGTAGTACTTCTTGATAATCAGTGCAGGGAATTTAATACGACAGAAAAGTATTGTTGGCTCGATTTTGAAGACACAAAAGTATGCAAACTAAAGATTTTAATATTTATTAAACATCATGGCTTGGGAATCTACGCATGACAAGCATCAGACATTCTTATACAATTCTCAGATAATTTGTAAAAAAAGACATAAAACCACTATAATTTATTGTCAATCGAAAAAAACATTTACTTTATCTTTGAAAAATTACCAACCTTTCAAAGGTTATATATTAAATGGACATTCTATAGATAGCAATACTTTAAGACAACGCATAGAAGCGATGGCTGAAGATAGCATTCTGTTCCGTTCTGACTTTCCGGAATTTTATGATTATGAAGTATTTCATTGCAATAATCTCCTTAGTGACATCTATAGGTTATGCCGAAGCGCAAGAATTATCATTAGCAAATGCCATTCGCATTGCCCAACAGAATTCATACGATGCGTCACTAGCACGCTACTCTTTCATGGCAAGCTACTGGACTTATCGGTCATTCAAAGCTGAGTTGCTACCATCAATCAACCTCAGTGGCGGGCTGATGAACTTCGACCACTCCATAGTGGAGGCGCGCAACTACGAGGATGGCAAGGTGGCGTATGTAAACAACAATTCGCTCTCCAACAGCCTCACCCTGTCGGTGGATCAGAAGATAGCAGCAACTGGAGGTACAGTTTCTCTTCAGTCGTATCTGTATCGACTCGAGCAGTTCACCTACAAGGAGAGGACCTACAATTCGCAGCCCATGCGCATCAGCTACACCCAGCCGTTGAGGGCATTCAACGCGCTGAAGTGGGAGAAGAAGACGGCACCCATAGAGTATGAAGTGGCGCAGCGGGCATACATGGCATCCATGCAGGACATCGCCATACACACCACGTCGCTGTTCTTCGGAGTGCTCTCGGCGCAGTCCGACTACAGGCAGAGCGTCTCGACACTATCCGACCGCGAGTCGCTGCACCAGATGGCTCAGCGACGCCTCGCCCTGGGCACCACCACCAAGAGCGAGGTGCTGCAGATGGAGCTGTCGCTGCTCAGTATTGTCCAAATGAATTTCTTAAAAAAACTGAAATCGGATTTTTCAATGTCACGAAAAACAAAGATAGGTTTTGGTGGCGGAAAACAGAAATCTTGGACAAGAATTTTTATAACTTACTGATTATCAGCATATCCTATTTTTGTTCCAACCTGTACTTCTTGCATCTAAAACCGCATAGTTTTATCAAAATAGTATCTTATTGATTATTAATTACTTATCAATAAATATTTAAAAACTTGGCAATCCGAAGAATGTAAACGAATCTTAATTGTGTTAATAAGGTTCTGTCTGCAACGGGTGGATTTTGTGTCAAAAAGAAAGAAGAAACGCTCATAAGAAAGACAGTTGCCTTTGCTTGTGTACTCACAGACTCTTCTCGTGGATACATCAGTTTAAAGCCCATCAAAATCCACGAGAAACCCCTGCGAATACACCACCTTAAATCCGCCAGTCCCCAAACCGCTTGACGGAACTTGACATCTACCGAAAAAGCAAAAGGCGGCCAGAAAACCGATGAGACAGAAATCTCACAGAATTCTTTTTCACGAACTCCATGCCGAAAATGACGCACGGACAATAAAAACGCTTATCTTTGCATTCCCAATCAACGAACAACCGATTACAAAAAGGAAATACCAAGATGTACGCAGATATAATACTCCCCATTCCGTTTGAAAACTTCACCTATTCCATCCCAAAAGAAATGGAAAACACAGTAAGGAGAGGGTGCAGAGTGGTTGTACCGTTCGGGAAGAAAAAGCTGTATACAGGCATCGTGCTCCGTGTACACGACCAGGCCCCCACGGGAATTTCCACCAAAGACATCTGCGAGACTACAGATGCCACGCCGATAGTCAGCGACCGGCAACTGGCATTCTGGAAATGGGTGTCCGATTACTATATCTGTCCTCTCGGAGATGTCTACAACGCAGCCATGCCAGCCGGCATGAAAACACCTCAAAAGAAAGAGGGTGTCAGGAAAAGAAAGGCGGAAAGCATACGTCCGGAGGCGGAGGGTTTGAAGAATGTGCTGAACGCAGCACAACTCACGGCTTTCGACGAGATAAGACGGTGTTTTGCAGAAAAAGACATCGCTCTGCTTCACGGAGTGACGTCGAGCGGAAAGACGGAAGTGTACATACATCTTATCAACAAATACATAGAAGAAGGGAAACAAGTGTTGTACCTGCTTCCGGAAATTGCGCTCACCACCCAGATAACGGAGCGGCTGCGGAAAGTGTTCGGTGACAAACTCGGAGTATACCATTCAAAATTTGCCGACGGCGCACGTGTGGAGGTATACAGCCGCCAGCTTTCCGACACCCCCTACAGCCTCATCCTCGGGGTGCGTTCGTCCGTATTCCTCCCTTTCAAGAATCTTGGTCTTGTAATTGTGGACGAAGAACACGAGACATCGTACAAGCAGCAAGACCCGGCACCGCGTTACCACGCACGCAGTGCGGCTATCATGCTCGCGCGCCAATATGGGGCAAAGACACTTCTCGGCACTGCCACTCCAAGCATCGAGACTTACCACAACGCACAGAACGGACGTTACGGTTATGTACGGCTCACACAAAGATACAACGACATACAGCTGCCGGAAATCAACGTTGTAGACATCAAGCGGCTGAGACACCAGAAGCGGATGAAGGGCGCATTCTCACAGACACTTGTCGATGCCATAGAAGAAGCCCTCGGCAAGCACGAACAAGTGATTCTGTTTCAGAACCGGCGCGGATACTCCCCATTCATAGAATGCCACACATGCGGATGGGTTCCGCGCTGCGAGCACTGCGATGTAAGCCTCACCTACCACAAGGGCACGGGGATGCTTTCATGCCATTATTGCGGCCACACCTATACCCTGCCCCCCAAATGCCCCAACTGCGAAGAGGCAGATTTTTCAGCTGTCGGCGTAGGGACAGAGCGTGTAGAAGACCAGATAAAGGACCTGTTTCCGGACGCAAGCATTTTGCGTCTCGACCTCGACACGGCGCGCACACGCACAGCATACGAACGCATCATCGGCGACTTTGCCGCACACAAGAGCGACATCCTCATCGGCACTCAAATGGTGTCAAAAGGACTGGACTTCGACAACGTCAGTGTGGTGGGCATTCTCGATGCCGACACCATGCTCAACCAGCCGGACTTCCGCAGCTACGAACGCACATTCCACATACTGTCGCAGGTGGCCGGACGCGCCGGCAGGAAACACCACAAAGGCAAGGTAGTTTTGCAGACACGGAGCGCCGAAAGCGACATTATCGCTCAGGTGGTCAGCAACGACTACACAGCCATGTACACATCACAAATGCAAGAACGCAGCTTATTCCGTTACCCTCCGTTCCACCGCCTCATCTATGCATACCTGCGCCACAAGAACAACGACACGTTGGAGACCCTCTCGCAGTCGATGGCCTCGATGCTCAGATCAGCATTCGGCGACCGCATATTAGGCCCTGACCGCCCTCCGGTAAGCCGCGTGCAGTCGCTGTTCATCCGGAAAATAGTCATCAAGATTGAATCCGGCGCCTCCGTCAGCAAGGTGCGGTCCATACTGCGTGCCATAAAAGAACAGACACTGAAGCAACCTTCGGCCAACGGACTGAACATCCACTACGACGTAGACCCGGCTTAGTAACACTGTGATTACCAAACCTCCGTATTTCTGCATCTAAAAAAGTCATATTTCGTTTGTTTATTCTTCAAAAAGTTCTAAATTTGCAGCGATTTTAAGAAATTTGCTATCATACAAATGAACATATATACACTTCATACCGACTTCAGCCGTATTTGGACTTGTACGGAGACAACAGCAGCCAAGGGCATGACCCTTAGGGGTTGAGCAGATGGTGTATATATTCATGATTCCTAACCAACGGCTAACAAGGTCATGAGTTAGCCGGCAGAATCCGGATTTTTATTTACAAAAAAAATACAAACCCTGTAGGGGGGGAAGCTGTACGGATATGTCTGCATATCCTGTGACAGGCAAAACACAAAAAAAACAAACCAGCGCAATGAAAGTATTAAAGTTTGGCGGAACATCCGTAGGTTCCGTAGAGAGTATTCTCAATGTCAAGAAGATTGTCGAGGCAGCCGAGGAACCAGTGGTAGTTGTAGTTTCCGCACTCGGAGGTATCACCGACAAGCTGATCGGCACATCGAAGCTGGCCCAGTCGGGCGACACTTCGTACCTCAATGCCTATGCAGAGATGGTAGAACGTCATCACCAGATAATTGACGCCATCATCCCCGACCCGGCAAAGAAGAATGCTCTGCTCACAACCGTAGACAAGCTGCTTGCAGACCTAAAGAGCATTTATCAAGGAGTATACCTGATTCGAGACCTGTCAGAAAAGACCTCCAATGCTATCGTCAGTTATGGAGAACGCATATCATCAAATATCGTCGCATCTCTGATAGAAGGCGCCCAATGGTTCGATTCCCTGTCCTTCATCAAGACGGAGAAGAAACAGCGCAGCAATTTCCTCAATTCAGAACTGACCAATTCGCTTGTATGCGGAGCTTTCAAGGATTTCGGCAAGGACGTGAAAGTTGCGCTTGTACCCGGATTCATATCCACGGACATGCAGAGCGGAGAGATTACCAATCTCGGACGCGGCGGCTCCGACTACACGGCAAGCATCATCGCTGCCGCCCTTGATGCAGACGTGCTTGAAATATGGACCGATGTGGACGGATTCATGACAGCCGACCCGAGAGTGATAAACACGGCATACACCATCGACCGACTTTCCTACGTGGAGGCGATGGAACTTTGCAACTTCGGCGCAAAGGTGGTGTATCCGCCTACAATATATCCCGTATGCGTGAAGAACATACCGATATTGATAAAGAACACGTTCCATCCGGAGGCAAAAGGAAGCATCATACAACAGGAATGCGGAGACGAGAGCAGAGCCATCAAGGGCATCTCGTCCATCAACAACACCAGCCTCATCACTGTTTCCGGCTTGTCGATGGTCGGGGTTATCGGTGTAAACCGCCGCATATTCTCGGCCTTGGCAGACTGCGGAATAAGCGTATTCATGGTAAGCCAGGCATCCTCGGAGAACAGCACTTCCATCGGTGTGCGCAATGAAGACGCAGAACAGGCCTGCGAGGTGCTGAACAAAGAGTTCGCCAAGGAGATAGAGATGGGCGCCATGTACAGGATGAAGCTTGAAAGCAACCTCGCCACAGTGGCAGTGGTAGGTGAAAATATGAAGCACACTCCGGGCATAGCCGGCAAACTGTTCGGCACACTGGGACGCAGCGGCATAAGCGTCATAGCTTGTGCACAGGGCGCCTCGGAAACCAACATATCGTTTGTCGTCGAAAGCAAATCTCTGAGAAAGACCCTGAATGTCATCCACGACAGTTTTTTTCTCTCCGAATATCAAGTGCTGAACCTTTTTATCTGCGGTGTAGGAACGGTAGGCAGCAGTTTGATAGACCAGATAGCAGGACAGCGTGAGAAACTGAAAAAAGAACGCGGACTGCAGCTCAATGTGGTGGGGATAGCCAGCGGACACAATGCCATGTTCAACAGAGAGGGACTCAACCTCTCCAACTATCGCGAACAGTTGAAACAGAGTGAAGCAAGCAATATCGAAAGACTCAGGAACGAGGTGATAGGGATGAACATCTTCAACTCCGTGTTTGTCGACTGTACGGCAAGTGCAGAAGTGGCAGCGCTGTATGGCGACTTCTTTGAGCATAACATATCCGTAGTGGCAGCGAACAAAGTGGCAGCCTCGTCGGAATACAAGAATTATGCCAGACTCAAGGACACCGCACGCAAAAGAGGAGTAAAGTTCCTGTTTGAGACAAACGTCGGTGCAGGACTGCCCATCATCAACACCATCAATGACCTCAAGAACAGCGGCGACCGCATCTTAAAGCTGGAAGCCGTATTGAGCGGAACACTCAACTTCATATTCAATACCATAAGCGCAGAAATTCCATTCAGCCAGACGGTACGTCTTGCCAAGGAAGAGGGATATTCTGAACCGGACCCACGCATCGACCTCAGCGGAAAAGATGTGATAAGAAAACTTGTCATCCTTTCGCGCGAGGCAGGATACAAAATAGAACAGGAAGACGTGAAGAAGAATCTGTTTATCCCGAATGCTCTGCTTGCAGGCTCATTGGACGACTTCTGGAAGAAACTGCCGGAACTCGACAGCAGCTTTGAGGCACGACGCAAAGTGCTTGAAGCAGAAAACAAGCATTGGAGGTTCGTGGCCAAACTCGATGCAGGAGAGGCCACCGTATCGCTGGAAGAAGTGAATGAGCACCATCCTTTCTACGATCTTGAAGGAAGCAACAACATCATCCTCATCACGACAGAGCGTTATCATGAGTATCCTATGCTCATACAAGGATACGGTGCCGGTGCAAGTGTTACGGCAGCCGGAGTTTTTGCCGACATCATGAGTATCGCAAACATCTAAATAAACAGCAAGTCAAAGAGAACAAGGACCGGAACCGGCCGGAAGGAACCGAAAACCTGCACACCGGTTTTCGGATGTCGGTTCTACGTTCCTTATAAAACGTATGTAAAGATGAAACACATAATCATACTTGGCGACGGGATGGCAGACTGGAAGGTCGAGAGTCTCGGCAACAAGACATTGCTACAGTATGCAGACACTCCATACATGAATCTGCTGGCAAAAAAGGGAAGAACGGGCATGCTGTCTACCATTCCGGAAGGATTTCATCCGGGCAGTGAAGTGGCAAATTCCTCGATTCTCGGATATGACCAGACACACGTCTACGAAGGGCGAGGCCCACTGGAGGCAGCAAGCATAGGTGTGGAACTGGAACCGGACGACATGGCCATACGCTGCAACCTGATTTGTATCGAGAACGGATGTATCAAGAATCATTCCGCCGGACATCTTAAGACAGAAGAAGGCGACATACTTATCAAGTATTTGCAAGAACATCTGGGCAATGAGCGCATACACTTCTATACAGGCGTGCAATACCGCCACCTGCTGGTCATCAAAGGCGGCGACAAGCGGCTGGCATGCACCCCTCCTCATGATGTACCCGGACAACCGTGGCAACCGCTGCTCGTCAGAGCGGAAGTGCCAGAAGCAGAAGATACAGCCAAACTCATCAACGAACTCATTCTGAAATCGCAGCTGTTACTGGCCGAACATCCGTTCAACAAACAGCGCATAAAAGAAGGGAAAGACCCAGCCAACAGCATCTGGCCCTGGGCCGGCGGATACCGTCCGGACATGGTTCCGCTGACAGAGACTTATCCTCAAATCAAACGAGGCGCTGTCATCACAGCCGTAGACCTGATACGAGGCATCGGACATTATGCAGGACTCAGATGCGTCGACGTTGAAGGTGCAACCGGACTTGCCGACACCAATTACGAAGGCAAAGCTCAAGCAGCTATCGAGGCTCTGAAGACCGACGACTTCGTTTACCTGCACATCGAAGCAAGCGACGAAGCGGGACACGACGGCAAACTTGACTTGAAGATTCAGACGATAGAGAACCTTGACCATCGCGCCATACGTCCTATATGGCAATATGTAGAGTCTGTGAACAAGGCATGGGAAGAGGAAATGCGGAACAATGACGGCGATGCATCCAAAGTCAGCACAGAGCCTATAGCCATTGCTGTCCTGCCAGACCATCCGACGCCCATAAAACTACGCACACACACCAACGAGCCTGTACCTTTCCTTATCTATTGTCCCGGCATACAACAGGACGAAGTGGAGACTTTTGATGAAGAGTCATGCCAAAAGGGCGGATACGGCTATCTGAAGAAAGATGAATTTATGAAGGCTTTTATGGAATTAAACTAACATAACACAAGATATGAAATTTTACAGTACGAACTCAAAAGCTCCTGTTGCCGACCTACACAAAGCTGTAGTGAAAGGGCTGGCAGAAGACAAGGGACTGTATATGCCGGAAGTAATCAAAGCGCTTCCAAAGGAGTTTTTCGACAATATCGAAAACATGACATTCCAGGAAATTGCATACACTGTAGCAGACGCATTCTTCGGTGAAGACGTTCCGGCGGACACACTCAAGCAGATTGTCTACGACACGCTGGCATTCGACTGTCCGGTGGTAAAGGTGAAAGACAACATCTACAGCCTTGAACTTTTTCATGGACCGACTCTTGCGTTCAAGGATGTAGGCGCGCGATTCATGGCACGTCTGCTCGGGTACTTCATCAAGCAGGAAGGCAACGAGCAAGTCAATGTGCTGGTGGCAACATCAGGCGACACCGGTTCAGCTGTTGCCAACGGTTTCCTCGGTGTCGACGGCATACACGTATATGTACTTTACCCGAAAGGCAAGGTAAGCCCTATACAAGAATGCCAGTTTACCACACTCGGACAAAACATCACAGCCTTAGAAATAGACGGTGTGTTCGATGACTGCCAAGCGCTGGTGAAATCAGCATTCATGGATGAAGAACTGAATCGCCACATGAAACTTACTTCGGCGAACTCCATCAATGTGGCAAGATTCCTTCCGCAGGCTTTCTACTATTTCCATGCATACGCACAGATGAAAAAGAAGGGGCTTGCCGACCAACTCGTCATCTGCGTACCTTCCGGCAATTTCGGCAACATCACATCCGGCCTGTTCGGCAAGAAGATGGGACTTCCAGTGAAACGGTTCATCGCATCAAACAATGCCAACGACATATTCTATAAATATCTGCAAACCGGACAATACAGTCCTCGTCCGTCGGTACAGACTATCGCAAACGCAATGGACGTCGGCGACCCGAGCAATTTCGCCCGCATATACGATTTGTACAAAGGAAGCCATGAAGCCGTATGCGAGGACGTCAGCGGCGCAACATACACAGACAGCCAGATTGCCGATACGATAAGCAATGTATATG
Organism: uncultured Bacteroides sp.; assembly: GCA_964554265.1. Classification (GTDB taxonomy): domain Bacteria; phylum Bacteroidota; class Bacteroidia; order Bacteroidales; family Bacteroidaceae; genus RGIG8745. The sequence continues at coordinate 1,237 of CAZKOB010000002.1, read as the reverse complement.
AGGCTACAGGATACTTGTGCGATCCTCACGGTGCATGCGGTTACCGCGCATTGGAAGAAGGTCTGCGCGAAGACGAGGTCGGTGTGTTCCTTGAAACCGCACACCCTGCGAAATTCCGCGATACAGTGGAAAAGATTATAGGCTCAGAAGTAGAGATTCCTGCAAAACTCGCCGCATTCATGCAGGGCACAAAGCAAAGTGTCGAAATGAGCAAAGAGTTTGCCGACTTCAAAGCTTATCTTATGAGCAGATAAAGACATATACCACAACAAAAAGAAGCCTAAAGTCAGGAATCGGGAATACTTACACCAAGCCGATTCCTGACTTTAACTTTGTTCACCCATTCATACAGCACTCCACAAATATTCAGTTTTATACGCTCCAACACCATCCCTTTTTTCCTGACTTCGTCATCGTGTCACCAAAACATTCTCATCGAAGATTCTCGCGTTTTCTTTGATGCCTTTTCATGGGCATTGGACTCACAAATCAGCTTGGATATACCATCAATTTGTCATGAATTATGTGTTTTTTTTGACAATTTGAAATGTTAAAATTCAAGGATCGCAGAATCGCATAAAATCGGCCAAACCTTGTCGAAGTTCCATTTACGCGATTCTAAGGTCATTTTCAGGCCTTGGAACCAAAATGTAAAAATAGTATAATTTTTGTTCCGAAAAGATACATTTATTCACATTTGCGTATGATTTGCCTGAAAAAAGAGTACGCTGAAAATAAATTTTGTTCACCTTGAAAATGGTTTTAAAGTGCCTTGTAAAAAATTTTTCAAGGTGAACAAAATTTATTTTCAAGGTGAACGAGTTTGAGAACGTCCGTTTTTCGGGGTAAAATTTGAGGTTGACTAAATTTGATTTCTTAAAAAGACTGAAATCAAATTTTCAATGCCACGAAAAACAAAGATGGATTCAGGTGGCGAAAAACAAGAATCTTGGACAAGAAATTTTATAACTCACTGATTATCAGCGCATCCTATTTTTGTCTTTACCTGTGCTCCTTACAGCTAAAACTGTATCGTTTTTCTAAAATAGTATTTTACTGATTATCAATTGCTTATCTGTAAAATGCCGAAATTTCGATGGTTGACTAAATGTAAATTAGTCTTAATTGTGTTAATAAAGCTCTGTCCGTTATAGGTGGACTTAGTGTCAAAAAGAAAGAAGGAATGCCCATAAGAAAATCAACTGTTTTTGCTGGTGTCTTCACAGACTCCTCCGTC
>CAZKOB010000001.1:0-73520 GCA_964554265.1 uncultured Bacteroides sp. | reverse complement strand
TGATACCCTGTCAATGCAAGAGTCTTTGTTGTTCCATCTCTTGCGGAGAGAAGGATCAGAATGTTAATAGGTTAATAATCAGTGGAATACCAATTGCATGATGCGCGTTTTGCTAAACATCCCATGTTTTTTCGGCATGGCCTATCCATTTTTTCCTGCCTGTAAATGCTTGGATTTGCTGTATTTTCCGTACCTTTGCACCCGTAAAGTCCTTCTCTCCGCAAGAGATGGAATATTTTGCAAAACAAATCAGCTGTTATTTTGCAGAAGTCTTCACAGAAACCTTTCTTCTTTCTTTTTGACACCAAGTCCACCCATCGCGGACGGGATCTTATTAACATAATTAAGATTCATTTACGCTTGGTCAGCTGTCGAATTCTTGAAGTTTTATTACTAAACAATTGATAATCAAAAGAATACTATTTTGGGCAAGACGATGCAGTTTGAGGTGCAAGAAGTACTGGCAGAGACAAAATAGGATATACTGATAATCAGTGATTTATAAGATTACTTGTCGAAGATTCCTGTTTTTCACCGCCGGAATCCGTCTTTGTTTTTCGTGACGTTGAAAAATCCGATTTTGATTTTTTAAGAAATCGATTTTAGCCAATATCCGATTTCAGCCTGAAAAACGGACGTTCTCAAACTCGTTCACCTTGAAAATAAATTTTGTTCACCTTGAAAGTTTTTTTACAAGGCACTTTAAAACCATTTTCAAGGTGAAGGGAATTTATTTCCAGCGTACTCTTTTTTCAGACGAAACACACGCGAATGTGAATAAATGTATATATTTGAAATGCAAATTATATTATTTTTACATTTTGGATTCAAGGCCCGAAAACAGCCCCAGAATCGCACAGACGGCACTTCGCTAAGGTTCGACCGATTTTACGCGATTCTGCGAGGCCCGGATTTTAACATTTCAGATTGTCAGAAAAACCACGTAATTTATGACAATCAGATGCGAAGAGAAGTTTTTTTGGTGACACGATGATGAAGCCAGGATACGAAACTTGCAAGATTGCCAACTTTTATGGGACAATCTTAAACCGAACCCACGCAATCTTGTCTTTGCAGAAAAGGAACAAATCAGAACAACAATGCAACCGAATCCGCACAGACAGGGAAATCCCCAAAGAAAAGAACTGCAATTATGGCATACATGACACACGTTTTGTCTGCACACTGTTTCTGGCATTTTTTTTGTAACACTTCATTATTAAATTGGATATTATAGGTACAATCTAACAGTTTTATAATTGATGAACAATCCATATTCTAAGAAAGTAACTCAAATAATCACATACAGCAGAGAAGAAGCCATACGTCTCAACAACGACTATATCGGGCCGGAGCACCTCATGCTCGGACTCATTCGCGACGGTGAGACGCACGCCATAGATGTACTTCAACAAAAGTTCCGCATCGACCTGCCAAGCATCAAGAAACAACTTGAAGGACGTATACGCAACGAAGACCCAAAGTACAGGACCACAGACATTTCGCTCAACGAGAAGTCTGCCAATGTTCTGCGCCTGTGCATTCTTGAAGCGCGACTTCTAAAAAGCCCGGAGAGCAAAGCCGAACACCTTCTGCTTGCCATCATGAAACAGAAAGACAACCTTGCCGCAAAGATGCTTGAGGACAACAATGTCAATTACGACGATCTTTTCAAAGCCTTCTCAACGTATGCGGCATCACCGGAGGGAAGCATGGACTTTCAGGAAGAAGAGGACGAGGACGATCCTCCGGCAAGCAGAAACGGACAGTCTGACAACCACGCCAAAATGACAGAAAGAAAAGTTACCGGAAGTGATACTCCGGCAATAGACAATTTCGGAATAGACATGACAAAGGCTGCCGCAGAAGGCAAGCTCGACCCGGTAGTGGGAAGAGAAAAAGAGATAGAACGGCTGGCACAGATTCTGAGCAGGAGAAAGAAAAACAATCCGGTACTTATCGGCGAACCCGGCGTGGGCAAGAGCGCGATCGTGGAAGGTCTGGCCATAAGAATCAGCGAAAGGAAAGTGTCACGCATTCTGTTCGACAAACGTATCGTAGCTCTCGACATGACGAGCGTAGTGGCAGGAACAAAATACCGAGGACAGTTCGAGGAGCGCATGCGCACCATTATCAACGAGCTGAAAGCCAACCCCAACATCATCGTGTTCATCGACGAGATACACACCATTGTCGGGGCCGGAAACCAGGCCGGTGCAATGGATGCCGCAAACATGATGAAACCGGCATTGTCGCGAGGAGAACTTCAATGCATAGGCGCCACGACTCTTGACGAATACCGCAAATCCATAGAAAAGGACGGGGCACTTGAGCGCCGCTTCCAAAAGGTCGTAGTGGAACAGACCACGGAGGAAGAAACGCTGAAAATCCTCCACAACATCAAAGACAGGTATGAAGAGCATCATAATGTAACCTATACGGAGGAAGCTTTGCAGGCTTGTGTCAAGCTTGCGGAGCGGTACATAACCGACCGCAGCTTCCCCGACAAAGCCATCGACATACTCGACGAGTCCGGTTCGCGCGTACATATTAATAATATATCTGTGCCGAAAAACATCGAAGATAAGGAAAAGGTCATAGCAGAAGCCACATCCAACAAAGAGAAGGCTGTAAAGAACCAGAACTACGAGCTCGCCGCCAATTACCGCGACCGCGTGAAGCATCTGACAGAAGAGCTGGAAGAGATGAAAGCGAAGTGGGAGGCTTCGATAGCGGACAAGCGCGAAACGGTGGACGCAGACAAGGTGGCAGAGACCGTATCAGTCATGACCGGCATACCGGTTCAGCGCATGGCACAGGCCGAAGGCATACGAATGAAAGGCATGAGGCAAGAGCTCAAGAACAAGGTCATCGCGCAGAATCAGGCCATCGACAAGCTGGTCAGCGCAATACAGCGCAGCCGTGTCGGACTCAAAGACCCGAACCGACCTATCGGCACGTTCATGTTCCTCGGTCCGACGGGTGTCGGCAAGACCTATCTCGCCAAGAAGCTTGCAGAATACATGTTCGGAACGGCAGATTCTCTTATCCGCATAGACATGAGTGAATACATGGAAAAATTCACGGTGAGCCGTCTGGTCGGTGCACCTCCGGGATATGTGGGATACGAAGAGGGAGGCATGCTGACAGAGAAAGTAAGACGCAGGCCCTACTCCATCGTGCTGCTTGACGAAATAGAAAAAGCCCACAGCGATGTGTTCAACATACTTCTTCAGGTCATGGATGACGGCAGACTGACAGACAGCAACGGACGCACTGCAGACTTCCGCAACACGGTCATCATAATGACATCGAACGTCGGCACAAGACAACTCAAGGAGTTTGGACGAGGAGTCGGTTTCAGTGCAATGTCAGGCATGAACGAACAGCAAGTTTCACGTTCTGTCATCCAGAAGGCACTCAACAAGCAGTTCTCGCCGGAGTTTCTCAACCGTATAGATGAAATCATCACCTTCGACCAGCTTGAACTCGACGCGATACTTTCGATTGTGGACATGGAGCTTCAAGAGATATGCCGCCGAGTAGAGCACCTCGGATACAAGCTGGAAATTGAAGACAAAGCACGCAGGTTCATTGCAGAAAAGGGATACGACAAGCAGTTCGGCGCCCGCCCTTTGCGACGCGCCATACAGAACCACCTTGAAGACGGCATATCGGAACTTATCGTCGAGGAGGGAGTTCACGCAGGAGATACTATCGTAGCCCACCTGAACGAAACAGAACAGAAGGTAGAACTTGAGAGGATGTCTTGAAACAGAACAGGACAAGAGCGGATCAAAAAAAACAGAATTATATACGAAGAAGATGCAGAGACACACAGCCATGTGGTAGTCTCTGCATTTTTGTATCACCACAATGAGGGCTGCAAACAAACTTGTACCAAGAGAGCCGACACAAGCAGACGAGTCTGTCAAAATGTCAGTATCACGGAAGCTGGCATTTTCTTTGCTCATATAAGGGCTGAACAACAATAAAAACTTAAACATACAAAAAACTATGCAGAAAGGTAATATCGGGGTTACAACAGAGAACATATTCCCCGTCATCAAAAAATTCCTCTATTCAGACCATGAAATATTCCTTCGCGAAATAGTATCCAATGCAGTAGACGCAACACAGAAGCTGCGCACACTCGTATCTAAGGGAGAATTGCAGGGAGAAGCCGGTGACCTCACTGTACACGTGTCGGTGAACAAAGATGCAGGCACACTTACTGTCAGTGACCGAGGTATAGGTATGACGGAAGAAGAAATAGATAAATACATAAACCAAATCGCATTTTCAGGAGCCAACGACTTCCTTGACAAATACAAGGACGATGCAAATGCCATCATCGGCCACTTCGGACTCGGTTTCTACTCTTCGTTCATGGTAAGCAAAAAGGTGGAAATCATTACCAAGAGCTGGAAGAACGGTTCAAAGGGTGTAAAATGGAGTTGCGACGGAAGCCCGGAATTTTCAATTGAAGATACAGACAAGAACGACCGTGGTACGGACATAGTGATGTATCTCGATGACGACTGCAAGGAATTTCTTGAAGAGAGCAAGATAGAGGAGCTTCTGCGCAAATACTGCCACTTCCTTCCGGTAAAAGTAGCTTTCGGGAAAAAGAAAGACTGGAAAGACGGAAAGCAGGTTGAAACGGAAGAGGACAATGTTATCAATGAGACTGAACCTCTTTGGACCAAGAAACCGTCGGAGCTGAAAGACGAAGACTACAAAACTTTCTACAGAGACCTGTATCCGATGAGCGACGAACCTTTGTTCTGGATTCATCTGAATGTAGACTACCCATTCAACCTTACCGGAATCTTGTACTTCCCGAAGGTGAAATCCAATTTCGACCTTCAGAAGAACAAGATACAGCTCTACTGCAACCAAGTGTTTGTCACAGACAGCGTAGAAGGCATTGTTCCGGACTTCCTCACCCTGCTCCACGGCGTTATCGACTCACCGGATATTCCGCTCAATGTGAGCCGAAGCTATCTGCAGAGCGACAACAACGTAAAGAAAATCTCCACATATATATCTAAGAAAGTAAGCGATCGCCTCTCATCCATATTCAAGAACGACCGCAAGGACTTTGAAGCAAAATGGGATGACATAAAGATTTTCATACACTACGGAATGCTTTCCGAACAGGATTTCTACGACAAAGCCAATAAGTTTGCACTCCTGAAAGACACAGAAGGCAAGTTCTACACTTATGAGGAATACAAGACGCTTGTCAAGGACAATCAGACAGACAAGGACGGCAACATCATCTATCTGTATGCCAACAGCTGCGAAGACCAGTACAGCTATATAGAATCGGCACAGGCAAAAGGATATAATGTATTGCTTATGGACGGTCAACTTGACACGGCGATGGTCGGCATGTTTGAACAGAAATTCGAGAAGAGCCGTTTTACCCGTGTCGACGCCGATGTAATCGACCGTCTTATAGTGAAAGAAGACAGCAAGAAAGAAGAACTGCCTTCAGACAAAAAGGACATATTGTCAGGAGTATTCAGCACACAGATGCCGAAAATCGACAAGATGGAATTCAATGTGGAAATGCAGGCTATGGGAGAGACCGCGGCTCCGGTGCTCATCACTCAAAGCGAGTATATGCGCCGCATGAAAGACATGTCAAAGATTCAGCCAGGCATGTCGTTCTATGGCGAAATGCCGGACATGTACAACATTGTTCTCAACACCGACCATAAGCTCATAAAAGAAGTCTTGTCACAGAGCGAAACGGCCACTTCCGAACTCCTCAAACCTGTGGATGCGGAAATCAAAGGTCTGACAGCTCGCCGTGATGCCATCAACCAAAGCAACAAGGACAAGAAATATGACGAGATAAGCAAGGAAAGCAAAGACGAACTTTCAAAATGCGAAAAAGACATAGAAGAGCAAAAATCAAAGAAGAAGAGCATATTGGCGGATTATGCAAAGGGCAACAATATCGTTCACCAGCTTATCGACCTTGCTTTGCTGCAGAACGGCATGCTTCGCGGTGAAGCACTCAACAAATTTGTCAAGCGTTCTATCGAACTGATTTAATTACGCGATCCCATCACTTGGCATAAGAGTGATTTTGCACTTACAGATCTTCGCCGTCACGTTTATCAATTGTATTTGATTAACGCGCTGACAAAACAAAGGTCTAAAAAGCATCGGAGTGTACAATTCATGTCCGATTGCCACTTTTACAAACGCATTGCGCGGCAAGAAGTCAAACACCATGACTTTTTGTCGCGCAATGCGTTTTATTATAATATATACAACTTGTATTCACCCTACGCATTCTCTTTGCTTAAAGACATAATATAAAATCATACGATATTAATTTATTACAAAATATTTGATTTTACTTACAAATTGTTTATATACACAATCTTTTACTATTAGATACAAACTTAATGCAAAAATATTTCAAAAAGTTATATTTTTATTTATTATAGTAACAAAAAGATAAGTAATTTTGCATCATCGATTACAAAAAGAAAGTATTCAAACAAAATTTATATTACATAACAAACAAAAAAAAACAAGGTATTATGAACAGATTGTTAAAAGGCTCAGCATTTATGATTGCAACTGCAATACCAGCTGCAATGAGTGCACAAAATCAAGTAGAAGCTTCCGCAGGAGCAGATATAGTAAGCAGCTACATCTGGCGCGGACAAGAACTCGGAAATGGCGCCATCCAACCTTCCGCATCAATTGCATATAAGGGATTTTCGCTTGGGGCGTGGGGATCCTATGGCATTGTAGACCCGGATGACACGAAGGAATTGGACCTTACATTAGCTTATTCTACAGGAGGGTTCACAATAGGTATTACAGACTATTGGTTTTCCGGCACAGAACGGAAAAACCGCTACTTCATATACGAATCGCATAAGACACCTCATGTATTTGAAGCCAACATAGGCTATGATTTCGGAATCTGCTCCCTCAATTGGTTTACCAATTTCGGAGGCAACGATTATAAGACAAACGGCGACCGTGCATACTCATCTTATTTTGAGATAGCAGCTCCTTTCTCTCTTGGCGGACTCGCATGGGACGCTTCTTTAGGTATAGTGCCCTTTGAATCATCTGCTACCTATCTTAAAGACGCCGAGACACCTGTAGAAGGGTTTGCCGTAACAAACATCACATTGAAAGCAAGCAAGGAAATAAAGCTGACGGAGCATTTTTCTCTCCCGCTCTTTGCCTCAATAACGGCAAATCCAAACAGCCAGAAGCTGTATTTCACGGCCGGCGTATCATTCTGACACGGCAAGTATCACCGACCACACAAAAACAAACAATATAAAATCATAAGTTATGAAGAAGATAGAAGCTATCATCAGAAAGACAAAATTTGAAGACGTAAAAGAAGCCCTGCTTGAAGCCGACATCGAATGGTTCTCCTATTACGATGTGCGCGGAATCGGAAAAACACGTCAGGAAAGAATCTACCGAGGTGTAAAATACGATACAAGCTGTATAGAACGTATGCTCATCAGCATTGTAGTACGTGACATTAATGTAGAAAAAACCGTCAGTGCCGTTATCAAGGCAGCGCAAACCGGCGAAATAGGAGACGGACGTATTTTCATCATACCAGTGGATGATTCCATCCGCATACGTACAGGCGAACGCGGTGACATCGCACTATACAACGCGGAAAAAGAGAAATAACACAACAACATCAATCATACACATACATAAAAAAGCACGTTTATGAAAAGAACTTTCCTATATAAAATGCCACTTGCCGTAGTGGCAATGCTGATTCCGGCCGTTTCATTCGCATCAAATCCAGAGATTCCTTCAAATGTTCTTGAAGCCATGAAAGACAGCGAAATCTCCATCAACACGGTGTGGATGCTCCTCGCGGCAATGCTTGTATTCTTCATGCAACCGGGATTTGCATTCTGTGAAGCCGGCTTTTCTCGTACAAAAAACACGGCGAACATTCTTTTCAAGAATTTTGTAGACTTCATGTTAGGCTCTGTTTGCTTCTGGCTTGTCGGATTCGGAATCATGTGGGGAAACGAAGGAGCCGGTTTCATGGGAATGCCAGCCTGGGGCGACATCGACTTTTTTGAAGCACCGTCAGGATTGCCGATCGAAGGTTTCCTGATGTTCCAAACCGTATTCTGTGCAACAGCAGCCACTATCGTATCAGGAGCAATGGCAGAACGCACGAAGTTCTCGATGTATATTATATATTCACTGCTGATTTCCCTGATTGTCTACCCGATAGAAGGGCATTGGACTTGGGGCGGAGGCTGGCTCATGGACAGCAATGAAGGCAGCTTTATGATGGAAACATTCGGATATACATTGCATGATTTTGCCGGTTCCACCGTTGTTCATTCATGCGGTGGCTGGCTCGCACTTATCGGGGCCATGATTCTCGGTCCTCGCCGAGGCAAATACGGCAAAGACGGCAAGAGCCGCGCTATCCCAGGACATAGTCTCACCCTTGCCGCACTTGGCGTTTTCATCCTCTGGTTCGGTTGGTTCGGTTTCAATCCGGGTTCACAGCTTGCAGCATTCGGCGAAGAAAACCGTATAGCAATATCGCACACATTTGTCACGACCAACATGGCTGCATGTACAGGCGGACTTGCCACACTTTTCTTCTCATGGTTCCGCTACGGCAAACCGTCTCTTTCGCTCACACTCAACGGTATTCTCGCCGGACTTGTCGGCATTACCGACGGATGCGACATGGTCAGCATCGGAGGCGCAGCATGTATCGGATTAATATGCGGAATCATCATGCCACTCTCCGTTGAACTTATCGATCATGTCTTTCACATAGACGATCCCGTCGGTGCATCTTCCGTTCATGGTGTTTGCGGATTCATAGGAACATTGTGCACAGGCTTGTTCGCGACCGAAGGCGGATTGTTCTACGGATACGGATTCGGATTCTTCGGTGCACAGTTATTCGGCGCACTCGTAGTAGGAGCATGGGCTATTGCCTGCGGATTCATTATTTTCAAAGGCATAGACTTCATACACGGCCTGAGAGTCAATGCCAGAATAGAGGAAGAGGGACTTGACATCTACGAACATGGAGAAACAGCATATAATGCATAAGGAGACACTCTTTTATTAGCTACGCATATTATTGCATTCAAACGGCATTCAATCGTGAGACTGAATGCCGTTTTTTCCTGACTCCGTCGAAAAATACGTTGAAAACGCAAGTACTTAGTTTGATTGCTGATGTAAATACATTAACCTGTCATTGGTATTCCAGCGAGCAAGGTAACTAAGCTCCTCCCTAAGTTAGGGGCAATTGCGGAATAGGAGCAATTGGGGAGCTTGCGACGGAGGACTCTGTGAAGAGACCAGCAAAAGCAACTGACTTTCTTAGTGCCATTTCTTCTTTCTTTTTGACACTAACTCCACCCATAGCAAACGGAACCTTATTAACATAATTAAAATTCATTCACATTTTCCTGACTATCGAATTTTTAAAGTTTTATAGATAAACAACTGATAATCAACAGAATACTATTTCAGCAAAACGATATAGTTTTAGGTGCAAGAAGTACAGGTAAAAACAAAAATAGGAAATGCTGATAATCAGTAAGTTATAAAAATACATGGCTGAGATTCTTGTTTTTCACTGTCAAAATCCATCTTTGTTTTTCGTGGCATTGAAAAATCCGATTATGATTTTTTAAGAATCAAATTTAGTCAATATCAGATTTCAGGCCGAAAAACGGACCTCTTCAAACTCGTTCACCTTGAAAATAAATTTCGTTTACCTTGAAAATGTTTTTAAAGCGCCTTTTAAAAAAGTTTTGTTCACCTTGAAAATTTATTTTCAGCGTACTCTTTTTTCAGACGAGGCATGCACGAATGTGAATAAATGTATCTTTTCAGGAATGAAAATTGTATTATTTTTCACATTTGGAGTTCAAGGCCTGAAAACGGCCGTAGAATCGCATAAACGGAACTTTGGTAAGGTTCGGCCGATTTTATGCGATTCTGCGAGCCTTGATTTTTAACATTTCAGATTGTCAGAAAAAAACCTAATTTTTGACAATTAGATAGTATGAAGGTGGAATAACCAAGTCGGTTTATGAGGACGTCAGGACCTATGAAAAGACATCAAAGAACAGTGGGAATCTTCAGATGAGAATGTTTGGGTGACACGATGATGAAGTCGGATACACTCTTATTGAAAAAAATAGTATTTTACTGATTATTAATTACTTATCAATAAAGCTTCAAAAAATTCAGCAATCTATAGACTGTAAACGAATCTTAATCTAAATCCGAAACTTATATATTATTACAACCTAAAACAATGCTATACCTCGATAAAAATCAAGAATCTTGCGTCTAAAAACAAAAGTATATTTAGCCTGCAAGTGGTCTGACATTGACTTCAGATATGCTGTCTTCGCCTCCTGATATTCCGTCGAATTAGCCTTTCCATTCTCATATCTGCGACTCATCAGTACAAAAGAATTGCGACTTGCATCTTCTGCAACCCTGCTTGAAACACACTGTTTTTGTGCCGCTATGGCATTATAATAAGCCTGCTGTATGTCTTTATAAAGATTTTTACGTGCATCCTCAAACTGCAACTGCTGAGCATGGAATTGAAGACGAGCTGCACGTATATTGTTACGTGTAGCAAAACGATTGAATATAGGTACAGACAAAGATATACCTATATATTTATTGAAATTATCCCGCATTTGCGAGCCGAAAGAAGGTGCATCAAAACCGGAAGTCTTATAATAGTTGCTGCCCAGCCCTCCCCCAAGATGAAGAGAAGGAAAAAGAGCGCTTCGCGCAACCTTTATATTTTTCTCTGCACTTTCCAGACGATACTTCTCTGCAAGTATACGTGGTTTAGCCATCGTTGCTTCTGCGAATATTTCATCCGGCAAAACGAAAACTGCCGTTTCAATTTCAGCATCCGACATTGAGTCATCCGGTAAGACCACATCAAAATTCTCAGGAGACGGAAGTTCCAGAAGTTGTGACAAATCAAGCAAGGCAAGCTGCACAGCGTTCTCCTGCTGTGTTACAGACAGTCCGTCACTTGCCCATGCGGCTTCCGCCTCAGCCAATTCCGATTCAGACTTTTTCCCATTATCGTACAGCGAGCGTATCCTCTCAAATTGCATCTTGCTAAGTTCCAATCGATTGTATGCCACATCAAGAAGTTCCTTCTGATACAAAGCTTCCAAATAAAGGGTTGTAACCTGTATACTGACATCTTCACGAACTTTGTCAAGGTCAGCTATCGCCGCCATGAGATCAAGCTTGCGTACAGCTATATCATTTGTTATCTGCCCACCTGTAAAAAGCGGTACATTTGTACTCAAATCAAAACTTGTACTTTGGGTATTGCGGTTGGCATAAGTATTGTCCATCGTAAGCCCACGACCGAAATTAAAGCTTTGGCCGACTGATGCCGAAAGATTCGGCAGTCTGCTATTCCTCGCCGTACTTAACGAGATGCGTTTGCTTTCCAATACATTTTCCTGCTGCTTCACACTGATATTCTCCGACAAAGCATGTTCTATACAACGTCTCAAATCCCATTTGCCATTTTGGGCGTATCCTCTGCCGCAGACAGCCATCATCAAGACCAAAATATATATTCTACTCATCATATCTTTTCTATACCTCGTATTTTTTCGTTAGCCTTTATCCCTTCCTTTATTTCAATCTTCATGCCGTCACTTATTCCTGTCACAACCTTGCGTCTTTCAAATTTCTGTTCCGGGACAGAGTCGGTAAGAACATATACGAATGTAGAATCTCCGCTAAACTCCAAAGCGGATTCAGGAACAGCGACAACTTTCTTCGCGTGTTCAAGCACAATCTCCGCATTCGCACTGTATCCGGAACGTATTGCCACACTGTCCGCCAATTTTATGGCTGCTTTTATCTCAAACTGGTTTGCTCCATTCTCTTCCACTCCTTTTGGCGATATATATTCAAGAACTGCCGAAAGACTGACATTCCGCAAAGCTCCGATGGTTATCTTCACAGGCATTTTCTCATGAATCCTGCCCACTTCCACCTCATCTATCTTGCCTTTGAAAATGAGATCCGACATATTTGCAACCGTTGCAATTGTCGTTCCTTCATTGAAGGAGTTGCTGAGAATGACAGAATTACCCACCTTCACAGGAATATCAAGTATAAGTCCGTCTATGGTCGAACGTATAAGCGTCGTGCTCATATTCGCATTACTCAGCGAAATTCCTTCAAGAACAATATTAAGGGCATCTCTGGCATTGTTCATCTCCGCTTCTGCCTGACGCAGCTTTACTTCACTGCCTTCATATTCTTCCGCGCTGATCACCTTTTCCGCATACAACTTTTCCATACGTCCAAAATCAGTCTTGGCTTGCTTGAAAGAAATTTCAGCAAGATGTACCCGGTTTTCTGCAGAACTGAGATTCCCCATATCCGGTATGACTTTCACCTTCGCTATAATCTCATCTTTCCTTACCGGCTGTCCTGCCTCCTTATACAACTCTGATATGATACCCGAAATCTGAGGCTTGATATTGACTTCATCTCTCGGTTCCACTTTTCCGGTAACAATTGTCGTTTTCCTGATGTCACAGACCTCCGAAACATTAATTTCGTAAACAACCGGTTCCGTCTGTGATTTATTGTAAAGAAAGACGAATGTTCCGATAAAAACTCCACCTACCACAACTATGGCAGCCCATTTCAAAAATTTCTTCATTATATTATCTTTTTATTTCCCGATCAATACTAAAATATATACTTCCTCGAACATGCAACAGAACCTTGCGTTCCACAAGATGTTCCGGTAATATGAGCCTTAATCATCTCTCATTGCATCAACAGGCTTGATACTCATGGCTCGGTAGGCCGGAGCAAGTCCGGCTATCATACCCAGCAACGAAAGCATCAGAGCAGCACCGGCAGCAAGGGCGAAGGTTATCTGAAAACTTGCATCAGAAGCTGTCTGCCGCGCCATTTCCTCCACTCCATGAAGTATCAGGACCGCAAACGTAATGCCGCTCATTCCGGCAAGAAGAGTCAGTACAATGCTTTCACTCATAATCTGAACCAGAATGTCGACCGGAGTGGCGCCTATAGCCCTCCGTATGCCTATTTCCGAAGTGCGTTCCTTCACTGTCACCAGCATGATATTACTCACACCTACCGCTCCGGACAGCAAGGTGCCGAGTCCTATCATCCATACAAGAATGCTGATTCCTCCAAACAGACTCTCAACCATGCCGAACATGGCTTCCGCATTGACCTTTATCACAGCCAGAGCATCGTCCGGATTAATCAGATGGTGACGCTTCACTACAGCCTCAACCTTGTCTTGAACTTCCGAGACCTTGAATCCCGGACGAGCTGTAAAGCAAATCATCTCAATTCTTTTGCCACTATTATATGCCTGTTGCATGGTGGTAAACGGTATCATAACCGTCGTAAGCGGATTGCTATTGATATTTATACCGTTTCCGTTCAATCCGCTTACACCTACCACCTGATAATATATGCCGTCAATTTCTATGAACTTTCCACACACATCCTGTGCGCCATCCTGAAAAAGTTCCTCTACAATCCGGCCACCGATTATACACACCTTGCGCTTGTCCATCAAATCCACATCGTTGATACCTCTTCCCACTGTTATCTTAGGATTGTCTATAACAGAATATTCCGGATACACTCCCTTTACTGTGACAAACATGGATTTCGCATTGCATTTGGCTTTTGCTCCCCAATGCGTAACCAATGGAGTCACTACTTCTATCTCCGGGACAGCTGCACGCACACGAGCCACGTCTGCCACCTCAAGGCTCCACCATCTCCCTTTCTTGAATCCTTTGTAAGGCTTGCTTGTCACATTTGCGCCTATAAATCCTGAATTGGTGGCAAAACCGGAAAACTGCTGTGCAAGCATCGACTCCAATCCTTTTCCGCCTCCCATCAGGAGCACAAGCATGAATATGCCCCAGAAAATCCCGAAGGCCGTCAGAAACGAACGGGCCTTGTTCCGCATCAGGGAATCGAATATCTCTCCCCATTGGTCACTGTCAAAACATATGTAACTCCTCATAACTTCACAAATCTTTCTCAGAAGAAAACTCATTCCTCAATCTGCCCTCAATGCTTCTATCGGCTTTACCTTTGCGGCTTTGCGCGCAGGAAAGAACCCGGCAAGAGCACCGGCAACAACCATAACCAGAGTTGCCTGTATGCAGATTCCTATATCTACTGTCGGATCGATGAAGTATTCCTCTTGGAACACCCCAATGTCCATCACACGGTTGCCGACCGTTGCGTCCATATATTCACAAAAGCCTACCCCACAAACCATTCCGATATAGCCGAAAAAGGTTGTGATGAGTATACTTTCAAGCATGACCATCCCTACAATATTCCACGGTTTTGCACCCAAAGCCTTGCGTATGCCGAACTCGTGAGTACGCTCTTTCACTGTTATGAGCATAATATTGCTCACTCCCACAACCCCACTCAACAATGTGAGCAATCCAAGAATCCAGAACGAAGTGCGCAATATGTTCTTGGCAGCAGACATTTCTATGTTTTCGGAAGCCATATTCCATATCCACACTGCACTCCTGTCATCCGGATTAAAGCTATGAATCCGTCCCATAGATTTTCTGAGCCTCGTCTCAAAGCGGCTGTTGCTTTCTTCCGTTTCAAGCCCTCTCGTTTTCAATGTCAACTCATCTATAGACCCACCTTTTCCATAGATGGTCTGCATTGTGGAAAAAGGAACATAAAACTCCGAACGGCCGAACATGAAGTCTTTTTCACTTATACCGACAACCTTGTACATCATATCACCGACTTTTATCATGCTGTCAACAGCCTTCTCGTTGCCTCCAAACAGTTCCTTTGCCGCTTTTTCGTCTATCACTATGGTCTTGCGCCTTTCCCTGACATCAAGTTCATTGACAAATCGCCCCTTTACTATCCTGACCATCTCAACAGAAGCATAAACCGGATAAACTCCCAAAAGACCTGCATTCGAATAATAATTGCCTTTTGCCGAGACCACCAACCCGTATCTGCCCATAGTCGGCGAAGAGGCCACGACAGTCTCGCCAAAAGCCTGTTCCGCCATATACGTGTCCCTCATGTCAAGTTGTATACTCCTTCCATCCTTTATGCCCTCAAAAGGCATGGACGTATAACCTCCATAGATATGCACGGCATCAAGAGAAAATCCTCCGCTGTTGTGTTCAAGCGTATGTATGATTCCATTACCGGCCCCAAGCAGTACAATCAGCAGGAATATACCTCCTGCCACTGCAAATCCTGTCGCCACAGTGCGCAGTTTGTTGCGCATGATAGCATCCCATATTTCCTGTAACGTATCCAACATCCGAACTCTTTATTTCATTTCATTATACCATTCATACCAAAAGGCGAAACATCCGGATCTACGTTTTCTTCTATACGCTCGATTATGCCATCCTTCAAATGCACAATCTTCTCCGTCTGATACGCAACACCGCTTTCATGGGTCACCACAATGATGGTCATTCCCTCTTCATGAAGTTCCTTCAGAATCTGCATGACCTCCACCGAAGTCTTGCTGTCAAGTGCTCCCGTCGGCTCATCGGCAAGTATTATCTGAGGCCTTGTTATCAGTGCACGTGCAATCGCCACCCTCTGTTTCTGTCCGCCTGACAGCTCGTTGGGGAGATGATGTGCCCATTCCCTCAAGCCGAACTTATCCAAATATTCCAGTGCAAGCTCGTTCCGCTTCTTTCTCCCCACTCCCTGATAGAACAACGGCAGAGCCACATTTTCCATTGCATCCTTGAAGGGGATAAGATTGAACGACTGGAATATGAATCCAATCATACGGTTACGGTATTCAGCCGAACGCGTTTCGCTCAGATGCTTTATCGGAGTACCGGCAAGCATGTATTCCCCTTCATCATAATCATCCAGAATGCCAAGAATATTCAACAAGGTCGACTTTCCCGAACCTGAAGCCCCCATGATGGCCACAAACTCTCCCTTTGCCACATCGAGGTCTATTCCTTTCAGCACATGCAGAGATGTTCCTCCCTTGTAAGTTTTGTGTATGTTTTTGAGATGAATCATGTCGTTTTTGTATTCTGCTATTATATAGACGTACAAAAATATATAAAATTACATCCTTGAAGAAAAAAGTGAGCAAACTGTTTACTTTTTTCTGTGTATATATGTATATTAACAATAAAATTGTCAGAAAAAGCCCCTGCTTTCTTACTTTGATAAAAAGTTCGTGTATTCTACAGACTTCGTTGAGAAATACTTTATCTATGCTCATTTTAATGTCTGTAAGTTGCAGTATCCTTCCCGGTTCACATTCAATGCAACGAGGCGGATACAAAGTGAGCCTTCATACCGTCATGCACTATCCGATTGTCATAAATTACGGGCTTTTTCTGACAATCTGAAATGTTAAAATCAAGCCCCCGCAGAATCGCATAAAATCGGCCGAACCTTACCGAAGTTCCGTTTGTGAGATTCTGAGGCCGTTTTCAGGCCCTGAACCTCAAATATAAAAATAATACAATTTTCATCTTGAAAAGATACATTTATTCACATTTTTGCAAGCCTCACCTGAAAGGAGAGTACACGGAACCTGAATTTTCAAGGTGAACCAAATTTGTTTAAAAGGCACTTTAAAAACATTTTCAAGGTGAACGAAATTTATTTTCAAGGTGAACGAAGTTGAGTAGGTCCGTTTTTGGGGTTGAAATCCGATATTACCCAAATTGATTTCTTAAAAAATCTAAATCATATTTTCTTAATGTCGTGGAAAACAAAGACGGATTCCGGTGGCGAAAAACAGGAATCTTGGACAAGTAATTTTATAACTTGCTGATTATCAGTACATCCTATTTTTGTTACTATCTATACTTCCTGTACCAGAAACCGCATCCTTTTATCAAAATAGTATTTTGTTGACTATCAATTTGTTTATCAATAAAACTTCAAAAATTCAATGATCGGCCAAGTGCAAATGAATCTTAATTATGTTAATAAAGTACCGTTCGATATGGGCAGACTTAGTGTCAAAAAGAAAGAAGAGATGTCCCTAAGAATGACCGCATGTTTTTGCCTGTGAATACAACTGCAACAGCATCTGACTTTTTAAGTGCCATTTCTTCTTTCTTTTTGACACTTAGTCCACCGGTCGCGGATGGAAATTTATTAATACAATTAAGATTCGTTTACACTTTATTGATTGCTGATTTTTTAAGAATCAAATTTAGTCAATATCAGATTTCAGCCCGAAAAACGGACGTACTCAAACTCGTTCACCTTGAAAATTCAGGTTCCATGTACTCTTCTTTCAGGCGAGGCTTGCAAAAGTGTGAATAATAAAAGTTCTTGGATTCGGATGGATGAGGTGAAAAGAAAGGTGGCCGGAATATCTGAATAGTACTCAAAAGATGGTAATAAAACCTTTGGAGCATTGTTCAGATTCCAGCCGCCTTTCTTTTTTGCTTAGAGTAATTGTAATATTTGTGTTACAATCACGAATATACAATCCTTTTATATTTTTATTAAAGCCAAAAACAGAGTGCGTAGTGTTTTTGCCTTATTCGTCTTTCGGAAGTTCTATCTTCAGAGCCAGTTCATCAAGTTGCTTTTGGTCTATTGCAGCAGGAGCATCAAGCATAACATCACGTCCGCTGTTGTTCTTTGGAAATGCTATGCAGTCGCGTATAGAGTCGAGACCTGCAAATATGCTAACCCATCGGTCGAGACCGTATGCCAGACCTCCGTGAGGTGGAGCTCCATATTTGAATGCGTTCATCAGGAAGCCGAATTGTTCTTGTGCGCGTTCCGGAGTAAACCCGAGAATTTCAAACATTTTGGCCTGAAGCTTAGGGTCATGTATACGGATAGAACCTCCACCGACTTCTATACCGTTACATACCATATCGTATGCATCTGCACGTACAGCAGCAGGATTGGTGTCAAGCAGATGAATATCTTCGTTCATTGGATGGGTGAAGGGGTGATGCATAGCCATGAGTCTGCCTTCTTCTTCACTCCATTCAAACATAGGAAATTCTGTGACCCAAAGAAGAGCGAATTTGTTCTTGTCACGTAGACCCAAACGATTTCCCATCTCAAGACGAAGTTCACAGAGTTGTTTGCGGGTTTTCATAGCATCTTCACCACTAAGGATAAGTATAAGATCGCCGGCTTTAGCCTGCATCTTGTCTTTCAGCTTGCAGAGAATTTCCTGACTATAGAACTTGTCCACACTTGATTTTACTGTACCGTCTTCCTGCACTCGTGCATAAACGAGTCCTTTGGCTCCGATTTGCGGACGTTTTACAAAATCAGTGAGCTGATCTATCTGTTTACGAGTATATACAGCACATCCCGAAGCGCATATACCTCCGATATATTCTGCTGTATTGAAAACTGTAAACTCTCCTGTTCCTTTAAGCGTGTCCATGAGTTCCACAAATTCCATACCAAAACGCATGTCCGGTTTGTCGCTACCGAACCGGCGCATGGCTTCTGCCCAAGGCAAACGGAGAAATGGTTCATTGAACTCTACACCACGAAGTTCTTTGAACAAATGTTTGGCCATTCCTTCAAAAGTTTGTATGATGTCTTCTTGAGTCACAAAACTCATTTCACAGTCTATCTGTGTGAATTCCGGCTGACGGTCAGCTCTAAGGTCTTCATCTCTGAAGCATTTTACAATCTGGAAATATCTGTCGAATCCTGCGACCATGAGCAATTGCTTCAAGGTCTGTGGGCTTTGCGGAAGAGCGTAAAACTGTCCGGGATTCATACGGGAAGGTACAACGAAATCGCGCGCACCTTCCGGTGTAGAACCTATAAGCATTGGGGTCTCTACCTCAAGGAAGCCGAGATTTGACAGATAGTTGCGTACTTCTATACACATTTTATGGCGAAGCTCAAGGTTCTGACGGACGCATGAACGGCGCAAGTCAAGATAGCGGTATTTCATGCGGATGTCATCTCCGCCATCGCTGTTGTCTTCAATCGTAAATGGCGGCACTTCGGAAGCATTAAGCTGATTGAGCTTATTGACAATGATTTCGATGTCGCCTGTTGGCAGATTCTTGTTCTTATTGTAGCGCTCATTTACGGTTCCTTCGATTTGCACCACATATTCGCGTCCGAGTCTGTTGGCACGTTCGCAAAGTTCTGCATTGATTTCTTCATTAAACACAAGTTGTGTAATGCCATAACGGTCGCGCAAATCAACGAAAGTCATGCCTCCCATTCTGCGTACACGCTGTACCCATCCGGCAAGTGTAACCGTCTGTCCAGCATTGCTAAGGCGGAGTTCTCCGCACGTGTGTGATCTGTACATATTATATATTATTTATTATAGCCGTTTCCGGTCCGCAAAGTTACTATATTTTTTTGAGTTTTATATTTTTTATGACTGTATGATTATAACCTGAGACCTCATATTTCTAATCTCTTGTATGCATATAAAATCAGAAAGGCAATCCTACAGTAAAGTGAAATGCAAAGTCGCGTCCGAAATTCGGATGGATAAGGGGATATTTTTCTCTGCCTTTGTGAGCAGGATTGATGGCTTTCATTCCTCCGTCAAATCTAAGAATGAAGAAGTCAAGATTTACTCTGAAACCTATGCCGTAGCTTGCTGCTATCTGTTGGTAGAACTTGCCGAATTTGAATGCTCCTCCGGGTTGGTCCTTGTAGTCTCTGATAGTCCATATATTTCCAGCATCGACAAATATGGCACCATTGATTTTCCAGAACAGGAAGGCTCTGTATTCAAGACTGAAATCCAGTTTGATGTCGCCTGACTGATTGATGAAGTTTATGCCCTTGTCGTTTCCGGAATATCCTCCGGGACCGAGTGAGCGTACCGACCATCCTCGAACACTGTTGGCTCCTCCTGCAAAATATCTCTTTTCAAAAGGAAGTATTTTGGAATTACCATATGGATATGCAACTCCTACAACGGCATGGAAGGCCACAGAGTTGTTCTTGTCTATTCTTACGCTGCGTGCATAATCTATATCGCTTTTTACATATTGGGCATATGCGATGCCACAAAAAGTATATTGTCCTTCCGCATTGCGTTTCCCATTCACAATGTTGGTTATTCCACTGAGCAGATTGCCCGATGTCTCGATGTTTACCCTGAATGTATAGGCATTCTTGCCATAGGTGGTAGCGGTGTTGCCAAGCGAATTGTAGGTATAGGTATATCCGAGTTTTGTGATAAGCAGATTCTCATAGTTGTATTTCAGTATGGCATTGGTCTTGCCGAGAGAATCGAGAAACTGTTCCTTGAAGGTCTTTGAAATCCACGGCATATATACATAGTTCACTTCAAGCAAGTCAAAGCGGTGCATGATATGTTGGTTGGAACTGTTCCAACGGTATCTCCAGACCGCAGTAAGTACTTTTCGCTTAAATTCCGGACGGTTTTGTCTGTTGTATTGGAGTGATATTTCAGAAGTCGCATTACGGCTCGTTCCCCAGCTTCTGTTGACAAACGGCAGGAGGAACATGGGAAAGTTCAATTTTATTTCGCCGCCCAGTTCTGTGTAATTATGTCCGTCATATCCTTCAAGTCCTGTGATGGCTTCATAGGCACCACGGAATTTAAAGGTTAAAGTTTCAGATCCTTTAAATAGATTCTTATGTTGCAATGATGCCGAGACCGCCGCTCCAAGATCTCCGTCTGAATTTGTGCCTTCTATGTCGAAGCTTACGGAATATGGTCGGCTATGATTGATAAGTATACGACAGTCGAGAGTATCCGTTCCGGGACGTTCCGTAAGCCGCACATTTGAATACGATACAGCCTGAAGACGTGTGAAATTAGAATAAGTACGATGGAGTTTGCTCTCGTTATACAGTTCATTACTTGCAAACATCGTGTTGGATGTGAGTAGGTTAGGACGGAAATGGAGCTTGTCGTGATACAGGATTTTGGCTCCATTATGCATAATGCTGTCTGTTTGGACTTCTGTGGAAGTGATATCCGACAAATATTTTATATCACCGATTTTGAACTGCTTGTGATTTTCCGGAAGAGAACGCCCGTTTTCAAGATGCAGTTTCACGTTTATGGTTACATCGACTTCGGTACTTCCTTTGCATGTATCAGCAGTGAATGTGATATAGTCTTTGTTGAATTTATAATACCCTATGTTCTTCAGCATTGCCGTGATACGTGAGCGTTCTTCGTTGAGCCTGTTTATGTTGAATGGCATGCCGGGCCGTAGCAATGACTTTGTTGTATCATCTCTGCAAATGACGTCTGACAGTTTGGCATCTGCAATATTTCTTTTTACATTGCGTATTGAATATCTGTCCCCCAGATGTACTATATATCCCAGCGACAGTATTTTTCCTTTGAAACTTTCGTCCAGTTCAACTTCTGCATTCATATACCCCTCATTAACCAGCATCTGCTTCATGTCTTCTTTCGACTTTCTTGATGATATGTGATTGTAGATGACCGGAGCTTCACCGAGTTTGCGAAACAGTTTGCACTTCAGGCGTGTTGTGTCTGTTCCTGACAGACAATATAATTTCATGGGAATCTTGGCACCGAACCACTTTGTGTTCGGAGTTTGGCGTATATAGTCTGTAAGTGCATATTCTTTAATTGCCTTATTATTGTCTGAACTGACCTTTATCTCTTTAAGATAGAAGTCGCCGTCTTCTATGTATCTGCTTACGTTGCACGAACATAGGAGCGCGAATAATAATAATATAGATATAATAAAAGCTGTATGTAAGGGCTTCTTTCCCATCTCTAATTTGTAATTTAGTGTAAAGATACGTTGTTTGACAATAAAAGACAAAAAAAAGTGTACAAAGAGATATTTTTATGTGATTAAAGAACTTTGATATAGAAATGATTCGTAGATTTGTGGCATGGTAACTAAGAATAGAATAAAGTATATACGTTCGCTTGAATTGAAAAAGAAGCGGAAAGAAGAGAATGCTTTTGTAGCTGAAGGACCTAAACTTGTCGGAGAACTTATGGGGCATTTTGAGTGCCTGTATATTGCCGCCACTGCAGAATGGACTGCAGAATATCTCTGTTTGATTAAGGAGAAATGCCCAGTAGATGTCGTCACGGAAGATGAGCTTCATAGAATAAGTTTTCTCGATACTCCCCAGAAGGTTCTTGCTGTTTTTCGTCAGAAAGAGAATTCTTTCGATGTTTCTGTGGTAAAAGAAAATCTGTGCATTGCTCTTGATGATGTTCAGAATCCGGGCAATTTCGGCACTATAGTGCGTCTTGCCGATTGGTTCGGTATCGAACATGTTTTTTGTTCAAGATTTTCTGCCGACATCTATAACCCTAAGACCGTGCAGGCCACAATGGGAGGTATGGCAAGAGTCAAGGTGCATTATTGCGATTTGTCCGAGTTGATAAAGTCTTTGCCTTCCGATATTCCAGTCTACGGTACATTTCTCAATGGTCATGACATTTATTCCGAACATCTTGAGCAGCATGGGCTGATTGTCATGGGGAATGAAGGGAGAGGAGTATCTGCCGAGGTGGAAGCTCTTGTGACAAACAGGCTTTATGTCCCCAATTATCCGGCCGGCCGTACTACAAGTGAATCTCTTAATGTCGCTATTGCGACGGCCATTGTATGTTCCGAATTTCGCCGCAGAGGATAGAGTGGTATGAAATAGCAGCCTCTATACCACTTGTTGCATTGAAAGATTTTGCAACAGGGTGTGTATAGAGGCTGTAGTGTATGTAATCAGAATCTCACATATAATTGAACATCAAAGGTGTTGTAGCGTCCATCGTCCGATGTGGCTTTGTCGCGTGTATAGCTGTAGTTTGCTTGCAATTTAAGATTCTTGCAAAGATTATAGTTGGCAGACAAGGCATATATACTTTTTTGTGACGCCCATGATTTTGTGTCGCGATAGACATCCCATTTGGCATAAAGTTTGAATTTGTCTGTGACGGGAGCGCCTACACCTATATACCATGCATCGGCTTTGTCACATCCGAATACTACAGTATTTCCTTCTTCGTCTGTTGAATAATCCGATATCTTGTGTCCTTTGCTGAATGCATATTCGGCTCTGACCGTCCATTTCGATTCATATTTGAGTCCGAATGCCATACGGTTGCGGTCTAC
Organism: uncultured Bacteroides sp.; assembly: GCA_964554265.1. GTDB lineage: Bacteria > Bacteroidota > Bacteroidia > Bacteroidales > Bacteroidaceae > RGIG8745. The sequence goes on along the minus strand of CAZKOB010000001.1, from coordinate 50,337 downwards.
TGTGATTCCTTTGTTCGTATAATCACCATTCCAGCCGAATACTCCTATTTCCAGATTCTTTACAGGAATAACGCTTATTCCGCCTATGATGTCTTTGGAATTGTTCTCATCGCTGTGGTTTATTCCTTGACCGTTGTAGACACCGAGCTGGTAATGTAGCAAATTATGTTTGTCGCGTCCGGAAGGCAGAAAATCTCCTTGAATTTGTATTCCAAGATCTCTTCCGTTGCTTGAATGTTCGCCTACCCTGTCGTTCATTCCGGCAAGTTTGTCTATCAGCTGGCTGTAAGCCCCATAACCTATATCCCATGGATTCATCGGATTTTCAAAAGTGAATGCTCTTTTGAATTGTCCGAACTTGATTTTTGCGAATTGGTATTTCTGCCATTCCGCCCATGCATCTACGATACGCGGACCCTTTTCTTTGGATGTGCCACTTACTCCATTGACTTCCATTTGCAGTTTGTATTGGAAATCCATCACTTTGCCGTCAACATACAGTCGCACGAGACGTAAATCCACGTTGGTATGGCTTTTGTTCGTAGAAGAAAGCTCTTGGTCCGAAGCCGACGCTTTTCCTATGATATACCCTCCGAATTTTGTGTTCTGTATGATGTCGTGCTTTATTCTTGTCATGACATCACCGGAGGCGGCCGTATCCTCTTTTCCTTCATTGCCGACAACAGTATTGTTCTGTTGTGCATGGATTTGTGACAGACTGAGAGCGAAGCATACAGTCATTATACCTTTGTGTATATTCATTTTTTATAGTATTGAGTGTTGGTGTGAATATTATACTTGTCGGGGATTACGGACGGTTGTTTGTCAGAATGCATTCTCTATGAAGAGCAAGGTCATGAATCCCGTAAGCAGAGCGTATGTGGCAAACTTCTGATAGCCATGCGCATGAGTTTCCGGAATCATCTCATCGCTTACGACATACAGCATGGCTCCTCCCGCAAAAGAAAGCATTGCCGGAAGAAACACTTCCGATATGCTTCCGACGGCATAGCCTATCCACACGCCTATGATTTCAAGAAGACCGATGAACAGGGATATGAGCAATGTCCGTAGCCGGCTTACTCCTGCAAGCAATAGGGGAGATATGATGACCATTCCTTCCGGTATGTTTTGTATGGCAATACCGAAAGTTACGGTCCATGCATCGTTGAGATCGGCAGAATTGAATCCAACTCCGGTTGCGATGCCTTCCGGTAATTTGTGCAGGGCTATTGCCATGACAAAAAGGAGTATCTTGTTCAGTTTCGAGTTGTTGACGTGCCGCTCAGGGTCTGTTCCGGTTATGCGGTGAAGATGCGGTGTCAGCAAGTCAAGGATGTTGAGAAATAAGACGCCGCATATTGCTCCGATTGCAACAACCCACCATAGACTGTTGCCCGCTTGTTCCGTTGCCGGAATAAGCAGGCCCAAGATTGATGCCGCAAGCATAAGTCCCGCACAATATCCCAGTACTGTGTCATTCCATTTGTGAGGAAGTTTCTTGATAGCAAAACCAATAAAAGTTCCGATGAAAGTTGCCGCGCATAATCCTGCTGCGCTTATCCATACGTATGTCATTTTATATATTGTAAATAGTCATTTTGCCTGCAACATTCATAATGCAGAGGTTACAGGTGCGCGGAGGCATAGCTCTCAATGCATCGTATAATCCGTATTTATGAATGATATGAGCGGCAATGCTCTTTTTGGTTGTACCATGTACAGATCCTGATGCACGATGCTTTTGGCTTTCAAGCCTGTGGACCTGTAAACGGATATCGATGAGGCGCAAATTTAGGGAAAACCCACGAGATTTTACATCTGCGGAATGAAGATTTTATTGTTTCTTTGGAGAAAAGGCTGAATTTGAGGGCAAACAAATGCTATAGAGCATGGGATTGCTTTTTTTGAGGCTTGTTGTTGGAGGGCGGTCGGGTGTAAACTTCGGTTTCTTTGCCAACTGATTCTGTTTCACAGTTTTGTTTTTTCTTGTTCCATGGCTTTTTATGGCTTTGATCCGAAAAAAATCCTTTCCGGGGAAAGAATGAAAAAGCAAACATATTGTGTTTTAGATCGGTGTCCACAGAATCTTCCCATGGTTCGGGTGGTCTTGAGATGGTGTACTCACCGACTTCTCTTGTGGCTTTGACGGTTTTAAGCGGATGTCTTCACAGACTCCTCCCCAAGTTCGAGGCAATCGGGGAGCTTGCAACTGAGGAGCCTGTGAAGACAACAGCAAAAATAAACCGTCCTCACAAATCAGCTTGGTAATCTCCATCGCCATACTATCCATTTGACATAAGTTACGGGCTTTTTCTGACAACCTGAAATGTTAAAATTCAAGGCTCGCAGAATCGCATAAAATCATCCGAACCTTACCGAAGTTCCATCTGTGCGATTCTGAGGCTGTTTTCAAGCCTTGAACCACAAATGTAAAAATAATGCAATTTTCATTCTGAAAAGATACATTTATTCACATTTACGCGTGTATCGTCTGAAAAAAGAGTATGCTGGAAATAAATTTGCAAGGTGAACAAAATTTGCTTAAAAGGCACTTTAAAAACATTTTCAAGGTGAACGAAATTTATTTTCAAGGTGAACAAATTCAAAAACGTCCGTTTTTCGGGCTGAAATCCGGTACTGCCTAAATTGATTTCTTAAAAAATCTAAATCATATTTTTTCAATGCCACGAAAAACAAAGACGGATTCCGGCGGCGAAAAACAGGAATCTCGGACAAGTAATTTTATAACTTACTGATTATCAGTATATCCTATTTTATTCCTACCTATGCCTTTTGCACCTGAAACCGCATCGTTCTTGCTGAAATAGTATTCTATTGATTATCAATTGCTTGTCCATAAATCTTCAAAAATTCAGCAAGCCACAAAATACAAACAAATCTTAATTATGTTAATAAAATTCCGTCGGTTATAGGTGGACTCAGTGTCAAAAAGAAAGAAGAAATGCCCCTGAGAAAGCCAATTGTTTTTGCCTGTGAATACATCACAAAAAAGCAACAGAAAACCTCTTTGTGGACATCTGTGCCGCACTTACGGCATATTCTCTCTTCGACAACAAGCCGGAGGCACTGCCGGTGCATATTGAAGAAGAAGAATGCAAGGGCAACCGGAACTTTTTTAACAGAGACATTAACCCGAACTCGCGTATGTATGTAACCAACATAGAACAACAGCAACAGGCTATCTTTATTATAGAATGTAACCAAAAGGCCATTTTTTCAGAAAAACTACAATACATTTCACAGAAATACGTAACTTTGCAACCGAATACATTCAATGAATGATGAACAATGAACGTAGCGATAGTGAAATATAATGCAGGCAATATACGCTCTGTGGAAAATGCCTTATACCGTCTTGGGATAAATCCTGTCATTACATCAGATGCAGAAACACTGATGAAAGCGGATCGTGTGATATTTCCCGGGCAGGGAGAGGCAGGAACGACTATGGCATATCTGCACGAACACAAGACAGACGAGGTCATCAAAAATCTGAAACAGCCTGTACTGGGAATCTGTATAGGGATGCAGTTGCTTTGCAGACACTCAGAAGAAAACGACACTGAATGTCTTGGCATATTTGATGCAGAAGTAAAGCGTTTTATCCCTACACAACATAAGGATAAAGTGCCGCAAATCGGATGGAACACTGTGACCGATACCCGAAGCAAGCTCTTTAAAGATTTTATTCAACCGGAATTTGTTTATTTCATCCACAGCTTCTATGTCCCTATTTGTGAAAATACAATAGCTACAACTCAATACATACATCCTTATAGCAGCGCACTCCGAAAGGACAATTTCTATGCTACTCAGTTTCATCCGGAAAAAAGCGGCAAGACAGGCGAAAAGATATTGAAAAATTTCCTTGACATCGAAGCCTGAAAATGATATATAAGGACAATCATAAAAAAGGCAACAGGAAAAATCCTTCAACACACATCCACACATAAAGCCAATGAGCAAAATAGAAATCATACCGGCCATAGACATCATAGATGGCAAATGCGTCCGTCTCACACAAGGCGACTACCAACAGAAGACTGTGTATGACGATGATCCACTGGAGGTTGCAAAAATGTTTGAGTCATTTGGAATAAAGCGTCTACATATAGTAGATCTGGACGGAGCACGTTCAAAACATGTTGTAAACCGAAAAACGGTAGAAAAAATAGCTTCCGGAACAAGTCTCACCATAGATTTCGGAGGAGGAATAAAGAGTGACGACGACATAGACATAGCTTTTGGTTCGGGAGCAAGTTTCGTCACGATTGGAAGTATTGCTGCTACGAACAGAGAGCTATTTATTGAATGGATCGGCAAGTATGGTGCAGAAAAACTGATTCTCGGTGCAGACACGAAAGACGGACATATAAGCATCAACGGATGGAAAGAGGAATCGAGCGACAAGCTTCTGCCATTCATAGAAAGCTATATGGCATACGGAATAAATCATGTATTGTGTACGGATATAAGCAAGGACGGAATGTTGCAAGGACCATCGGTCGGCCTGTACAGCAGCATCATGAAACAACATCCAGACTTGCATCTTATTGCCAGCGGAGGCGTCAGTTCCATTAACGACATCCTTGAACTGAAGGAAGCAGGTGTTCCTTCTGTGGTATTCGGCAAAGCCATATATGAAGGACGTATCAGCATGAAAGAATTAGAAAAACTGATTTAGGATGTTAGCAAAAAGAATTATCCCATGCCTCGACATAAAGGACGGCCAGACTGTGAAAGGTACCAATTTCATGGATTTGAGGCAGGCCGGAGACCCTGTAGAACTGGGCAGAATTTATAGCGAAAAGGGAGCTGACGAGCTTGTATATCTTGATATAACAGCAAGCTTTGAAGGACGAAAGACTTTCACTGAACTTGTAAAACGGATTGCAAAGGAAATCAACATCCCATTTACTGTAGGAGGAGGTATCGATGAACTAAAGGATGTGGACCGCCTTCTGAATGCAGGAGCCGACAAAATAAGCATCAACTCGGCAGCATTGCGCCGTCCGCAATTCATAGATGAAATAGCCCACAACATAGGTTCACAGGTTTGTGTGGTCGCAATTGACGCCAAACAAATTGAAGGCAAATGGGAATGCTATCTCAACGGAGGCAGGATACCGACAGGGTACGACTTATTTGATTGGGCAAAAGAAGCAAACGAACGCGGTGCAGGAGAAATATTGTTTACCAGTATGAACCACGATGGAGTGAAGGATGGATATGCAAATGAAGCATTATGCAAACTTTCAGACATATTGACAATACCGGTCATCGCTTCAGGAGGAGCTGGAAAGAAAGAGCATTTCAGAGACACTTTCATCAATGGACATAGCGATGCGGCTCTTGCCGCAAGTGTTTTCCATTTTGGAGAAATAGACATTCCGGATTTGAAGAGGTATCTTTATGAAGAGGGAATAAATGTAAGAATACAGTAATGCCAGAACCTCAAAATAAAGGCTGCAATTTTTCTGATAACAATAATAATACATATAAAAATGTCAGTAGATTTTGAAAAGATGGACGGTCTCGTTCCTGCCGTCATACAAGATGAAAAGACAAACAAAGTGCTCATGCTCGGATTCATGAATGAGGAAGCATATAACCAAACGGTTGAAAGCGGAAAGGTAACATTCTGGAGCAGAACGAGAAAGTGCTTGTGGACTAAAGGGGAAACAAGCGGAAATTACCTTAATGTAATTTCGATCGCAACAGACTGCGACAACGACTCCCTGCTTATCAAAGTCAATCCGACAGGTCCTGTATGCCATACAGGTGCAGACACATGCTGGAACGAGAAAAATGAGAACCCGATAATGTTTCTTTCAGAACTACAAAAGTTCATAGAAAAGCGACACGAGGAAATGCCGGAAGGCTCATACACCACAAGTCTGTTTCAGTCCGGCTGCAACAGAATGGCACAGAAAGTAGGTGAAGAAGCCATAGAATCCGTAATAGAAGCTATGGCAGGAAATAATGAAAGGCTTATATATGAAGCTTCTGACATGATATACCATCTTATTGTACTCCTGACATCCAAAGGGTTAAAGATAGAGGATCTCGCAACAGAACTTCAGAAGCGTCATGCACCTGACTGGCACAAGCATTAATGATATGACACATTTGTTTCTTTGCATAAAAACACCGTCCATAATTCTATAAAAAATAAACGAAAAAAGAAATACGAATGCTGATAGAATACAAGAACGTAGACATTTTTCAGGAAAGCCAACAAGTGCTTGACAATGTAAATATCACAGCACATGAAGGAGAATTTATCTATATAATAGGCAAAGTCGGTTCTGGAAAAAGTTCCCTATTGAAAACCCTCTATGGTGAACTACCCATAGAAAAAGGAGAGGCGAATGTACTTGGCTACGATTTATTCAAGCTGAAACGAAAGCACTTGCCTGAGTTGAGACGAAGATTGGGAGTCATATTCCAAGATTTCCAGTTGCTCACAGACCGTAATGTGGAAGAGAATTTGTATTTCGTATTAAGAGCTACTGGATGGAAGCGAAAAAATGATATTATGCAGAGAATACAGGAAGTACTTGACATGGTGGGAATGGGCACTAAAGGATACAAACTTCCATGTGAACTTTCTGGCGGTGAGCAACAACGTATAGCTATAGCAAGAGCTATACTGAACAACCCACAACTGATTCTTGCAGATGAACCGACAGGAAATCTCGACAAAGAAACAAGTGCACAAATCACAGAACTTTTACATGACATCAGCAGAAAAGGATCAACTGTTATCATGATAACTCATAATCTCAACCTGATAAAGCATTATTCTGGGAGAGTATTCCTCTGTGAAAATAAAAAATTCAAAGAAGTAAACATCTCCGATATTTTTTTGGACGAAGATGAAAAGTAAAAAAGAATATATAAACAACAAATAAAGATAAAACCAATGAAAGTATTAAAGTTTGGTGGAACATCTGTAGGGACAACACAAAGAATGAAAGAAGTTGTCAAATTGATTGCAGACGGAGAACAGAAGATTGTCGTGCTCTCAGCAATGTCGGGTACAACAAACACTCTCGTAGAAATTTCAGACTATCTCTACAAGAAAAATCCGGAAGGAGCAAACGAAAATATCAACCAACTTGAAATAAAATACAAGAAGCACGTTGATGAGCTCTATGCTACAGAAGAATACAAACAGAAAACGCTTGACTTTATAAAGCAAGAGTTTGACTATTTGCGCTCGTTCACCAAAGGCATATTCACTATGTTTGAAGAAAAGATAATTGTCGGTCAGGGTGAAATCATCAGCACAAATATGGTGACAAACTATCTTCTCGAACAGGGCTATAACGCTACGCTGCTGCCGGCATTGGACTTCATGCGTACAGACAAGAACGCAGAACCTGATTTGGAATACATAAGAGAGAAACTCAAAATACAACTTGATGCCAATCCCGGCAAAGAGATATACATCACTCAAGGGTTCATCTGCCGTAATGCATACGGCGAGATCGACAACTTGCAACGAGGAGGTTCAGACTACACAGCCTCTCTTATCGGTGCGGCTATAAATGCTGAAGAAATACAGATATGGACAGACATAGATGGAATGCACAACAATGACCCTCGCTATGTAGACAATACGTCCCCTGTAAGCCATCTGCACTTTGAAGAAGCTGCAGAACTGGCATATTTCGGAGCAAAGATTCTCCATCCGACATGCATTCAGCCTGCTAAATTCGCCGGCATTCCTGTGAAACTTCTCAATACAATGGATCCAACAGCAGCCGGTACAGTAATAAGCAACGAGACGGAAAAGAACAAGATTAAGGCTGTTGCAGCGAAGGACAACATAACAGCGATAAACATCACATCAAGTCGCATGCTGCTTGCATATGGATTCTTGCGCAAAGTTTTCGAAATTTTTGAAACTTACAAGACCAGTATTGATATGGTATGTACATCAGAAGTGGGAGTTTCCGTAAGCATTGACAACACAAATAATCTTAACCAAATTCTGAATGAACTGAAAAAATTCGGTACGGTAAAGGTAGACCATGACATGTGTATAATATGCGTCGTCGGTGATCTTGATTGGCATAATGTCGGGTTTGAATCATCTGCAGCCGAAGCCATGAAAGAGATTCCTGTGCGGATGATTTCATACGGAGGTAGCAATCATAACATCTCCTTCCTTATTTCTGCAATTGACAAAAAGCGTGCACTGCAATCCCTAAGCCAACACTTATTCAATTAATCAGCGCCAGAAATATGAAAGAAACATTTCCTGTCAATAAATTCGGGAGCATACAGACCCCCTTTTACTTCTACGACACAGACTTGCTGCGCCACACCCTTGATGTCATTAACGAAGAGACAGCAAAATATGGAAATTATTTTGTACACTATGCCGTAAAAGCCAATGCCAACCCTAAATTGCTTGCTATAATCAACGAAAAAGGATTAGGCATTGATTGTGTGAGCGGATGGGAAATGGAGGCAGTACTCAAAGCAGGCTTCCCTGCCGGAAAGATAGTGTTTGCAGGAGTAGGCAAAAGTGATTGGGAGATAAAACTTGGTCTTGAGAATAGTATATGTTGCTTTAATGTAGAAAGTATACCTGAATTGGAGGTTATCAATGAACTTGCTGCCTCCCAAGACAAGGTCGCTACAGTGTGTTTCCGCATCAATCCAAATGTAGGTGCACACACACATGCCCACATTACAACGGGACTTGCAGAAAACAAGTTCGGCATTGCAATGGAAGACATGGAGAAAGTCATCTCCCTTGCAAAGACCATGAAGAATATCCAATTCAAGGGGCTTCATTTCCATATAGGTAGTCAGATTCTTGAAATGGATGACTTCATAGCTTTGTGTGGAAGAATCAACGAACTGCAAGACCGTCTTGAAAAGTCCGGCATTGATATTGAAATAATCAACGTGGGAGGCGGATTGGGAATCGACTATAACGAACCTGACAAAAACCCTGTTCCTGATTTCAAGAACTATTTCGCAACTTATCACAAATATCTTAGGCTTCGTCCGGGGCAAACCGTCCACTTTGAACTTGGACGCTCCATCGTGGCCCAATGCGGAAGTCTCATCACGAAAGTTCTGTATGTCAAACAAGGTACATGTAAACAGTTCGCCATTGTAGATGCCGGAATGACAGATCTTATACGTCCAGCATTGTACCAAGCCCACCATGAAATCGAGAATATCACAAGCAAAAAAACTCCAGAGGCTTATGATGTCGTAGGTCCTATATGTGAATCAAGCGATGTTTTCGACAAGAATATAAAACTTAATGGTGTTACGCGCGGCGACCTTCTCGCCCTGCGAAGCGCTGGTGCATACGGAGAGATCATGGCCTCCGGATACAATTGTCGTCCTCTGCCTAAAGGCTATACTTCCGATGAACTCGGTAAGTGAAATGTGATAAACAAATCTGGAAAGCAGAAAAACCGGTATGTACAGCACACAAACTGATTTCACAAAGATGAGGCCTTTCCAAAGGATGAGGCTTTCCCTTACCTTAATACATGTTCTGAGACTCTTATAAAGAAAAGTTATCAGGGACTCTTATTAAATAAACAAAAATCTTCATCCTACGCGAATTCGGTAAAAAAGCCCTGTAAAAAGAGGGTAATCATTGCTTGTCTTTTTTGTAGGGATATTCAGTAAATGTCCTTAAAAATAAGATGGCGTATGAAGATGCTTGCTCCTAATCATTTCATATGCCATTTTTATTGTAATTATTCTATGTAGGGATATTCCATAAATCCTATAAAAATAGCCAACTAATTCATACTTAAAGTATTGCGAATTAGTTGGCTATTTTTATAGGATTTACGGAATATCCCTTTGTAAGTATTTGAATATTAACTGTAAATATACAAAAGACTTGCAGGATTACCCACTTTTTACAGGGCTTTCTTAAACCGGACTCGGGTAGAAATTACATTTCTGTTGGCTTTTAAGTGACAAAGTCGGGTGCAGATGTATACCTTGTCTACCGGTCCGGCTGTCACACCGCAACAAGGCCGACGTCCTCATCGACCGGCTTGGTCATCCCCACCCTCACACCATCTGCCTTGTCATAAATTACGGGCTTTTTCTGACAATCTGAAATGTTAAAAATCAAGTCTCGTAGAATCGCGTAAATTCGGCCGAACTATGCCGAAGTTCCGTTTGTACGATTCTGAGGCTGTTTTCAGGCCTTGAATCCAAAATGTAAAAATAATACAATTTGCATCCTGAAAAGATACATTTATTCACATTCATGCGTGCCTCGCCTGAAAAAAGAGTAGACTGAACCCGAATTTTCAAGGTGAACGAGTTTGAAGAAGTCCGTTTTTCGGGCTGAAATTTGATATTACCCAAATTCAATTCTTAAAAAATCAAAATCAGATTTTTCAATGCCACGAAAAACAAAGATGGATTTTGACAGTGAAAAACAAGAATCTCGGGCAAGTATTTTTATAACTTACTGATTATCAGCATTTCCTATTTTTGTTCCTACCTGAACATTTTGTACCTAAAACTGCATCGTTATATTAAAATAGTATTTTATTGACTATCAACTATTTATCTATAAAATATCCAAATTTCAATAATCGAGTGAATGCAAACGGATCTTAATTATGTTAATAAAACTCCGTCAGCAATAGCTGGACTTAGTGTCAAAAAGAAAGAAGAAATGTCTCTTAAAAAATCACCTTTTTTTGCTTGTGTATTCACAGACTCCTCTTACAACCACAAGAATTGACTTTTTACAGGACTTTCTTAAACTGAACTCGTGTTTCATTCTGCAATTCCCAATCTCTACAAATACAAAAAAGAACCGCATCCATTTCCCCAAAGAGAAATGGATACGGTCCTCTTATTTCCACAGACTACCAACAATAGCGTGATCATCTGTATTTTACAAACTTTTCCAAAATTGCGAACTTACAAGAAAAGTTCCAATTCCACTTGAACGAAGGGTATCGCATCACCATCAACTGTGCTCTTCATCCCACATACATCTGCACACCTTTTACAGCGAAAGGAATCAAATCATTCATCATCAACCATGCTTTTCATCATTTATTTGTCAGCGCAACCCTTTGCAACGAAAGAAATCGTTTCGTTCGCCACCAACCCGGCTTATTTCAGACGGTTACACCCAATGCAATATCCTACCTCAATTTCATGTCTTTCCATGTATCTTCTATATCCGGAGAAACCTGCACCTGCGGAGTTTGAGACTTCTGGAGCTTAACAGAAGATACATCCATTACATTCTTACTAATATATTCATCCAATTCGCCAAGAAGCACATTTCCTCTACTTTCCTGAAGTTTCTTCAAAAGGAAGTAAGTGAAAAGCCCATGTCCCTTCTCCTTATACGGATGCGCAGTCTGTTCACCGGTAGCTGCACTAAAGACCACAATATTGCCCTTAGGCTCATTCTTCTTAGGTCTGATAGCCACTCCACGCGCTTCAGAAATCATGCCCTCCCCTCGTAAGGAGCCACTAAAACAAGCATCAAGGAAAACGGTCACCATCTTAGCATTCACCGACTGCAGTTCTTTGTACAATTTGTCAAGACTGTAGCACACGCCCAATTGGGATGAAGTTGCATCTACAGGCAGCAAATAAGCCTGCTTCTCAGCATCGTCAGGAAAACCATGTCCCGCATAATAGAACACCACATTGACATTTCCTTCACGCACTTTGGCAATCTGTTTAATGTCTTCTATGGCGCGAAGAATGGCAGCATAAGTGGCATCAAGATAGCAACGCACATTTTCCTCCGGTAATCCCAGTGTCTTATGACAATATTCAGCAAATGTCTTTGCATCAGCCCTTGCGAATGGCACATTGACAGCTGCATCATAATTCTCATTGCCAAAAATGAAAGCAAAAGTACTGTTGTTATTCGTCGTATTCTGAGGAATACGCTCATCAACGTCCCTGTCTACAGGAGTGTTGTCGGAACTGCTGACAAGCGTGCGCATTATCTCACTCATAATCTTTCTGCCTGTTATATTTTCCGAATCATCATCCTTCACCGTCCCCTTGCCTGTATATATCTTCTTTCCAAGAGCAAACGAGCACTCACTGATGCCAAACTGATCGCCAATAATGCCATACGTAGGAGTTATGACTATCTTGTCCCACTTCTTTTTGAAAGCGTCAGCCTCACTTGCCGGAACCTTGACCAATATATCTCCCCAACTTTCAGTCTTCACCCTGTATCCGGCCTCCTCGACCACATACGCGTCCAAAGTAGGTGTAAACAAAACAGGCGCATTCTCTTCGATATATTTCTGTTTCAATTCTTCCGTTACAGCATCAATCTCCTTTCCAAGCGCATTCTTATCTTTGATACGTTCCTCCCACTGAGTCTTTGTCTCCGAATCCTTCTTCTTTGTCCATTCATCTACAGCAGAACGGATTCCACGTCCAGCATAGAAACTGAATGATGTAGCCATTGCAGGCAGTTTCTCACGGAACTGATGAGCATACGGAAAAGGATTTTCCTTTACCACATATTCCGGTACAATCAGCCAATATCCTTTTACCTCCTCCACATTAACGCATCCGGAAAACACATGTTCACCCATAAGAGGCTTATTGTCAGGCATAACAATGCTTTTGAGTGCTTTACATCCGGAAAAGGCCTCATTTCCTATACGTGAGAGCTTATTCGGAAGCACAAGAGTCGTAAGATTCATACACTGCGAAAAAGTGCTTTCCTCAATCACACTCACATTTTCAGGTATGACGACTTCACTCAGCGACTTGCAATTGAGAAATGCCTTTGCATGTATCGTCTTCAGGCTCTCCGGAAAAGTCATCGACTGCAAAGACAGACAATTGGCAAAAGCCATGCCACCTATTTCCTGCAGCCCTTCGCCCACCACCACCTCTTTCAAGTTGGAGCAATATGCAAAGGCCGACTCCCCTATCGTTTCTACAGTCTGAGGTATTCTCACACTGCCAAGACGCTTGTTGTCGTAGAATGCACGGCTGCCTATTCTGACCACCGTATAGACTTTGTCCGACATGCTTATCGTGTCCGGAATAACAATCCGGCTGTCATCACTATGGCTCTCCACAACTTCAAGTTCACCGTCTGATATTGCCTTATATACAATGTCCCCGACCACTTGGGAATGTACAGCCACAAAAACAGCCAAGCCCCATATCGCTGCAATAATCCTCTTGTTCATAAAAAGTCACATCTTATATATGCTTCCCATCATTTACCCAAAATACCATCCCACTTATACTTGTAAGTGATGCCATTAATAACCATCTCTATGAAGAACAGGTCTGTTTTTTTGTTATCGGTCAGGAGGAAGCCATAAACACCTTCTCCCGGATGTATTGTAGTACGACGGATATACTCTATATCTGCAATCTTGTTGTCCTCATGATATACAGGAGCACAATCGCTCAGCTCATTGCGCTTGAGCATTTCTTCCTGAAACTCCTGTACAGTGCGTCTGCGCACCACATCTCCGCCAAGATTCATAATTGTGATATCGACCGGAGCGGAATCCACCACAACCTTTCCACCCATCACGGCCATAGCGCGTTTCTTCTCTACCTTCTCCTTTTCCTTTGTATATACCTCATACGGCATAAACATGAAATCGCGCTTCTTTTCTCCCTTTATAGCGTATGCCTTAATGTTGTCAGGGTCTATATCCACATTGTTCATCGACTTGTTCAGGATAAAGAAATCCAAACGGCAATGCGAACCTATCTCCTCCGACACGGTTCTTGTCACTCCGACAACAAGTCCGTTTTTCAGATAATACAACCATTTGACACCGTTCTTGTGTTCAGACCTCAATTCGGTTTCCTTCGGCTCTATACATACAGGCTTTTTGTCCAGACAACGGAAACGTCCGAAATTGTCGTTTCTGTCTATCCGCACATAGCATTCCGATTCTGTGCCGTTTATATACTCCATCTGTTCACACGACTCTCCATCATCCGCAAACTTGGTATATATACCATTCTTACGGTTGTCGCTCATGTTGATATGCTCGTCTACAAGCCCGTTCTCATAATAGGAAATGTACTCACCGTCAAGCAATCCCATAAAGTAGTTGCTGACTTCCTTCACTTTACCGGATTTATAGTAACGAGTATATATCCCCTGAAATTTGGAATTGCTGTCATCATATTTGTCAAGATACTGAAAACTACCTTCTCCTTCAACTTCTCCCTTCATATAGAATGTCCGGAAACGCTTTGTCGCCATCGAATCCGCCGGATACAACGCATATCTGTAATATGCGGCAAAAGCCTTGTTGCCAATTACTTTCCAGTCCTGATCATAGAAAATAGTGTCCACCCTGTCCTGAGGAACTTCAACAACTGCCAGTGTGTCGGCAATCAGCAGCTCCGCAGGAACGCTATCTTGACTTATCTCTGTATCAACCGTAGAACCTTCAAGGTTAGCAGCTTCTTCAACTGTCTGAGCTGTTGCATAATCAGCAACATAGCATGCCATTAACAGGCAAAGCCGGAATTTCTTCTTCATTTTCACAATAATTATCCTAATTCTGCATGCGAAGATACGAAAATAAAAAGATTATACCAAATTCAAGTCCTAATTAATTGTTGTATCGTGCTTTTTAGGGTGTTTTTCCATTCAAAGGAAAAGGATATGCCGTCCAAGATAAGAGCAATGAAAAAGGGATGTACCGGAAAACCGATACACCCCTCAAATCAATCTAAACTAATACTAAATTTTCAAGAAAACAATCTTAAGACTCTTAAAACTATAACTTATTTCAATACCTTAATAGCCTTTCCATCTATATTTACTATGAAGATGCCATTGCCTGCAACATGTACAGGCTTGTTTGCCACACCTTCTGCCACCAGCATTCCGTTAGCAGAGTACACCTTCACTGCTGCGCCCTCGGCTGCATGAGCCACAATGGCATTCTCACTTACGGTAACAGTTACTTCTGCTTCTCCTGTCACAGAAGCAATAGCGTTAGCTCCGTTGTTTACAGTAACACTGCTTACAGTTGTAAACGGACTTGCAGCATAAGAATAAGATACTGTCTGTACACCTACTGTATAGTTGCCATTAGGCATATTCTCAAAAGTATAAGTTGGGTCTTCGCCTCCACTGAGAACGTATGCACCAAACTGAGCATAGCCTTTCTGGTATCCAGTCTCCTCATTTGCAGGCACAATCATACGTACCTCGCCTGTGCTTTCATTCTTTATATAGAGGTTGTACATCGGCTCGTTTCCGCTCATTGGAAGAGTTGCAGCATCCCATGTAACAACAACCCTGTTCTCTGAAGCTGTTGCTGTCACGCTTGCCGGAGCGCTCGGCAGTGTTATTTCGGCATCTGTCGTATTGCGGCTGAAGATTACCGTATCACCGGCAGTCCACCAGTTAGAAGCCATCATATCCATAAGACCGTCACCGTCCAAGTCACCAAAACTCATTGTCTCAGTAAAGTGTCCGCCGATTCCTTCCGGTTCTGTTTCTGTGAAGAAGTCTAATTCGTAGTTGTTTGTACTGCCATTGCTGTAGTTGATGGCCCAGCGCCAGTCATTGATGTCTTCGTATGAAGTCCATCCGCGGAATACGAAATCAGGAATATCATCACCGTTAAGATCTGCTACAGTAGCTTGACGGCATGTAAGTCCGGAGAAAGGAACTATGCCGGCAGCCTCTTCATTGAATGCAATTACTCCATCCTCAGATACATTAGTCAACAGACAAGCCTGCTTCAATGATCTGTCGCGCATCGAACCCACAATCATGATATCAATCTTTCCGTCCTGATTGTAGTCGACAGCCTCAAGGAAGCTGTCCTCTGTACCCCAACGTTTTGCCACATCATTCACGGTCTCGCCTTCAGCGCAAAGCATGTCTGTAACATCCTGGAACTGTCCGTTCTGCAAGTTACGGTAAATTCGTATACCGTCTCCGCCTTCCTGAACACCTAGTGCAACATCCGAATCGTCGCCATCCATATATCCGGTAGCCACAATATCAAGCCATCCGTCATTGTCGAGGTCTGCAAAGATTACAGAACCGTGGCTCATAGGCTTAGCCTTCATTGTCGGTTCCTGAATATATACACCCGGATACTCTACACCGTCATCATCCACTGTCGGAGCTGTCTTCTTATAAACACCCACCTTGTTTGTTTCCACATCCCAAGCAAGCGGATTGAACACATCTGCGACTTCAAAATACTTGCCCTCAACATTCTTCAAAAGAGACACGAAGCGTCCGTTATCTCCGTTTCCTTCCACTATCAAGTCAGGATAACCGTCCTTATTATAGTCACCGACCGAAATACAACCTACTTCCTGATCTTCATTGAAAGAGCTATCATTGCCACCAAAGTTCAGCGATGCAAGCGCCTCGTCCTCTACTTTCTCAAACTTGTAGTTGCCCAGATTCTTCACGAGCACAAGTCCCTTGTCTGTGTTGGTGTCATTTCCACCTCTGTTCAAGAAAATGAAGTCGATAAGGCCGTCCTGATTGAAATCCAACGAAAGGCTTCCCATTCCATACGCAGTATATGGAAGACCATTTTCCATTCCGAGAGTCCTCAACTGCTCTGTATAAGTAGGCTGGTCACCATCGCCAAGAACAGGCTCACCCTTTTCATCCAAAACTGGCACCCTCACAGTCTCTGTCAGATATTCAGTATCCATCTCAAACTGCAGGTTACCGAGGTTCTTTACAAGAAAACCTCCTGAAGTCCATCCATGAATACAAGATGTACCGCTATAATATACATCCATCTTCCCATCATTGTTAAAGTCAGCCCATAGAGGCACAGTACGATGAGTGGCACGCAATGCATCTGTAACAGCATCATCTTTCTGAAATGTAATTCTCTGAGCCTGTGCCGTAGTAGCCAACCCTGTCAGAGCAGCACAAGCAAAAATCGATTTAAGTGTAAAATTTTTCATAACATTATTTTTTGATGTCGCTGCAAAAGTAGCTGTTTTGGAGTTTTTTCTGCTTATACAAATGATTCAAATATTGCAATTATTGCATTATAAAACTGAAAAAAGAGAAGAAAACGCATCCTTTGCATTTTATGAACAAAATAAAAACATTTTCAGTGGCAAACTCCGTCTTCAGCGCAGAAAACGTCAATGTGCAAGCACTATTTTTTGTCATGCAACCGTATGCTGCCGAAAAGTTTCTGCTATCTGAGTTTTTTCACAGTCAGAAGTCATTGTGCTACAGCCTGTAAAAATTTCATTTTGCCCCATTGAAAAGTCGTTTTCACCGCACTGTTTTCTTAAATCAGCACTGCAGATTATAAAATCAGCAGTGTAGATTGTATAATCAGCAGTGCAGTTTTTATAATCTGCAGTGCTGATTTAAGAAAACAGTGCAGCGAATTTGACTTTTCAGAAGGATGATTTTATGTTTCCGGTACAGTCACTCTAAGAATGCAGCATTTTGTACGAAAACATCTGAGATGAGGAACAAAAAAGTTTTTCTATATATAATAAAGGTCATTTTGCTGATGTTTTCACAGACTCCTCTTGTAGTTTGGGTGGTTTTAGGTTGATGCATTCACAGACTCCTCCGTCGCTGCCGCGCCACCTCCCCTAACTTAGGGGAGGAGCTTAGTTACCTTGCTCGTTGAAAAGCCAATAATAAGTTAATATGTTGATTGTTAATATAATAGCATTTACATCAGCAGAGTAACCAGACTCCTCCCCTAAGTTAGGGGAGGTGGCGCGGCAGCGACGGAGGAGTCTGTAAATGCATCAACCTAAAACCACCCAAACTACAAGAGGAGTCTGTGAGAACATCAACTTAAAACCACGAGGAGGGCCTGTGAATACACAAGCAAAAAGGACGTATATTCCTGACTTCGTCATTTTTTTGAGAACAACAGAAACATAAAAAAACGTATCTGCAGAATATTCCATTATCAACAACGGAAAATCCACAGATACGTTTTTAAGATAACGACGATTCAAAGACTGTAAAAGCAACAACCTTTATCAGCCATCGGCCTACCCTATTTCAAATACCATTTCTCAACATTCATCAGAGCAGCCTTCATCTCTTCCGGGTTACCGAAACGAGAAGAGACCTTTTCTGCCATATACGCAGGATAACTGTCGCGATGACGAGCCACACGAAGAAGGTCAAAGAAACGATTCCCTTCAAATGCTGTCTCTGCAGCCATCTCGTCCACAATACAATCCTCCACAAATGTGATTGAGTCAGAAAGAGCAAGGGCCTTGTCCGCAGCGTCCTCGGAAGGAAGCAATACAGATTCTCCCGTTTCCTCGTCCACACCCTCCACATAACGTGTATAGTCAGGTATCATGTAATACACCTTGTCAAGAGGCACACCGCGTCCGCATCCGCGAGCCGCCAACCCTTTATTGGCATTACCGTCAGAATTGTGAGTCCAACTGAAATCCAAGAAAGGTTCATCTTTCAGTTCTCCCAAACTCACTTTTGAAGCATCAGCAAGATTCTCGGCCGTAAGTCCATATTTCAACACGGCAAATGCCACCGACGGCTTTCCCATACGGTTGAGCGCTTCGGCAAAGCGCAAATATACCATCGGAGTGCGACATACAGGAATGGCGCGAGTGAACATCAAACCACCGTCAACGGCTGTATTCAGAGGGTCCCATCCGTTCTCATCAAGCGTTGCCACAGAACAATATTTTGTAATGTATGTGGCTGTACGCTTGCCAAGCAGAATATTCCCAAAAGAGGAAGCACCGACTCTACCGGACGAATATATAACCTCTCCACGCAAATCGCCTTCAAAATAAGAGCCAATGGTAAGCGCGCCGGCTTCGGCATAGAAATGCATCCTATGGTTCATGCTGTTGACAAACGCTGTGGCAGGCACAATCGAAGGATTGTCGTTGTAGGCATAACGTATGAGCAACGGATGATAATCCTTGGAAGCAGAACTGTAGACCAGTCCGAACAGCATTTCATCCGGATAAGAAGCAGCATGATTCATCGAAGCATCAGCACGTGTATCGCGAAGCCAGTTGTTGGCATACCCTTCGGACACGGTAACCCTATAATGCTCTATATACTTATAATACATCGCCGCAGCCTGTTCATACCGGTTGAGATAAAGATACAGGTCGCCAAGAACAAGAGGAACAGGAATGAACATCTTGTCGGATGAATATCCGTCTATCGTTCCATAGTTGAGCTGCCGCACATCGACATACGGAAGCAGGTCGTCAACAAGCAGCTGCGCCAGTTCGTCCCCTTTCTTCACAGGATAGTCCTGCATTGAAGCTTCAAGACTGAGGACCGGCTCATCGAGCCAGCGCACCTCACCGTATGCCAGCAACACCTGCCAATATGTCCACGCACGTATGGCCTTTATAGCAGCATACTCCGGAAGCATGACCTTGTCCTGATAGATTGTGACCGTCGTATCCATCCGCGCAATGGCATAGTTGCAGTTGTTGATGATGTTGTAATAATCCTGCTGCATGCGGTAGGCATTGCCTGAAGTGACATTGAACTGCGATATTTCCTGCAAGTCGGCGGAAGCTTCGGATGTAGCCTCCATCAAATCGCCACGAAGTTCTCCGAGCAGGACATAACGCTCTCCAACCTTCTGCAGTTGTGAAAGGATACCCATCACTGAATAAAGCGAATCATTAGGCGAATCAAGCTTATCGCCCTTGTCGATAGTGACAGAAGAAGAGTCCGTGTCAAAGACATCATCGCACGAAGCGAATGTTCCTCCCAGAAGCAAACCGAGCATCAGATTCAGGACGAGTTTGCCGGAACAAAGCTTTATATTCTTGAAATGCATTTTCATAATACAAAAAGTTTTTATTGTTACAAACTTATTTTCACTCCGATGCGGAACGAACGTGTCTGCGGAGTAAGTCCGGCATCAATACCCTGCCAAAGAACAGAAGGTCCAAAAGAGAACTCCGGATCCGCCCCAAGATAGCCGGTGAGCGTAAAGAGATTATCGACAGCTCCCCATACAGACAAACTCTGTATGAATTTCACTTTCAACGGTACGTTGTACGACAACGAGAGACGTTTGAACTTGAGGTAGGAAGCATCCTCTATCCAGCGGTCAGAGAAACGTGAGTTTCCCATCGGGTCTCCGTATGTGGCACGAGGAATGTCGGTATGCTGTCCGTCAGCCGTCCAACGGTTCTCCATCGCAGTGCTCTGATTCACAATGCTGCTTCCCGACTCCAAGCCAGCACGCAAAGCATTGTATGCATCGTTTCCACACGAATATGTGAAGAGAGCGGAAAGCTCCAGACGCTTGTAACGTACATCGAAGTTGAAATTGCCATAGAAATCAGGATTAGGGTTCCCAAGTATCACGCAATCTTCCTCATCGATGAATCCATCTCCATTCTGATCTACAAAATGCATATCACCAGCACCGAATGGGACAACCTGCCCATTCTCAGTCTTTATGGCAATATTTGCATTGGCAGCCTCAGCAGCATCAGCAAACACTCCGGCTGTCTTGTATCCGTAGAACACTCCGGCAGGATGCCCTTCGGCAGTGAGAACCTGCCCGTTGCACACATCCGTAACGTAACTGCCATTGGCAAGCTTTGTAATCTCGTTGACATAATGGCCGACAGTAGCGCCTACATTGAACTTGAAGTCCTTGTTGTCAATGACTCTCGCATTCAGAGCCACTTCAATGCCACAGTTCTTCATCTCACCGTTGTTATCCCAGAAATAGTCAAGTCCGGCAACATCATTGAGCGGCTTACGAGTAAGCAAATCCTTTGTCTTGGCAAAATAAACATCAGCACCCAGCGTAAGACGATTGGCAAGGAGACTCGCATCCAATCCCACATTGAAACGAGAGGTCGTCTCCCACTTCAACTTTTCGTTTCCTATATTGGCAAGTACAAGTCCAGCTGTGTTCTGGGCAAAAGCATTGCTCGTAAGATAAGTGCGGTTGGCAAACTCAGGAAGACGGTCATTGCCGGCAACACTGAACGAAGCGCGCAACTTCAAGTTGTCAATGCCACGCACATTCTTCATAAATCTTTCGGAAGAAATCAGCCATGCAGCCGACACAGAAGGAAAGAAAGCCCAGTCAGCACCACAAAGATTGAGTCCGCCGGCATCAGAACCGAAACGTGAAGAAGAAGCCAGCGACATACCGACATTGAGGAAATATTTGTTGAGGTAGGAATAATCGGCATCAAGATACCATGCAGCCTCTCTGTCCGTATAATCATTTCCGTCAAGGAAACGCAGATTGCTGTTGGTGTTAGCCAAAGCCTTCATGAAGTCAGAACCTGTGTTATATCCTCGTCCGGCCGTATACTTATAATAATTGTTGTAGAAATATCCGCCCAACTTGGCTTTAAGCTCATTGCGATAATCACGGAGAAGTGCCCAATCGACATGCAGGTCTGCCGACAGAGTAGACTGACGAGCCATAAAATTGCGTACTTCATTAAGAGCTGTGGCATACACTTCGCCGTTGCTATTGTATAGAGGTTCGTCGGCCACTCCCTCATCCGGAATGAAGACATCCTCATTAGCCTTGTCCCATGAGAAGCCGAGAACAGCAGACAAAGACAATCTGTCGGAGAACTTGTATGTAGGAGCCAAATGCAGATTGAAGCGATATTTGTCCAATGACGGAATCTGGTCACCGACAAGAGCAAGCGGATTGCCGACATTCAGTTCGTCGGTATCGCTGAGACGGTTGGTAAGCATACCAAATCCGTTATGCTGATAAGGTCCATAGAGTGGCGACTTTACAAGTGACATATAATAAGGTGAACGCACCTCATCAAGCCCATCAAATATACCCTCAGTGGCAGTCTGCGAGTAAACAATGTCTGCCATCACATCAAAATTCTTCATAAGATGGATGTCGGAGTTGAACCTGACATTAAGACGGTCAAAACTTGTGCCGTCGATATTACCATCGTTCTTGGCATAACCGAGTGAGAAACGATAGAGGGCAATATCATCACCACCACTGACAGAAATCCCATAGTTCTGAATCAAGGAAGTCTTGTTCACCTCATCGAGCCAATCGGTATTGTTGTGTGTATCCCAATAATAAGACTTGGTCGGGTCGTCATTCGTAAACTGGAATTTGGCAATATCACTCGCCTCCATCCCACGCATCACATCAGTGGCATAAAGCTTGTAAGCTCCGGCATTCATTACAGGAACAGACTTGAAAGGAGTCTGGAAGCCAACAGAGAAATCGGCATCAATCTTTGTAGCCATGTCATGACCACGCTTGGTTTCAATCAGAACCACTCCGTTGGCAGCCTTGGCTCCCCATACGGCTGTGCCGTTCTTCAGCACCGTAACCTTCTCAATGTCATCAGGATCAAGCAATGTCAACGGATTGTTATGGAAGTTGTCCATCACACTCATCGCCGTCTCCTGCATCTGCCATACAATACCATCAACAACGAAGAGCGGCTGTGCAGAAAGGTTCAACGAATTGAATCCACGGATGAAAAAAGAAGAGCCAGCACCCGGCACACCTGAAGACTTCATCGTGCGCACCTGACCATTAAGCAACGCGTTCAGGTCATCAGCAAAATTAACGGTTCCGTCAGCAAAACCAGACACCGCAAAAGCCCCATCCGGAGAACCATATTCTGCATCATAATATCCATATTCCGCACCATCAAGCACAGTAATGTCTACAATTTCGCGTCCCTTCACCGGAACAATCTGTCGCTGGCAACCCGGTGCCTCAACAACCAAAGGAACATTCAAATCCGGCAGACTTATCTCATATCTACCATCTTCATCAGTCATGGCAGACACCTTGAGATTAGGCGATGAAATCCGCACACCAGCAAAACCAGCACCTGTAGCGGACTTAATGACACGACCACTCACCTTGTAAGGGAAATGCTGCGCCACAGCTCTTTCGGTCTTTGCGGCTTCATTGCTTTTCTCTGCCTTTTGCGCGTAAACAGGCAGTGCAAGCAAACTTATGCCAGCAACTGTTCCCACTGTTTTAAGCGCACGTAGATATTGTCGGTTATTCATATCTTATTTTTTTATTTTACATTTTAGATTCAGACAATGGAACGACTGCATACAGTTTCTGCAAATCAGTCCACAAAAGAAACAACTCACTCCAAAACAGGAACAAGACGAATCCTGTCTACACGAAATTTTCTCACATATCCTTTTCTTGCATCAGAACTACTGACCTTTGTCTTTACCTGAAGAGTTGTGGTCTCAACAATGTCTGCAGCAGAGTTCTTTTCATTGAGATACCACATTCCGTCATAAAAATCAGCGACAGGAAGTTCAACACTCTCAAAAGCCTTGACTGAGATGATACCGGTCTGGTCCTCCCCTCCCACATCAATGCCAGTATTGTTGTTAAGTGTTGAAGTGCGTCCGTTTTCATTGCGAAATCTCATTTGGAAAGAGACCTTTGTAATCTCGTTTGCCACGTTCTCACCATCAACCAAAGGAGAGACAAAATCAACATAAACATCGTATTTACCGGCGAGAGTGTTCGCGACATTAAAAATGACACCACCGTCAACATTTCCACTCGACACCTCAAGGTAGCTAGAATTGCTTATACCCGACACAAGACTGTTTATATCAGTGTTTCTGATATAAGAGTTTGTACTCGACAAATTAATACGACTGTCCATATCTTCCGCCTCAACATCTATTCTGTGATTCCATACACATGTGTCATTAAGATTGAGACTTCCTTCTGCTATATAGAACATACCATTAGACGCATCTGAAGCATTATATCCTCCGAAATATTCAGCAACAGGACGGATGACATTATTTGTAACAGTAACCAGCGAATCATACGAAACGGGAGTGTCTATGACATTTCTGAACGTAAGTCCGCCAAGAATAGCCAAACACGTCTGGACATGCTGAACGGAATCTGCTATACCTTCATCCTTGTCATATGCCCTGAAATACGGCTTTATATGTTCATAAGCGTTTCTCCAGGCATCATTGTCGGGAATAATCATCGTGTAAAGAGAATCTTCATCGCCGACAGAACCAATACCAAACACAGGATCTTCAAGAAGCCTGTTGTAATTCACAAAGACAGAATCGTATGTGGAACTAAGTTCCGCACTGTACTTCAATTCATTGAAGCTGCTTATAAATTCATATATATCAGAAAAACGGCTGTCAGCAGACATATATTCCAAAATATTGAACTTATAAGGAATCTCTTCGTCAAGTTTGTGGAGAATACCATTGCGAGCCACGATATTCTGTCCTACAAGCTGAATACCATTGAAAGAAGAAGAACCGGAATATGCCATCGGCTTTCCGTTAAGCATATATATCTTCGACGTTTCAGGAGTGGAAGTAGGGTTAGAATAACGCGCTATATGATTCCTCACGATACGAAGAAGCTGTTCGCTGTCATTCATATCTACTGAAGCCAGTGCTTCATCAACAGGGGCCCATACGGTATAAGTCTGGTCAGAAGTCAGAAGAGAATCGTAGCCGGTAGCCTTTATAATCTGACTGAACTTCGACAGACGGCTGTCGCCACTGATCGCTTCCATGAGATTCATGTCAGGAAGATTTGCATTCCTTTCGTAATGATCGTTCCATTCGTCGGAACATGAATGTAAAGCAAAACCTGCGACAAAAGCACAGCATCCAAGAGCAATGTGCCTTCTTTCTATTTTATTCCTTATTTTCATGACATTCATGAATTATCGTTTTTAACATTGTACTTATCACTCACGGTCTTCATCCCTTATCATATCGACAGGAATATACTCCAGATAGTCGGCATGGAACTCTCGTCCACCTCCTTTGTCGTCCATATTCTTGGCACGGAACTCATGAGGAGCATACTCATCAAACCTATATTGGCCAATAATGATTCTCAAAGAACGAGACATGTCGCGAAGTGTCTTACCACCTTCTTGAGCAGTATAAATCGAACTTGGTGCCTTCATATAACCATGATTACGCATCATCTTATCATTCTCAATACCATTATCTTTGGTGTCATCATCATGTACATAACCAATACGAGGATCATTCTCGGCACCTTCATAACCAATTGTAAGGTCTACAGGAATACCGGCTATCTGACCATCAACAAAGAGCTGCGCAATACCACGCCATGATTCGGCACGATAGCCGAGACGTATCTCATAATTGCCGGGAGGAACAGGCAACATACGTAGCTTGAAGTCATACATAGGACCGGATATGAGCATTTCGTCAGCCTGATAGTTTGTCCAACCATTGTCTGCCCACATGGTAATGGTCGAACCACTGTTGAACCAGAAATATTCTCCACAGAAATCGGAAGAAATCGTCGTACCGGGACCACCGACAAGCTGCCAACGGATATTATTGTTGGTAAGTTGAGGCGGAATGGCATAGAAGTCGAAACGTATACGTTTATGAAGAACATCCTTGGTCATTACGTCCTCATCATACACAAGCAGGTCATTCAACGTATGTATGAAACCATTCGCCACCTCTATGTTGCTGTTCACTTCATCAAGCGTGACACTTGTTCCATTGCGCTGTGTATTGATGAGATTGCCGGCTTTAATTTCCATAAGACGATATTTAAGCATTGTTTCATAATACTCATAACACTTGGTCTTATAAGTGGAAGCCGTTGCAAAACCAGTATAGACGAACGAACTTGTAGACATCTGGCGGTTAAGGATGTGATATGCCACAAACTTGTTCAAAGGATTGTTCTCACTCTCGTAATTACCTAAATCCTGAGTGCCATAGTATTTTGCGGCAAAACGCTCCAGACTCTCCAATGTATCTCCATTCACAGCAATACCTTCCCTTTTGAGAAGTTCATCAGGTTCACAGAACACAGTATAACCAAGTTTACACTTCTGATACTTGCTATCAGGAGCCGGAACATAATTCGGATCGTACAGCTCAAGCATATCATCCCAATATCCGCTCGCCTCGTATGCTTTCGCCCAAATATTGAAATTACCATTAGAAATGAGTTTCTGGAGAAAAGTCTCTTCAGACGGCTCTATCACACGGTTTACCACATGCACCACCCCATTATGCACCTCATTGTCGGCACTAAGAATTATAGCAGTCTTATTGACAACAGTCTCTCTCTGTCCAAGTTCATTAGTACGGAACGAGATTACAATGAATCTGTCGGAGAGGCTCGGAGTAGCAAGCGAACCTTCCTCAAAATCAGTACTTTCATATTCGGTAGACTCATTGCGAATTGTACTGCTATACACAATCTTCTGCATCATCTCGACAGTAAGGTCATCCCAAGTAATGCCTTTTTCTTCAAGATAAAGGTCTATGGCTTCATTCGTAGGAGGGAAGCATGTGTAATGTCCGTATATGGAAAGCAGAGATGTGGCATTGCAAGCCTCCATCATCGCATAAAACTTTGTCAGTTCCGGAGTATTCTTACAGAACGAAGCAACAGTCTCTCCGGTGAACGTGTACATCGCCTCGTCATCCACATTCTCACTATTGCAAGATGCGACAGTCATACCCAATGCTGTTGCGGCAATAAATGCCATAGCATAATTTGTCACCGACCTTGCAGAGCGAGGATTTCTTTTAATTGGAAAATCAACCCGCACTCGCGTCTTATTGCTATTTATAAGTTCCATATTATTCATTTTTTAGATATGTCTGAAGATATTTCATAGAATCTGTTCTGCTTGAGCAAAGTGTTTACCCTAAGCTCTTCGCTATTGATAGGCATATATATAGCATCAACATCATTAATCTTGCTCATCACAGTATTCCGGTCCAGATTCATGGCTATATACTTATTCATCAGATATGTAGTGATGGTCTGTGTCGGTGTACCTTCCCTGCGCATGCGCCGCACAAGATCAAAGTAACGCTTACCTTCAAAAAGAAACTCTCTCTGCCTCTCGTCAAACACAAGATTACGAATCTGTTCTTGTGAAGAGTAATGACCAATAAGAGTACCCGGTTCTATATCGGGATTTGCGCGGTCATACGTCTTTGATACCATAGAAACCGCTTCTGCAAGATTGGACTCACCTCCAAGTTCGGCAAGAGCTTCGGCCTTCATCAGATAAATGTCAGGAAGACGATAAACAATCCAATTGTTTGTTGCATTTCCATAAGCAAAATCAGACTCACGCACCGTTTCCATATTCATGTTACTGCGATATGCGATATACTTCTTTATCATGAAGAAACCGTCTTTCTCGACAAAAGCATTCTTCTGGCGGATATCTGTCACAGCAAAAAGATCGGAACTTCCGGAAGTGCTGTAATCGTAGGAAGAAAGTTTCGGGTCTGTATTACTGCCACCATAGAAATCGCGAACTGCTCCATTCTGCGTATTATTGTCGAACGCAATTTCCCAAATGCTCTCATCTGAATTTCCGACAAAAAACACAGACCGGAAGTAAGAAGAAGCACGTTCAAGAAACAAAGGGTTAGACGATGTATCCAACACCTTGTTACAATAAGTAATGCAATCATCATATTTGCCCATCCACAAATAAACGTCAGCAAGCAATGCCCACACGGCTTTCTGTGTTATACGTCCACGGTTATACCCTACACTCGCATATTCACTGACCGCATAATCTTCAACACCTTTAAGATCTGCTATAAGTTGCCCGAGGATATCATCCTCAGCAGACTGTGCTATCCGGAACGGACGAGAATCGTCAGTATAAGGTTCCTCTGTGAAAGGTATGTTCTTGAATGTCTTCACAAGTGTGAAATAACAAAACGCACGTATAGCCTTCGCCTCTGCAAGATACTGTTGAAGTTCTGCTTCCGAAAAGTCCGGATCCGTATTGCGAACTCCCGGAGCATACTTTATTACCGTATTACAATAATTAATAACAGTGTAGAAGTCTGCCCATTTGGCATATCCGTTGTCTGCATTGATATTAGCCGTAAGCATATAAGTGAGTTCCGTATCCGTATTTTTACCAGAAATCACATTGTCCGATCTGACCTCACCCCATACCATCAGTCGCTTCATGAACCCTTCTTCGTTCATGGCCCTGTAGCAAGAACCTATACCACTCAGCACATCACCTTTCTTTTTCCAGAAATCATCAAGCACCATCTCCGACTCGGGTGTATTGTCGAACCAGTCTTCACATGAAGTCAATGAAGGAATCAAAGGAATCAGCGCGAGCGCAATCATTATATTTTTATATTGCTTTTTCATCTTTTCGACTCTTTTTTATTTGATTATATACCCAGATTAATGCCCAAAGTGAAGTAGCGAGAACGTGGCGTTCTGTTTTTGTCTTCGCTCACACCTATATTATTCGGTGAAATCTCAGGATCCGCACCAGTGTATTTGGTAATAGTAAACAGATTGTTCAATGTCAGAGACAAGGTCAAGGAGTGGAGGCCTACCGACTTCATCAGCTTCGGTTCAAATGAATAGTTCAATGTAAGCTGCTTCAGGCGGAGGAACGAACCGTTCTCAACAAAACGGTCACTTCCCAACCAGTTATATCCATAGTTGTAGAGAGCACGTGGAATCTCTGTCATATCACCATCCTTGCGCCAACGCCAGTTTGTTGCGACAGATTGATTGTCGGTAGAATACATGTTCTCGGCATACATACGTCCGTAATTGATAATCTTGCTGCCAATACGGAAATTAAAGAAGGCATTGAATGTGAAACGCTTGTACTTTATTGTCGTTCCGAAACCACCGTCAAGTTTTGGATTTGAATTGCCGAGATAAACGATATCAAGTTCATCTATCGTTCCGTCATGATTGATATCCTCATAAATAGCATCACCACCCCGGAAACGATAAGCATTTGAAGTTCCGTATGCAAAATACATTGGTACAGGATCACCGCTACTGTCCAATACCACATTGCCTGAAGCATCGCGAACGACTGGAGCCGTAGCATCAGGTTTGTCCGGTTGGTACTCGTCATACTGGTATACACCTTTATAACGGAAGCCGTATATCGATCCGAATGAGTTTTCAATCTGCAGACGTGTCAGATAAGAGCCATTATTATAGTCGAAATCCTTATTGTAACTATTGAGCACATTCTCATCCAGTTCAACAATGTTGTTCCTATAGTTTGAAAGGTTGAGATTGAAATCAATGGTCCAGTCCCCACGCTTAATCATGCGGTTTGTACTGAATTCCAATTCCCATCCATCATTGTCCATAGTTCCGGCATTGATATAGGTTATAGACCCAAAACCTGTAGAAGAAGGTATTGTCTGATCCTTGAACAGCAGATTCTCTGTACGGCGGTGGTATACATTGGCCACAATCCTGTAACGATAGTCAAACAGGCTTATTTCCGCACCAAGATTATAAGAAGAAGACCTTTCCCACTTCAAATGTGATAATTGTAATGATGCCGGCTTAATGGCCGGAATATCTATGTAATTTGTCCCAAAACTGTTATACCGGCTGTAAAACAAATATTCATAGTCCGGACGGTTACCTGTAACACCCCAACCAAGGCGAAGTGAAAGTTCTGACAACCAGTCTTCTGTCTTCACCATGAAAGGTTCACTCGAAATTATCCACTTTCCTGCAAGTGAAGGGAAGAATCCCCAACGGTTGTCTGCGCCGAAACGTGAACTTCCGTCCCAACGCGCCGAAGCATCAAAAATATAACGGTTGTTCAACATATAATGTCCGCTGAACAAGAAAGCCATGTTGCGTCCCTGAGTTTTCGCACTGTTAAAAGATCGCAATGTTCCAAGTGAAGAGACATCCGTACTTGATGTTGAGGCAAGACCGCTGCGCTCAAATTCCTGGAACTTAGAGTGTGATACATCCATCTGCCATGAACCATAGAGCATAAGGGAATGGTTGTCCGGATTGTTGAACTTGGGAACCCATGTAAGATTATGGTCCATGTATATGGTCATCGCCTCCGATTCCTTGTTGTATGACTTGTTGACACTCTGATCATTCCAGTCCTTTGAAGTGGTTTCACGAGGAAGGAACTTGATGTCTTTCACATTCTCTGAATCGAACTTTACATAACCCTGATAGCGAAGCTTCTGTTCATCAGGGTCGAGGAAATCGTACTGAAGGCGCAAAGTAGGCATGATTCGCATATTACTCTGCTGATACTTGGCAAGATTAGCTATAGCTACAGGATTTCTAAGATCCTTCTGGTCAGAATTAAGCTGTGAGTTCTGAGCGATGTTGAAATATACATCCGTATTGTTTCCGTACATGTCCTGACGGAACACTGACACGTTAGGCATCTTCTTATATGCAATATTCAACAGATTGTCATTTCCATACGGATCATCCGAATAGTTCTTGTCATTGTCCGTGTAAGTGATGGAAAACTCAGTTATGAACTTCAAACGTGAAGACACATTATATTCAAGGTTCATCAAACCTGTAAAACGGTTCAACTCCTGTCCGATAACGGTACCCGTCTGATTGTAGTATCCAAGTGAAGTACGGAATTTGGCTCTCTCGCCACCACCCATGATGGAAAGCACATGGTCATGGGTAAAGCCTGTCTTGGTAACCTTGTCCACCCAATCCGTATTGTTATTGAAGTTCTCAAAGTCTTCAGCGGTTCCGTAAGCATTGACAAACTGTGAGCGGTCATAACTATACTCCGGAATATTGCAATCTATCTGGTTGCGGTTGAAGTATGCCTGCTTCATCAGCATGGTATATTCGTCACCATTGAGAAGCGTTGTCCCCGTCGGTTGCCATGAACCGGAAAGGCGATAAGAATAGTTCACACGAGTAGGTCCGGTTACACCTTTCTTGGTGGTGATATTAATGATACCGTTCGCACCTCTTGCACCCCATATGGCACATGCCGCACCATCCTTCAGCACTGTTATCTCCTGAATATCGTCAGGGCTTATGCTAAGCAATGTGGCAAACTTTTCCTGATCGGCAGAAGCAAAATCAAATGAAGCGTCAATATTGCTTTCATAAGGAATGTTATTAAGGAGAATGAGGGGCTGAGAATTAGAGTTGATGGAAGTCACACCTCTTATTCGCATGACAGAACCGC
Organism: uncultured Bacteroides sp.; assembly: GCA_964554265.1. Classification (GTDB taxonomy): domain Bacteria; phylum Bacteroidota; class Bacteroidia; order Bacteroidales; family Bacteroidaceae; genus RGIG8745. The sequence continues at coordinate 19,317 of CAZKOB010000001.1, read as the reverse complement.
TGCCAAGGTCACCGGAGTTGGCAACGATGTCAAGACCGGCAATGCGTCCCTGAAGAGCATCGTCTACAGAAGGTACCGACACTCCCTCAAGCTTGTCCATCGTGAAACGCTGCATGGCTCCCGAATATTCCCGTTCCGGGATAGGCAATGTTCCGGTAGTGACATTACGTACGGATTTTACGACTACCTGCTGCAACAGTGTCTCCGAAACCATCTTTATATCAAACTTACGGCGTGTACCGATAGGAAGTACCTGCTTCTTATAGCTCACATAAGAGATGTTAAGTGTGTTGTCCGGATTCTTTATCTTAAGCGAAAAGTTACCGTTAAAGTCTGTCAGGGTAGAAGAGAAGATACGTCCGTTCTTATCCTGTTCCACCACCGTCGCAGCCATCAAGCCCTCTGGTTCATCGTCTGCCCACACTCTACCGGTCAGGATAATATCATCTTGTGCTGAAACACAGTTGGCGCCTAACATGATGAAGGCAACCAGCAATATATGTCTTATCTTATCCATTTGTTTTTGTTTTTTTATTTTTTATAGTTCGCTACATGGTTAACAAGATGTATGACAGCTCTCGATGATGCCAAGATGTTATTGGCTTTCTGAGTATCCTTATTATCCACAATATAGTCGCGTGCCAATATATTGTAATTGCTCTCGTCGGAGGTGACGACACTGGAACAACCGTCAAAACTCAAGCCATTGGCCGTACTCTCTATATGTATCTTGACAAACTGATTGTTTTCGTCTCTGGCTGCGGTATCATAATCCTTGGAGAACGAAACACCTGCAACCGGCACTGCACCGTCAATAAAATGATACCGGAGGAAATTGAGCAAGTAAAGGCATTTCTCTTTCTTTACGACAGGATCGTCTTCATTGGATATTCTGTCCCAAGTCCATAAGTCGGTATCTTCTCTGAAAGCCTGTCTTATCGCATCATTAGTAGGAACAAGCACTGTATAACGATAGTTGTTGAACGAAGTGACTATCTGCCCTATCCCACTCGACTGTTCCGTTGTGCTTAAATCGAAAACCGGCATTATGTCATTGTCTTCCTGGAAATATGAGAACACAGCCGGCTCACCCAACAACAGCGAGAAGAACTCACTATATTCCGGATTATCCTGCAAGGTTGCATATACGGATTTGAAAGGATCCTGAAGAATACGGTCGATAAAGAACGTATGACTGTTGTCTGTCTGATATATATTGCTTACTGTAGCGTTCGGCAATCCAAGCTCCTGATCTCCGCCTCCATAAATCTGCGTCTGTTCATCCTTTCCGCTCACTCCAAGCAAAGTGCCGCCTTTTGTGAGAGCGTACTTCATTTCACCGCTGTCCATGAAACCGGAGAACGGTTCTGTCTCATTGTCCGCTACAACTATATGCATGTCTATAATGTCATTCAAACGGTTCATTATACGCATCTGCCCCTCACTCGTATCACCTATCGTCTCCCGGCGCGAACCCTTGCTGCCGTCTGCATTTACATTATATATGTCTGCATATATTTTTTCTCCTACAATCTTGAACGACCATATCTCTCGTTTGTCGATGCCGCTCGTCGCCCATATCGCCCAGCTTATAGGCTCGCGGTATTCTTTCATCGCCTCATCGACAGGTACAAGAAGGTTATACTGGTTTTCCAAAGAACGAAGATAAAGATGGAACTTCAAATCATCGTTGTCATCAATGGCAAGTTTCATCACTTTGGTTTTCGGCGAAGTGAGTGTCGGACCGTATGCACACTGATAATCTATTGGAGGGAACACTCTGTTCGTCAGATAAACAAGTCCGTTACAAGCCAATACGCTTCCTTCGATATCATCCTCTTTCAGATTGAGAAGGAAACCTTTCTGGTCTGACAAATTATTCCACTCGTGAGGCAAAGAACCGACAAACGACTTCAGCTGGTGGTTCTTTACTAACTTAGACAACACATCGAGAGGCACATTGTCCCATTCACCATAGACATCTTTGAGAAACCGTCCTCGCTCTGAATTCCAATACAGGTTCATTGCTTCATCTGTAGGCACAAGCATGACACCCATATCCGTAGGTACGGACAATGTGTTATATCCCGGGTCAAAATACAACATATTTGCCGCACCAATATCCTTTTTATCAGGTGTCTGCAAACACTCACCGACTGAATTGTCATTGAAGTAACGCTTTACAAACACTGAATCCTTGATGCTTCCGTCTGTATAAAAAGCTTTTACTGCATTATCTGTCTCGATATCATAATAAGGAGCAGAAAACTTGTCCATCAGATAGGCGAACAAGCCTGTATTGCCGTTTCCGGCTATCACCTCCGCCATATTGTCAAGAGGACTCACCACTTCATCTGCTATATGCAGATAACCGTTTTTACAAGTGACATTCTTATTAGAGGCTGCCACCTTCGCGCCATTCACATAGAATCCTTCCGTCTCGTATGGTTTGCCATCGGATATGACAGCCCAGTCATTCTCCGTCATCTCTGTTTTCTGCATAAATGCCGGAGTGAAAAATACATTCGGACGCGAAGTGTTGTCTACAAGATAGATACCTCCACGTTCCGCAAATCGACTCCAATACGAGTTTACCGGAAGATTTGCCGAAGGCACAAAACGTATGGAGTCAAGATAAGATGCCGACGTTTCCCGTACCATGGCACGCCCTTCACCGCTCTCGTCTCCTTCGTTCGTGGTCCATACATTCGACAACATATTGTCGAGATATGCCATGTTCAGCATCGTGGAATTGAACAGAACGCGCTTTTGCGGCATCGACATCGAACTTATGATGTCGATACCGTTTCCTTCCAGATGCCGTTCACGGAAATAGGCTGCAAAAGCCTCATCGTTTGCAGGAAACAAAGTCTTACTGCCGGTTCTGAGCAATGTTTCCTTATACCCCAAATCATCTATCAGACGCAGATAATTGGTGTAATGCCCATCGTGTTGCAGATAATCATAAACATTTGAACCGAGCCATTGAGGTTCACTGTCATCATAAGGGTAGTCATCCTTACATGAATTTAGCAATGGAACGCACACTACTGCCGCCATACACAGATAAAGTTTGTTCCGGCGGATATAGGCTCCGCATTTACTTTTCGTATACATCTGAATATTCGTATTAGATATGTTTTTTATTTGTGAATTTATCTGATTCCGACAACAAAATTATATTAAAGAATCATCACAAACAGGAACAAATACGCAAAAAAATAGAATAAATGTTGCAACAGATGCGTCATGCTACATATTTGCCATAACTTAAATCACCTCCTGCTTATTTCAGTCCTGACTTCGTCATCGTGTCACTCCAAAATTCTCATCGAAGAGTTTCGCTATTCTTTGATGTCCTCTCATGGGCATTGTCCGGCTCGATACTTCCTTGTTTTGCGGAAGCTTGTAATCTGTATTGTCACACCGGTCTGTGCAAGAGCCGATACTTTAATCTCTGCTCATTTTAATGTCTGCAAGTTCATATCCTCTCCAGTTTACTTTCAATGCAACGAAACGGATACAGACGTGGGCCTGTCATACACCATCTACTTGTCATGAATTACGCGTTTTTTCTGACAATTTGAAATGTTAAAATCAAGGCCTCGCAGAATCGCATAAAATCGGCCGAGCCCAACAAAAGTTCCGTTTGTGCGATTCTGAGGCCGTTTTCAGGTCTTGAATCACAAATGTAAAAATAATACAATTTATATTTCAAAAAGATACATTAATTCACATTCGCGTGTGCCTCGTCTGAAAAAAAGAGTACGCTGGAAATAAAATTCGTTCACCTTGAAAATTTGTTTAAAAGGCACTTTAAAAACATTTTCAAGGTGAACAAATTTATTTTCAAGGTGAACGAGTTTGAGAACGTCTGTTTTTCGGGCTGAATTTTGATATTGTCCAAATTGATTTCTTAAAAAATCAAAATCAGATTTTTCAATGCCGAGAAAAACAAAGATGGGGTTTGGCGGCTAAAAACAGGAATCCCAGCCAAGTATGTTCATAAACAGAAATTAGCTGCTTTTGCAGTTGTATTCACAGACTCCTCCGTCGCTTCGCGCCACCTCCCCTAACTTAGGGGAGGAACTTAGTTACCTTGCTCATTGGAAAGTCAATAGCAAGTTAACTTACAAGTTGATAATATAATAGCATTTACATCCACTGAGTAACCAGGCTCCTCCCCTAAGTTAGGGGAGGTGGCGCGAAGCAACGAAGGAGTCTGTGAATACACCAACTTACAACCCTAAGAATCACAGGAGGATTCTGTGAACACCCCAACTTCCAACCCTAAGATTTATAAGAGGAGTCTGTGAATACACCAGCAAAAGCACCCCTAAGAACCACAAGGAATCCCCAACCTTACCTTACTTATCTGTTATAAGGTTCCGCCATAAGTTTGTATCCTCCACCTTCAAGCAACTTTTCGTCAAACTCAATGGTGATGTCCTTTGTTTCTCCCGGCACAAGCGTGAAATAGTTGTCGTTCATTATTGCCGGAAGAATACGCTCGCCGTCATATGTTCTCACAGCCTGCACTCTTACGGCAAAAGCCACATTTTTCGCCGATTTCGGCAGGGAGACAGATGCAGAAATAACAGCCTTTCCGTTTTTCTTTGTCAGTTTCGACGAAGTGCTGAGCTTTACCTTTTCAAGCTTATTGAGGGCTGTGAAGTTCTTGCGGTCATTTCCTCTCCAATAGTTATTTTCCGATACGACTTTGCCACTCTTGTCTTTCAGTTTCAGACGTATGAAATGCACATCACTCAGGTCTTCCGAAGATTGTGTGCCGCTAAGCACGTCCATATTCCACAACGAATACCCGAACCACCAGCCAAGTTCGATACCGAACATGCGTACATAGCGCGCTTCCACTTCCGGAAAGATAATCTCGTCTATTCCTTCCCGGCCTTCATCAGTCTTATACACTTCTTTCCATTTCTTCGCATCATCCGACACCTGAATCTTGTAAGCCTTTCCGTATGCAGCTTCCCAATTGAGACGTACTCCGCCAATCGGCTGCACACTGCCCAAATCCACATATATCCATTCGTTGTCCGCCCTCTCTGCAGCCCAACGCGTATCACTCCGTCCGTCTGCAACAAAGTCAGGATTACCTTGTGCTGTCGATGACGCCACGGCATGCTTGCCGAGAGACAAATTCATACGCTCCTTGTTGAAGTCAAGCACAAAGCACTGTGTTGCCGTATTGGATACGGAGTTGACCACAGCCGACTTACGGTAACGCTCAACAGCCCGACCGTCCATATTATATACTACAGCCTCAGCTGTCAGTCCTTCATAATCCTTTGCCGTCGTGTTGACCACCTTTATACCGTCTGTTACCGGATTCCAATAAATATGAAGAGGTTCGCATGCCGACTTACATCCCCAGTACGCACCTGTCAAATCATAGTAATAGTCGTAAGTCTGCCAAACCATCGACGGATAAGCGGATTGTCCCATCCATGTCATCACTCCCGAAGCATCCTCCCATATATGGTCGAGCCATCCTTCATACAGTGCTTTGTTCGACTCCATATTGACGAGCTGTGCTTTCCGGCAGAAGTCTTCAGCGTCTTTAGCCTCTCCGAATCCCTTGTTTATGTATTCCGTATATCTGTCAGGAAGTGCGTTAAAGGCATTCTGACCAAAATAATGCTTGTTCCACATTTCGTTAATCGGCCACCAGTCCTTTTCCGGCATGAATTTCTTGAAGCTTTCAAAAGTCGGGACCACAGCCGTACCGATTTCTGTTCTGAATCCCCAGCCTCGCTTTCCGTCGCCTCCCGACGATGGGTCCGGATAATCGGTGAAATAGTAACGCTGGTCGAAAGCGCCCCAGAATCCGCTTCCGCTGAGTCCTCCCGAATTGGAGCACGGCTGGAAATAACGGTCACCGCCATCAAATGTCTTCACATTTTCCGTCATCCATCCTGTAAGAGGAGCCTCCGGAGCCGCTTCATTGTCTCCACACCATACTGCCACGCACGGATGATTGCGCACGCGTTTGATTTTTTCTATCATGTTATTATTGAATGCATTCAAGTCGTATGGCAAGTTCGGATTGGAATTTATCCAGAAATCATCCCATACCATCAGTCCGTACTTATCGCAGTATTCATAAAATTCATCATCTGTAACAGAGCCGAGCCAGTTTCGTATCATATTGAAATTCATTTCTTTATGAAGCATAATCTTCGTTTCATATTCTTTTCCCCGGCAACGGAGCATATATTCAGACATTCCCCAGTTCGCACCTTTCACAAACACCGGCACTCCATTGATATGAAGATGGAACACATTGCCTTCCTTGTCATAGCTGTATTTCTTTATGCCAAACTTCACTTCTTTCTGTTCCGAAACCTGACCGTCGCATATGGCTTCAAGCTTGCATGTATACAAATTCGGTTCACCATATCCGTTCGGCCACCATAGTTTCGGGCTGTTTATGACGAGCTGAGGGTAATAGCGCTTGTCAAATCTGACAGTCTTCATCTCTCCTCCATTAAGTTCCATTTCGCATTCAAACTCGACATCGCCCGGAGATATCACTCCCCTTACTGTAGTCTTCTTCCGTGCGGTGCTGCTGTTCCTTATTTCCATTTCCACACTCACTTCGGCCTTAGCACGCGTAGGGAGTTCTGTACGTATCCACGGATCTATAATAGTAGAACAGCCTGTATTGCTTAGATACACCTTGTCGGTCAATCCGCTGTTCAAGCCCGGAACGTACGGCATCCAGTCCCATCCTCCGCTTGAAAGATAGTTCGGACTTCCTTGATTGGCAAGTGGAGTCTTCGGAATACGAACCAGTACGGCAAGAGTGTTCTTGCCGTTCCGGTCGGCAATCTCGGTAATATCGAAGCGTCCTCTGTGCATGAATCCATCGAGCACTCCGAGCAGACGGCCGTTGAGATAAATATCCGCACTGCGATTGACTCCATTGAAGTTCAACCATATTGTTTCTTTGTCAAAATCCTGCGGAATGCTGAACTCCGTACGATACCAGAAGCTTCTGTCGTACTTTGCACGTTCCACATTGTGGATGTTGTCGCCAAAGTTCGGATCTTTCTCTTTCCCTGCCTCCACATACGAAGTGAAAACGGTTCCCGGAACTACAGCTTTCACAGCCTCCGGATTTTTATATCCGATTTCCGACAACTGCCGTATGTCTGCCGCCGCATCCTTTTCCGGCATGACTTCCCATGTGATGCCTTCCGTGTCACTGTGCAGATATTTAATCTGCGCTCCGGCTATGTTGCCTTGCAAAAAACCGGCAACCAGCAAAAAAAACGATTTATAAATCATTTTCATATAAGTACATAAATTTTAGTTGGACTATATCTCTTGTTTTACATATTATCATACCAATTGACAATATGCAAATATATGTACAAGAGACATACTCCAACCCAAACGACATCATCAAAAAATGCAACATTTGCTGCATTTACAGTACAAATATTCCTATTTTGTATTTCCCGGAATCAAATTTTCTATTTTTATGCCATTTACTCCTCGTGACTTCTCCCGTTCCTGCTCTATCTTCTTCTCAAAGTCTTTTGGTGTCATACCAAACTGTTTGCTGAAAAGCTTGCTGAAATAGGAGTGTGAGCTGAATCCCACCATGTAGCAGATTTCTCCTACCCTATATTTGCCCTCCTGAATAAGTTCTGCCGCCTTTTTCAGACGGATAAGACGGATGAAATCGAGCGGAGCCATATTGAACAGCGTCTTTATCTTGCGGAGCAAACTTGAACGGCTCATGCACAATACCTCCGCCATGCGCTCCACATTGAAGGTTTCGTCGTCAAGATTGGAGTTAATCACATCAAGCACTTTCTTCATGAAGACCTCGTCTTCCTTGCTCATCTGCATGTTCTTTACCGGAAAGAACGGACGCTTCGAGAATGCTTCACGCTCATTCTGTCTGTTGCCAAGCAATGACATCACCTGCTGACGCAAAAATTCAAATGAGAACGGCTTTTCTATATATGCCTCTGCCCCGACTTTCAGTCCCTGTATCTTACTTTCCGTGTCGTTCTTTGCTGTCAGGAACACCACCGGAATATGGCTCAGTTCTATATTGCCCTTGATGGCCTTGCACAGTTCAAAGCCATTCATGTCCGGCATCATCACATCGCTGATGACCAGATCTATCGGCTGTCTTTGAAGTATCTCCAACGCCTCTTTGCCGTTTCCGGCTGTCTCAACCACAAAAAACTCCGACAATCTGTCTGCCATAAAGCTAAGGATGCTTTTCTCATCTTCCACTATCAGGATTGTTTTTCCTTTTGCATTTTCTTCCACAAAATTGCCGGTGTCATTTATCGCCAAATCGGTATTTACAGCTGCGACAGTCTCGGCTGTTTCCGCTTCCATATTAAGAGGAATAGAAAGGACAAACGAATTTCCGTCAGTCCGCTGCAAGTCAAGATACAGCGAACCGTCGTGAATCTCAGCCAAAGAACGCGACAAGGACAATCCGATGCCCACTCCTTGTGCTTTTTCCTTGCGCTCATTGTATTGGTAGAACGGATCGAATATCTGCTCTGCCTTTTCCTTCGGTATACGTTCGCCGTCGCTGAATACAGTCACGACAAAGCTGTCGTTTGTCCGCTTCAGACTGACTGTAACGATGTGTTCGCCGTATTTTCTCGCGTTGTTAAGCAAATTGCTCAGAATCTTTGTGATGGCCTCCTTGTCTATCTTTGCTGATATATCATCTTCTACGTCGACTTGTTCCAGCACTTTTCCCTGATGTGTGAATGTCGGTTCAAAGCGATCTACCGTTTCCTTGAGCAATGACGACACGTCTGTAACCTCATAATTCGGCTTCAGTTTGTTTGCACCTATCTTCTGGAAGTCGAGCAGCTGGGATGCAAGATTAAGCAGACGCTTCGTATTCTGAGAAATAACCTTAAGATTCTTCGTCAACTTGTCATTGCTTATATGCATCTCTTCTATAATCTCAAGCGGACCATTTATCAATGTCAAAGGAGTACGTATTTCATGGGCTATCTCTGTAAAGAAGTTCACTTTGTTCAGATACAGTTCTTTCTCTTTTTCTATCTCAAACAATTTCAGCTTTTCCTTCAGCTGCTTTTTCTTATGTTCCCAGTACCACAAGAACCATACGATTACCGCACACACAAACACTATAATATACAAGCATATAGCCCACACAGACCTCCACCATGGGGGAAGAACCTTTATTTTCAATGTCTTCGTGACATAGCCTTTTTCTGTCCCTTCCGATGTAGCACGTATATGTAATGTATAGGTACCCGGATTCAAGCTGGCATACTGTACGTTTCCTTCCGTACCCACACTCACCCATTTTTTGTTCACGGGTTCGAGCATATAATAATACTGGTTCGCAAAGGCTGTGGAATACGACAACAATGCAAAGTCAACGCTGAGATTCGTCCTGTCGTATGGAAGTACTATCTCGTCTGTCTCCAAAAGACTCTTCTTCAACGGACTATCGGGTGAATCGACCTTCATATCCTCATTAAATATCGACAGGCCGGTCAGATAGATTTCTCCCACCGGCTTTTTCGTCCCTTTTATTTCGGGATCAAACGAAAGAAGTCCGTTGATTGTACCAAAATAGAATCTGCCGTCACTCCCCGCTACTGCCGATTTATAATTAAACTGGTTTTCACACAAACCGTCCTTCATCGTGAATGTCCGGATATTCCCATCGTCCGGATTCATCATGACAAGACCGCGATTGGTTCCAAACCACATATTCCCGTGCCTGTCTTCCAATATCTTATATGCCACATTATCCGGCAGCCCTTCTTCTATGGAATATCGTGTGAAATCATCGGTCTTTCTGTTATAACGACACACACCGCCTCTATCGGTCGAGAACCAGATATTCCCTTTGCTGTCCTGCATTATCGAGCTTACAGACATGGAACTCAGCGATTTGTCATTGTCTACCTCGTGACTGTATTTGACATATTTCCCGCTCTTGGAGTCATAGCGCACCACTCCGTTTCCCATCGTTGCAAACCAGATGTCGCCATTGCCCTCCTGCATGATGTCAAAAACCCATAAATCCTTCATTTCCTTTATGGAATGGAAATCCAAAGTGCCGTTTTCCGATTTCCATGCACCACGGTCGGTACCTATATAAAGTTCGCCGTTTCTTGTCGTAAATTGCGAATATACGCTTCCTTCAAAATGCAGCGACTCTATGTTGTAATATCGCGACTGCCCCTTCATGTCAATGATTTCAAAACCATCTTTGTAGTGTCCGCAATACACATTCCTGCTGTCAGCAGAGACAGAGAGGGTTATCCCCGACTCCTCGTCTCTCCATCTGTTCTGGTAAGATTCTATTATGCCGTCTTTCAGCTTCATGCACTTTATGCCGCTGTCTTCAGTTCCGATCCACAGCTGTCCGTTACAGTCTTCTGCCATCTCCCTGACCCTTACATTCGTCGCATATGCCCCATCGTCACGATACATATTGTGATGTTTGAACGCGAGGGTACGGTTTGCCATGTAGTTGGCTCCTCCGAACATGGTCCCTATCCATACCCCGTTCTCCCTGTCCCGATATAATGTATAGACAACATTATCAGAAAGTCCGTCCTTGTTGTTGATGTCCTGCCTGAAATGTTTTACGGTCTTATTCCTCTCATTAAGCACATACAGTCCATTGTAGGTCCCGACATATATGTCTTCCCCGAAAACCGAGGCATTTCTCACATACGTATGTTTGAAATTCTGCAGAGTAATATCCGTCAGCACGTTACGTTTGTAGTCATATTTCTTCAGTTCACCGTTCTGCACCGCCATAATCAGGTTGTCACCCTGCTGTGCCAACGTGTTGGTCTCTATATTCAACAACGATTTCCCTTTTGAGTCCTTCGTATGCGTTATAAATTCATCATTCTTTCTGTCATATTCCAAAAGCCCTATATTCCAGGCGCAGCTCCAGATGCTTCCATCCGAGCACACACATATATTTATAGGCATGTCACTCCTATTATCTATATTAGGAGCATACAATTTCAACTTTCCCTGAGTATCATATCTGAATATGCCTTCGTCCGGCACAACAATCCATATATTTCCATCCTGATCCTCTGTTATATGGGAAACCCATCCCTTCATGCTTTTTCCGTCAGCCGTTTTTGCACCGACAAACGAAAATGTTTCTGTCGTCTGATCATAACGGTAAACTCCTTCATCGGTGCCCACCCACAATATCTGTCCGCCTCCGGAATATAATGCCGATATGTTCTGGTTGCCACACTGCAGCTTCTTATCAAAACAATAGAACTGTCTTACTCTTTGTCCGTCATAACGGTTCAAGCCATTCTTCGTACCCAACCATATAAATCCGTAACTGTCCTGCACAATGGCTTTCACATTGCTTTGCGACAGCCCGGTCTCACTATTGATATGCATGAATGAATAATGTCCGACAACTGACGCATGCGTTTGCACTGCCAGACATAATGCTACTGCAATACATAAAAAACTCAAAATTCTTTTCATATATTAAATCAAAGTTAATTATTATCTTTTTATAGATTATATTGGCTTTATCAGCATCATTTTCAGGTTTTTACAAAGAAAAAAAGGATTATGGTCCCACTTCTTCAAATGTATTTAATGAACAAAAATAGTTTTTTTCATCATTTATTCCAAATTATTTCAATATTTATATTACATTTTACACAATCGCCCCGAATTGCAGAGCCCGTATGTGGCATTTGTTACGAAGACCCAAACAGTTTTCTATATATAATAGGAATCATTATAAAAAAGAAGTTAAAACAGAGTCATTCATATTGGCATTTTTGTGAGTGTCACTGTTGTCTTCACAGACTTAATCCCATTAAAATCATGAGCTGAGCCGGTGAAGACATCGACTTAAATCTACGCCCAACCACCTACCCCAACTTTACATCTATCAAAAAAGCAAACGGCAAAACCTGATTTGCTTATATCTATCGAAAAACAATGTTTTTCACGCATCTCATGACAAGCCGGGCCTGTTTTTTATTGTTTCATCACACCTGAAATCCATTATTTTTTGATTTGAACGGAGTTTGGACTTCCGCACAAGCAATTCTTTTTTTGTAGAGCATTGAAAATCATCATGTTATCTTCTGTAAAAATTTAATTTTGTTCCACTGAAAAATCAAATTCACCGCACTGCTTTCTTAAATCAGCACTGCTGATTATAAAATCAGCAGTGTAGATTGTAAAATCAGCAGTGCAGTTTTTATAATCAGCAGTGCTGATTTAAGAAAACAGTGCAGCAATTTTGACTTTTCTGAAGGGCGATTTCAACTTTCCGGTGCAGCCACTCCCCAAATAAAACACCGGCAAAAAATACATAGGATATAACAACCACCACACCCAAACACGATATAGCGCCCTAAGAACTCGTCCGTTTGCATCAAATAACACAACAAATACACCATTTTGCCCAAAATGAACTAAACCTACCATAAATTGCGTTAAAGCGACCAAGCGTAAATATAAAAAGGGATTAAATTTGGTGCTGTCACAAAATAACAGTAAAAACAATGAAAACAAACAAAATCATCAGACTCTTTGCAAGCTGTACACTGCTGTTTTCTGCCACAATGACATCAGCGCAGAAACCGCAGCTATGGTACGACGAGCCTGCAGACGAATGGATGAAGTCTGTGCCTGTAGGCAACGGACGAGTCGGAGCAATGGTGTTCGGAGGTATAGAACATGAAACCATAAACCTAAACGAATCGAGCATGTGGGCCGGAGAATACGACCCGAATCAGGAAATCCCGTTCGGACGTGAACGGCTCGACAATCTGCGCAAGCTTTTCTTTGAAGGAAAGATAGAAGAAGGCAACGGCATTGCCAGTGACAACCTGCATGGAACCCCACATTCATTCGGCACGCACTTGCCGATAGGCGACTTGAAAATCGATTTCAAATACGATGAACCTTCCGCTGAAGCGACAGACTACCGCCGTATACTGGACATGGAGAATGCACTTGCCACCGTAAGATTCAGAAAAGGAAAAACAGAGTACTATCGTGAGTATCTGTCATCCAATCCGCAGGATGCGATCGTCATGCGGTTCACGTCAAACCAAAAAGGTGCTCTCAGCTTTGAACTGCACATCGACATGCTCCGTGAAAATACGGCCATAAGAACAGAAAACGGACAGATCATATTTGAAGGTCAAGCCTTGTATCCTAACCTCGGAACTGGAGGCGTACATTTTTCAGGCCGCGTGGCAGTCAAGACAGAAGGCGGAAAAGTGGAGAATACGGGAAACAGCATAAAAGTAAGCGGAGCTGATGCCGTAACCATTGTATCGGATGTACGCACCGACTTCAAGAACCCCGATTATAAAGAAACCTGTGTCGAGAATGTGAAGAAAGTGCTCAATCATGACTACTCCGACATCCGCAAGGAACATATCGACGACTATGCCCCACTTTTCGCCAGAGTAAAACTGCAAATCGGTGACCCGAAGCGCGACCTTATCCCGACGGACGAACGCTGGAAGGAACTGCGCGAAGGCAAGGACGATGCCGGCCTGCAGGCACTGTTCTTCCAGCTGGCCCGCTATCTGCTCATCGCATCATCACGCGAGAACTCACCTCTCCCTGTGGCACTGCAAGGATTTTTCAACGACAATCTCGCCTGCCACATGTGCTGGACAAGCGACTATCATCTTGACATCAACATACAGCAGAACTATTGGATTGCCAACATAGGCAACTTGGCAGAATGCAATGCCCCTCTTTACACCTATATAGCGGATTTGGCCCATCACGGTGCGAAAACGGCACAGACTGTATACGGGTGCAAGGGTTGGACGGCACACACCACAGCCAACATATGGGGATTCACGGCACCTTCGGGCGGCATAGGATGGGGATTGTTCCCATGTGCCGGCTCATGGATGGCCACCCATCTGTGGACACAGTATGAATACACCCGGGACAAAGACTACCTCCGTCGGGTGGCATACCCTCTGCTCAAAAGCAACGCAGAATTTCTGCTTGACTACATGTGCGAAGACCCTCACACCGGTTATCTGGTGACCGGACCGTCCATCTCTCCGGAAAATGCATTCGGACACAACGGTGGTGTATGGTGTGCGTCAATGATGCCTACATGCGACCGCGTGCTCGTATATGAAATACTGAATGCCTGCCTGCACTCGACAGACATACTCGATGTGGATGCCGGTTTTGCCGATTCACTCCGTCTTGCCATTGCCAAACTTCCTCCACTAAGAACAAACAAATACGGAGGAGTCCGGGAATGGATGGAAGACTATGACGATGTGAACGTCAACCACCGTCATACCTCCCATCTGCTTGCACTCTACCCATACAGCCAGATTTCATTGGAACACACGCCCGAACTTGCCAAAGCGGCAAAAAACTCAATCGTGCGCAGAATGACGGCCCACGATTGGGAAGACACAGAATGGAGCCGTGCCAATGCCATCTGCTATTATGCACGACTCAAAGAGCCGAAGGAAGCATACGAAAGCATCAATATACTGATGAAGAATCTGGCACGCGAGAATCTGCTCAGCATATCGCCCAAAGGTATTGCCGGTGCTCCGTATGACATATTCATCTTCGACGGAAATGCAGCCGGAGCAGCCGGAATCGGTGAAATGCTCGTACAACTGATAGAGGACGGTGACTACAAGGCACCTAAACCCGAGACAGGATATGTTCAGCTTCTGCCTTGTCTTCCTGAAGAATGGAAGGACGGTGCGTTTGAAGGACTGTGCGTGAAAGGCGGTGCGGAGATCTCAGCAGAATGGAAGGATTCGCAGATAAAGAAGGCATCGCTGAAAGCTACTGCTGACGGACTCTTCCGTATGCAAATTCCGGAGGGACTCGCATCGACAAAAATCAACGGAAAGAAAGTACAACTCAATCTTGATGAGAAGCATTGTGTAAGTGTGTATCTGAAGAAAGGAGATATATTGGAAATATAACATTTCACTGGCAGAAAAGCAAATGCCACACAGGCAGCCGGCTGTTTGCTTTTCTGCAAAATACATATAACAATACAATAATGCAGACAATGGGAAAAATCAGAAATATAATTTTCACTTCATTGTTCCTCGCCTATAGTCCCCTACTGTATGCAGAAAAGGAACGTGTCATCAATGTATCGGCAACAGAAGGAGATGCTACATCTGCACTGCAACAGGCTATATGGGAGGCTTCCCGATATAAAGGAAAAAGTGTGACCATCAAATTGGAAAACGGAGATTACGGTTTGTACCGCACATCCGCTTCATGTCAACTGTACCATGTGTCAAACACGACATCAGCAGAAGAAAACCCGGACCCGACGAAGCATATCGGACTATGGCTGAAGAACTTGAAAAACGTCACTATCGACGGCAATGGTGCAAGGCTCATCACACATGGTGAAATGACGACATTCGTGATAGACAGCTGCGAGAATATCGTCATGAGGAATCTCACCATCACATCAGCCGACCCGTCTGTACCGGAAATGACAGTTACGGAAACAGGTGAAAACTACATAACAGTTCATATACACCACTCGTCAGATTATGAAATAAACGACGGAAGATTCAGATGGAAAGGAGACGGATGGCAATTTGAAGGAGGACTCGCACAGGTTTTCTTTCCGGAAACCAATACCACCTGCCGCTGCGAATCGCCGATGGAGGGAATACAGAAAGCAGAAGAAACAGAAACAGGAGTTGTACGCTTCCATTATGGAAAAACACCGCCTTTTCATGTCGGAGAGGTATACCAGATGAGACACACCATACGCAACGAAGTATGCGGATTTATACAACGTAGTAAAAACATACTGCTTGAAGATTTGCAAATCTATTTTTTAGGCAATTTCGGCATTGTAGGACAATATTCCGAAAATCTGACATACCGTCGTTTGTGGTGTGCGCCCGAACCAGGTAGCGGACGCACATGTGCAGGATTCGCGGATTTTGTACAGATGTCCGGATGCAAAGGCAAAATATGCATAGAAGACTCCTATTTTGAAGGAGCTCACGATGATGCCGTCAACATACACGGTACTCATCTGAAAGTCACGGACTATATAGATAAAAAGCGGATAAGAGTGAAATTCATGCATGGACAGTCTTTTGGATTTGAAAGTTTCTCGAAAGGAGACAAAATCGAGTTGGTCGATGCTCATACCCTTTTATGCGTGGAAGAAGCGACCGTCAAACAAACAGAATTCATCAACGACTATGAAACGATTTTGACTCTTGATAAGGAAATAGGTGAAAATGTAAGAAGCAAAGACGACATTGTAGTAGAAAATGTGACATGGACACCAGATGTAGATATCAAGGGCAATTATTTTTCCCGTTTGCCAACCAGAGGTATTTTGGTTACAACGCGAGGAAAGATAAGTATAGAGAACAACACTTTTTATCGTCTTCCTATGCCGGCTATACTTATATCCGATGATGCACGCAGCTGGTATGAGTCAGGAGCTGTACGCAATGTGATAATACGCAACAACAGATTCATAGATGGCGGTTCTCCGGCCATTGCTATCGCTCCTGAGAATGACAGGTATGCAGGTGCCGTACACCGGAACATTGTCATAGATTCAAACCGCTTCAAAATAAAATCGGGAAATATCATCGAAGCGCGTTCTTCCGACCATATTTGGGTTACAGGAAACGTGGTGGACACTCCTTCCGGTGAAAACAGCTCTGACTACATTCACTTTGACAAGTGCAATAATATCTGCCTCAAAAAGAATGTAGTGGTTCACTCTTCCTTTCGCTGAAAAAATCCAAGAACAAAAAAAAGGAGTACAATCATAATTATCCAATCAAAATGAAAACATTAAAATATACAATTTCCACATTACTCATAGCCTTGTCTTCAGGCATGTATGCACAAGAAGATTATGCAGGGCATGTAGACCCGTTTATAGGTACAGGAGCTGTAGCACAAAGTCTTAGCGGAAACAACTATCCGGGAGCCACAGTGCCGTTCGGAATGATTCAGCTTTCACCGGACACGCGTGAAGCTCCTGATTGGGCGCAAGCCTCTGGGTATGATTACAACGACAATACCATCTACGGTTTCTCGCATACCCGACTCAGCGGTACAGGAGCAGCCGACTTCATAGACATTCTGCTGCTGCCGACGACAGAACTCCGTCGACAAAGCACATTCAGCCATGACGAGGAAGAGGCAAAACCCGGATACTACAAGGTAAGACTCAAAGACAATGACATTCTTGCCGAACTGACAGCTACTGCACGCACAGGAGTGCACCGCTACACTTATCCGCAAGGAAAACAAGCAATGCTTTATATAGACCTCGACCATTCGGCAAACAAGGGTTCATGGGGACGAAGAATCGAGAACTCACAGATTCGGGTCGTCGACGAATATACGATAGAAGGCTATCGCATCATCACCGGATGGGCGAAATTAAGAAAGATATATTTCAGCATGAAATTCTCTTCCCCTATCAAGAACTGGGAAGTGTGGAACAACGGAACACTCTACAAGAACACACGTGTCAGCAACGGAACGGACATCAAAGGTACATTCTGTTTCGGAAATCAGAAACAAGTTGTATGCAAAGTGGCTCTATCTCCCGTATCCATCGCAAATGCAAGAGAAAACATGCTGGCTGAAACCAAAGGAAAAGATTTCGACACTTTGTGCAAGGAAGCATATAACGCATGGAATAAAGAACTCGGAAAAATCGGTGTGAAGACAAACGAAAAAGAGATGAAGATTTTCTACACAGCACTTTACCACTCCATGATTCAGCCGAATACATTCTCAGATGTAAACGGTGAATATATGACAGCCGACTATTCTGTGGCGAAGGTGGCAGACGGGCATACGCATTATTCCACATTCTCATTATGGGACACTTTCAGAGGAGCACATCCGCTGTATACGATCATCGAACCGGAACGTACCTCCGACTTTGTCACAAGTATGCTGAAACAATATGAATACTACGGCTATCTTCCTATATGGCAACTTTGGGGACAGGACAACTATTGTATGATAGGCAATCACGCAGTACCGGTTGTCGTAGATGCCGTACTGAAAGGACTCTGCCATGACCCTCGTGGCAGCAAGCAGAACGGAGCGGAGTCGTGGGAGAATGTTCTTTATGACGCAGTGAAAGGCAGCCTTACCACTTCACATTTAAACTCTCCATTCGAGGTGTGGGACAAATACGGCTATATGCCGGAAGACATACAGACCCAATCCGTATCAATAACCCTCGAGCAAAGCTTTGACGACTGGTGTGCGGCACAACTTGCAAAACATGTCGGACAAACGGAAGACTACGAATATTTCATGAAGCGCTCAGCCTATTATCGCAACCTATACAATCATGAAAGCCATTTCTTCCAGCCAAAGAACAGCAAAGATGAATGGATTATGCCTTTCGACCCATACAGATACGGTTCAAACGGCGGTTCGGCTTTCACAGAAGGCAACGCATGGCAATATTATTGGTATGTTCCGCACAATGTAGATGACCTTGTCTCACTGACGGGCGGAAAAGCCGCTTTCTGTAAAAAGCTGGATGAGTTCTTTACTTCTACAAAGACAAGCGGAGAAAAGAACGACAATGCTTCGGGATTTGTAGGACTCTATGCACACGGAAACGAGCCGAGCCACCATGTGGCATACCTTTATGCTCTTGCCGGACAACCTCAAAAGACCCAGCAGATTGTCAGTCATATAAAAAAGGAACTGTACAATACATCCTCTTCCGGCTATGCAGGCAATGACGACTGCGGAGAAATGTCCGTATGGTATGTTTTCTCGGCAATAGGTTTCTATCCGGTGAACCCTGCATCCGGCGAATATGTCATAGGTTCTCCTTCTGTAGACAAAGCAGTATTGAAAGTCGGGGAAGACAAAATATTCACAGTGGAGGTGCAACGCAAGAGTGATGCGGACATCTATATAAAGGACATCAGACTGAACGGAAAGAAACTCACCGCTCCGGTTATCAAACATTCAGATATTGCAAACGGAGGCAAACTGGTATTCACGATGAGCAGCAAACCTCATGGAGCAATCCTAAAGCTCTAAGCAAAACATACAGAATATTTTTAAGTTCATAATCTTTTTATTGTAAGGGTTGCTTTTGGGGTGTTTTCACAGACTCCTCCGTCGCTTGCGACGGAGGGCGTGGCGCGAAGCGACGGAGGAATCTGTGAAGACAACTGCATAAATTGCAGATTTTTTAAGTGACATTTCTTCTTTCTTTTTGACACTAAGTCCATCCATAGCAAACGAAACCTT